>JBAVXU010000001.1:0-11955 GCA_049698415.1 Mycobacteriales bacterium
ACCGGGATGAGGTTCGCGCCTGCGTAACAGAGGGATTCCAGCGGGCCGGTGCCGAAGTACCCCCACACCTCTGCGCCCAGCCGGCGAGGCTCGACGCCCGCAGCGCGCAGTCGGGAGGAGACGAAGACGTTGGCGACCGGATCGGCATCGAGGATCGCGTGGGCGGCGGCGAGGTCATGGCTGCCGAGCGGCCGCACGCCGGCAGTTGTCAGCACGCGATGAACCCCTCCGTCCGCGGACACCTGTCGGGCGCCAGCCTAGGAGTTGAGCCGGTTAAGAGACAGTCACCTTGGGCTGTCCCTGCTCCGAGCCGTCATCCATCGCTTCGGCCAGTCGCATCGCCTCTTCGATCAGGGTCTCCACGATCTGGGACTCCGGGACCGTCTTGATCACTTCACCCTTGACGAAGATCTGGCCCTTGCCGTTGCCCGAGGCCACCCCGAGGTCGGCCTCGCGCGCCTCACCCGGCCCGTTGACCACGCAGCCCATGACGGCCACCCGCAAGGGGACCTCGAGACCTTCGAGGCCGGCCGTGACCTCCTCGGCCAGCTTGTAGACGTCGACCTGCGCACGGCCGCAGGAGGGACAGGACACGATCTCCAGCCCGCGCTCGCGCAGGCCGAGGGATTCCAGGATCTGGTTGCCGACCTTGACCTCCTCGACCGGCGGGGCGGATAGGGAGACCCGGATCGTGTCGCCGATGCCCTCGGCCAGCAGTGCCCCGAAAGCCACGGATGACTTGATGGTGCCCTGGAACGCCGGCCCGGCCTCGGTGACGCCCAGGTGCAACGGGTAGTCGCAACTCCTGGCGAGCAGTCGGTAGGCGTTGATCATCACGACCGGGTCGTTGTGCTTGACCGAGATCTTGATATCGCGGTAGTCGTGCTCCTCGAACAGCGAGCACTCCCACAGGGCCGACTCCACCAGTGCCTCCGCCGTCGCCCGGCCGTACTTCGCCAGGATCCGCTTGTCGAGCGATCCGGCATTGACCCCGATCCGGATGGGGATGCCGGCGTCCTTGGCAGCCCGGGCGATCTCGCCGACCTTGTCGTCGAACTTCCTGATGTTGCCCGGGTTGACGCGTACGGCAGCGCAGCCGGCGTCGATGGCCGCGAACACGTAGCGCGGCTGGAAGTGGATGTCGGCGATCACCGGGATCTGGGAGTGCCGGGCGATCTCTGGCAGCGCCGCGGCGTCGTCGGTGTCGGGCACAGCAACCCGGACGATCTGACAGCCGGTGGCGGTCAGTTCGGCGATCTGCTGCAGCGTGGCGTTGACGTCGGAGGTCTGCGTCGTCGTCATCGACTGCACCGACACCGGTGCGTCACCGCCGACCAGCACCGATCCGACCCGGATCTGCCGGCTCTTGCGCCTGGGTGCGAGCGGCGCCGGGGGGACGCCGGGCATCCCGAGATTGATACTCACTGGAACAGCCTCACTGGGTTGACGATGTCGGCCGCGATCGTCAGCAGCGAGATGCCGCCGAAGATCACGATCACGACGTAGGTGACCGGCAGGAGTTTCGTGTAGTCGACCCGCCCAGGATCGGGCCGGCCGAAGCGGGCGGCGATCCACGACCGCACCCGTTCGTACCAGATGACCGCGATGTGGCCACCGTCGAGCGGCAACAGCGGGAAGAGGTTGAACACGCCGATAAAGAAGTTGAGGCCGGCCAGGATGAGCAGGAACGTCGTCGCACCACCCGGTGTCTTGGTGGCCAATGCCTCCCCGCCGAGCCGGCTGGCGCCCACGACGCTGATCGGGCCGTTGGGGTCGCGCTGGGAGCCCGGTCGCAGCGCCTCGACCAGCATCGGGATCTTCTCCGGGAATGCCGCGATCGCGGTGAACGTGCCCTTGAAGAACTGGCCGGTGAAGTTCGCGCTCTGCCCGAGTGAGTCGACCGGCCCGTACGTGCGTGTCGGCGGCGGGAGGGCGAGCAGGACCCCGATGGCCGAGACCTGCTCACGCTTGCTCGCGCTGCTGTTCGGATCCAGGGGTGGCCGGCTGACGCTGACCAGCGAGACGTTGACGGTGTCGCGCTTCCCGTCGCGGATGTAGGTGACCGGAGTGGGGCCGGCCGGCGAGGACCGGATCGCCTTGAGCATCTCGGACTGGGTCGGCGTCGACCGGCCACCGACCGCCACGATCTGGTCGCCGGGGTGCAGCCCGGCGACGTTGGCCGGACCGGCCGGGTCGGTGGGCCGGCAGTTGCGCAGGCCACCCGAGGACGTCGTTTCGTAGCTGACGACGACGCACGGAGCGACGGCCTCGATCCGGGCCGGTTCGTTGCTGGGATTGACCGGAAGTCCCGCGAACAGGGCGCA
This sequence comes from Mycobacteriales bacterium, assembly GCA_049698415.1. Classification (GTDB taxonomy): domain Bacteria; phylum Actinomycetota; class Actinomycetes; order Mycobacteriales; family QHCA01; genus QHCA01. The sequence continues at coordinate 2,325 of JBAVXU010000001.1, forward strand.
GACATAGAGCAACACGAAACCGAGCGCGAAATGGGTGATGGAGCCCGCGCTGAGCACGATCGTGCGCTTCCACACCGGCGCGCGCCAGAACGCCCGTGGCTCGTTGGTGTCGCCCTCGTCCTCGAGCGGGGTCATCCCGATGATCTTGACGAATCCCCCGGCCGGGATGGCCTTGACGCCGTACTCCGTCTCGCCGCGCCGGAACGACCACAGGGTGGGGCCGAAGCCCAGGAAGTACTGGGTGACCTTCATGCCGAACCTCTTGGCGCTGACCATGTGCCCGGCCTCGTGCAGCATGATCGACCCGGCGATGGCGACCGCGAACAGCAGCACCCCAAGGGCGTACATCAGCTCACCACACCCCTGGTCAGGTCGGAGTCGACGAATTCCGCGGCGCGGGCCCGCGCCCAATCCTCTGCATGGACAACATCGGCGACCGTCTCAGGGTTCCCGAACTCGGGTGCCTCGCTGAGAACGCGGTCCAGCGTGTCGACGATGCCCAGGAAGGGTAGTCGGCCGGCCAGGAAGGCCGCCACACACGTTTCGTTGGCCGCGTTGAACACCGCGGGGACGCAACCACCGGCCAGCCCGGCCGCCCGCGCCAGGCCCACGGCAGGGAACGCTTCGGTTTCCAGCGGCTCGAAGCTCCAGTCGTGAGAGGTCGACCAGTCCAGCGCAGGGGCGACGTCGGGCAAGCGCTCGGGCCAGGCCAAGGCGAGCGCGATCGGCAGCCGCATGTCCGGGGGGCTGGCCTGGGCGATCGTCGAGCCGTCGACGAACTCCACCATCGAATGCACCACCGACTGGGGGTGCACTACGACCTCGATGGCGTCATAGGGAACCGCGAACAGCTCATGCGTCTCGATGACCTCGAGTGCCTTGTTGACCATGGTGGCGCTGTTGATCGTCACGACCGGTCCCATCGCCCAGGTCGGATGGGCCAGGGCCTGCTCGGGGGTGACATCGGACAGCTCAGCCCGCGTACGGCCCCGGAACGGACCCCCGCTGGCCGTGAGGATCAGCCGCCGGACTTCGCCGTCGCGCCCGCCGCGCAAGCACTGGGCCAGCGCCGAGTGCTCCGAGTCGACGGGTACGAGCTGACCGGGCCGCGCCCGCCGGGCGACCAGCGGGCCGCCGGCGATGAGGGACTCCTTGTTGGCGAGGGCGAGGGTCCGGCCGGCGTCGAGGGCGGCCAGGCTCGGTGCCAGCCCGATCGACCCGGTGATGGCGTTGAGGACGACGTCACACGGCCAGCCCGCCAATTCGGTGGCGGCGTCCGGGCCGGCCAGGATCTTGGGTACGGCGAAGTCGCCGACGGAGTAGCCGCGCGCCTGCGCAGCGGCGTAGAACGCGAGCTGGAGGTCCTGGGCTGTGGTGGCCCGGGCCACGGCGACTGCATCGACCCCGAGGTCCAAGGCCTGCTCGGCGAGCAACTCGACGTTGCCCCCACCGGCTGCGATGGCCACCACACGCAGGCGCTCAGGGTTGCGCCGGACCACGTCGATCGCCTGGGTGCCGATGGACCCGGTGGATCCGAGCAGCACGATGTCCCGCGTTGTCACCCCTCCATCATCCCTCACCCGGGGTTATGCCTCGCGCAAGCCGTATTTCGCGTAGACCCGCCGCAACGGGCCCGGCGCCCACCGAGTTGGCGCGGCCCAGGAGCCGCATCGTGGCCGGTACGAGCAGCGCCCGGACGATGGTCGCGTCGACGATGATGGCCGGGAGGACCACCAGCCTGGGCGGCGCTAGCCTCCGCCGGCCAGCCTCAGCAACTCTGCCCGGTCGGCGATCTTGACCCGGTCCCGGCCCTGCGCGCGACCCCGCTCCTGCTCCGCGGTGTCGATGGCCTGCCAGCCGTCCCAGATGACGACGCCGACGCCGCGCTCGGCGAGCAGCTGCACTATCGCGTCGGCGTCTCGTACGGCGGCCGGCACCAGAGCCGGCGCATCGCCCAGCAGCGCGGCGACCGTCTCCTTGGCGTCGCCCTTGTTGGTGCCGATGACGCCGGTCGGGCCACGCTTGATCCAGCCGGTGACATACTCCCCCGGCGCGACAACGCCCTCGCGGAGAACCCTCCCCTGCTCGTTGGGCACGATGCCGGTGTCCTCGTCGAAGGGCAGCCCGCGGACGGGCAGCCCGCGGTACCCGACCGATCGCAGCAGCATCTGGGCGTCGATGCTGGACCGCTCCCCGGTGGGCACAGCCCGACCGGTGCCGTCGAGCTTGCCGCGTTCGAGGACGAGTCCCTCGACCCGCTCGGTGCCGAGCACCTCGACCGGCCTGAGCAGGAACCGCAGGTGCACCCGGCGCGGTCGTCCAGCCGGCTCGCGCTGGGACCATTCCTGCAGCGCCTCGACGTTTCGCCGTACGGCCGGATGCTCGGCGATGGCGGTTTCGCTGGCTGCGTCGAGCTGAAGCTCACCCGGGTCGACGAGGACGTCTGCATTGGACAGCTCGCCGAGCTCACGCAGCTCCTTGGTCGTGAACTTCGCCTGGGCCGGCCCCCTTCGCCCGATCATGTGGACGTCCTGCACCTGGCTGCGGGCAAGGACGTCGAGGACGTGGTCGGGCAGATCCGTACTTCGCAGTTCGTCGGCGGTCTTGGCCAGCACCCGGGCGACGTCGACGGCGACGTTGCCCACACCGATCACGGCGACGCTGCGCGCCTCGAGGGTGAACCGGCCCAGCTCGGCATCCGGGTGGCCGCTGTACCACGCCACGAACTCGCGGGCGGAGAAGCTGCCGGGAAGGTCCTCGCCCGGCACGTCCAACCGGCGATCGACGGCGGCGCCGTGGGCGAACACGACAGCGTCGTAGTGCTCGTGCAGGTCGGCGAGGGTGAGGTCGCGCCCCACGTCGACGTTGCCCAGGAAGCGGACGCCTGGCAGCTCCAGAACCTTCTGCAGCGCAAGGATGATCGACTTGATCTTGAGGTGGTCGGGGGCGACCCCGTAGCGCACCAGGCCGTACGGCGCCGGCAGCCGATCCATGACGTCGACGCTCGCAGCCCCGTCGCGGGACAGCGCGTCGGCGGCGTAGATCCCGGCCGGCCCTGACCCGATGATCGCGACCCGCAGCACATCTCCACTCTGGCACGCCGGGGCAGTACGGCCTCGACTGCCGCGCCTTCCGTACGCTGTTCGGCAATGTCACCGCTGCAGGCTCTCGCCGTGCTGGCTGCCGGAATGGTGGCGGGCGCGGTCAACACGATCGTCGGCTCAGGGTCGCTCGTGACCTTCCCCACCCTGCTCGCCGTCGGATACCCGCCAGTGCTGGCGAACGTCTCGAACAGCGTCGGGCTGTCCCCGGGATCCATCGCAGGCGCCGTCGGCTATCGGCGCGAACTGCGCGGTCAGCGGAGGCGGTCCGTGGCCTTCGGCATCTGCTCGGCCCTGGGCGCCGTCACGGGGGCCATCCTGTTGCTCCGCTTGCCGGGAAAGGTCTTCGAGACCGTCGTCCCAGTGCTGATCCTCGTGGCGTGCGTACTCATCGCCTTGCAGCCGCGACTCAAGCGCGGGCCAGGGTCAGGGGCACCCAGCCGCAAGCGGGTGATCCTCGGCCTGCTCGGGGTCTTTGCCACCGGTGTCTACGGCGGATACTTCGGTGCCGCTCAGGGTGTCATCCTGGTCGCCCTGCTGGGCATGATCGTCGAGGACAGCCTCCAACGCATCAACGCCCTCAAGAACGTGTTGGCGGCGATCGTCAACGGCGTGGCCGGAATCCTCTTCATCATCGTCACCGATGTCGCCTGGACGGCGGCCGCCCTGATCGCGGTCGGCGCCATCATCGGCGCATTCGCCGGCGCGAGGTTGGGCCGGCGAATACCGGACGCGGTCCTGCGCTGGACCATCGTGGTGGTCGGCGGCCTCGTCGGAGTGATCCTGCTGCTGCGCTGAACCTGCCGACGAGGCGGGAATCTCTCGTGCGTTCCAGACGCTGGTCGGATTAGTTTTGCGGTACGCAGGCGTACCCGGCTGTCAGACCCCCCGGGCACGATATGTAGGCACCCGTCGGGGTGTCTTGCTGGCGAGGGAGAGCCGATGAAATACGCGATCGAGGCCACCGGGCTGGTCAAGCGCTACAAGTCGGTGGTGGCCCTCGACGGCTTGGACCTTGCGGTGCCCGAGGGCACCGTGACCAGCCTGCTCGGTCCCAATGGGGCCGGCAAGACGACGGCCGTACGCATCTTCACGACGCTGCTGGTTCCCGACTCCGGGCAGGCCAGGGTCGGCGGCCTCGACGTCGTGGCCGATGCTCATCGGCTGCGCCAGATGATCGGGCTGTCCGGGCAGTACGCCGCCGTCGACGAGGACCTGACCGGCTTCGAGAACCTCGACATGGTGGGCAGGCTCTATCACCTCGGCCGGCGGGCGAGTCGACGGCGCGCTCGTGAGTTGCTCGAGCGGTTCGGGCTGGATGATGCGGCAGACCGCACGGTCAAGGGCTACTCCGGCGGCATGCGACGCCGGCTCGACCTGGCCGGTGCGCTGGTCGCTGCGCCGCCGCTGCTGTTCCTCGACGAACCGACCACCGGCCTCGACCTGCACAGCCGGCTCACCATGTGGGAGGTCATCGCCGACCTCGTGGCCTCGGGCAGCACCCTGCTTCTCACCACGCAATATCTCGAGGAGGCCGACCGGCTGGCCGATCAGGTGGCCGTGATCGACCGCGGCCGGGTCATCGCGAGCGGCACCTCGGACGAGCTGAAGAACCAGGTGGGTGGCAAACGCCTCTCTCTGACGGTGAGCAGTGTCGATGGGCTGACGGCCGCGAGAGATGCCCTGATCTCGCTGGCAGTCGGCGAAGTTGTCATCGACGAGCAGGCGCGTTCCCTCACCGTCCCGGTCTCCGGGGGGACCGACGTGCTGATCGACGCGACCCGACGGCTGGAGGCGGATTCGGTGCCCGTGCTCGACATCGCGCTGCGCCGGCCCACCCTCGACGATGTCTTCCTGTCCCTGACCGGGCACGCTGCCGAGGAGGCGGGCGCCGAAGACGAGCCGGGACGCAGCAAGGGCGCCGGCCAAGAGGCTGAGGAGGCACTCCGATGAGCGTGCTGACGCAAGGACTCGGCGACGGGATGGTGGTCGCCAAGCGCAATCTGATCAAGATCAGGCGCGTGCCCGACCTGCTCGTGTTCTCGACCCTGTCCCCCATCATGTTCGTGCTGCTGTTCGCCTACGTCTTCGGTAGCGCGATCCGCATCCCTGGGGTGCCCTATCGCGAGTTCCTGATGGCCGGCATCTTCACCCAGACGATGATCTTCGGCTCGACCATTACCGGCAGCGGGCTGGCGCTCGACATCCAGCGCGGCATCGTCGATCGATTCCGCTCATTGCCGATGGCCCGCTCCGCGGTCCTCGTGGGCCGCACCACCAGCGACCTGATCAACAACGTCTTGGTCATCGTCATCATGTCGATCACCGGACTGTTGGTGGGGTGGCGGATCAGATCCTCGGTGCTCGAGGCGCTGGCCGGATTCGCCCTGCTGCTGTTGTTCGCTTATGCGTTCTCTTGGGTGATGGCCCTTGCCGGACTGATGGTGCGCACCCCGGAGGTGTTCAACAACGCCAGCTTCATCCTGGTGTTTCCGCTGACCTTCATCGCGAACACCTTTGTGTCTGCAGAGCAGTTGTCCGGGCCGCTGAGGGTCTTCGCCGAGTGGAATCCCATCTCGTCGGTGACCCAGGCCGCGCGCGAACTCTTCGGCAACACCAGCCCGCTGGCGCCTCCGCCGAACGTGTGGCCGCTGCAGCATCCGGTGTTGAGTTCGCTGGGATGGATAGCGGTTCTGCTCGTGGTTTTCGTGCCGTTGGCGACGCGCCGCTACAAGCAGGCGATGAGTCGGTAGGTGCAAGCAACGAACCCACTGACAGGCGGCGTCGAAGGGAGTCGAACCCTTAGGGGGTGCCTGATCTGCCACCACCCAGCCACTGCGACGCCTAGCGCGGGAAGCGGCATATGTCGTCCTAAACGACCAACGCCGTGACCCGTCCGTTATCAAATCATTGGTTGCGGTGTTCGACAAGACCCCCACACTCTGCGTAGTTGTCTGGATCGCCCCGCTTTCACTGAGTCAGCGATTGACAGCCCGCGCCAGGATGTCGAGTCCCTCGTCGCACTCCGCCTCGGTCAGGGTCATGGGCGGGGCGATCCTGAGCACGTTGCCGTGCAACCCGCCCTTGCCGAGCAGCAGGCCGGCCTCCCGGGCCGCTTCCTGCACCCGAGTGGCCTCGCCTGGATCCGGCGTCATCGTCCCCGGCGCAACGAATTCGACCCCAGCCATCAGACCCTTGCCGCGGACATCGCCGACGCCGGGCACCTTGTCCTCCAGGCCGCGTAGGCCGGTCAGCAACTGCGAGCCCACCTTGTGGGCATTCGCCTGGACATCGTTGGCGACCAGGTAGTCCAGGGTGGCCAGCCCGGCCGCAGTCGACAACGGGTTGCCCCCGAACGTCGAGATGGAATTGGCGCCGAGACAGTCCATCAGGTCGCCACGGGCCACCACACCGCCTATGGTCAGCCCGTTGCCCAGGCCCTTGGCGAAGGCGAGCGCATCGGGTGTCACCCCGTGCGCTTGGTATCCCCAGAAGTTCTCACCGGTGCGACCCCAGCCCGTTTGCACCTCGTCGGAGACGAAGAGGATTCCGTACTCGTCGAGCACTTCCTTGAACGCCCCGAACAGACCGTCCGGCGGGATCGCGAAGCCGCCGACACCCTGGACCGGCTCGGCGATCAGGCAGGCGACGTCTCCCGCGGTCGTCATGTCGATCACATCGCGCAGATCGGCGACACAAGCAGCGATGTAGGCAGCGTCGTCGAGATCGCGGAAGGGACTGCGGTAGCGATAACTGCCCTGCACGTAGGACACGTTGACCGGGGTCAGTGACGAGGCCGACCACCCACGGTTGCCGGTGACCCCCATCGCCGCGAACGACCTGCCGTGATAGCTGTTGCGCATCGCCAGGATGGTGTTGCTGCGCCGCGACTGCGTGCTCAGCAGCAGCGCCAGCTCGATCGCCTCGGTGCCTGAGGCGGTGAAGAACACCTTGGCATCGGGGATCCCCGACAACTCCGCGATCCGCTCGGCCAACTCCACCTGCGACCGGATGAGGTAGAGCGTGGACGTGTGCAGGATGCCGCTGGCCACCTGCTCCTCGATGGCACTGCGTACTTCTGGCACGTCGTAGCCGAGGATGTTGGTGAGAATGCCGGCGAAGAAGTCGAGGTACTCCTTGCCGTCGCCGTCAACGACGCGCCGCCCGCTGCCCCGCACGATCTCGATGGGCTGGTCGTAGTAGAGCGTCAGCCACGAGGGCATGACCGCTCGGTGCCGAGCGGTGAGGTCTGCCTGGCTCATTCTGATCAGCTCCGTTTCGGTGCAGGCGGTGCGCGGCGGGCCGGCGTCACACGCATTGTCTCGTGCCGACGGGGCTCTGACACAATGCTCAGGTGGTTACTTCACCCGACCAGCACAAGCCCGGACACCCGGTCGCCGCGCGCATCGGCGGGCTGCTCTCCGCGGTCATCCTGGTGCTGATGATCTTCGCCAACCACAAGAGCCGGATCGAGAACCTCTGGCTCATCGGCGTCGCTGCAACACTTCTCGTCGTGTTCGCCGTCGACTGGGCCATGCGCCGCAACGGCCTGCGCCGCTAGCCACTGCAACGCCGGTTTCCGGGCCGCACGACGCGGTCAGCTGTCCCGAGCGGCGAGCTGACCACAGGCTCCACCGATCTCGCGACCGCGCGTGTCACGCACGGTGGTCGCCACCCCGCCGGCTCGAAGCCGACGGACGAACTCTCGCTGCACACCCAGGTCGCTGGCATCCCATTCGCTGCCGGGGGTGGGGTTGAGCGGGATGAGGTTCACATGAGCGAGCTTGCCCCGGAGCAGACCGGCGAGCAGGTCGGCCCGCCCCGGCTGATCATTGACGTCGCGGATCATCGCGTACTCGATCGATACGCGCCGGCCGGTGACGGCGGTGTACTCCCAGGCCGCGTCGAGAACCTCGGCGACCTTCCACCGGGTGTTGACCGGCACCAACGTGTCGCGCAGAGCATCGTCGGGGGCGTGCAGGGACACGGCAAGCGTCAGGTTGAGACCCTCGCCGGTCAGTCGCCGCATCGCCGGCACCAGTCCGACGGTCGACATGGTGATGCTGCGCTGCGACATGCCCAGGCCCTGCGGAGACGGGTCCGTGAGGCGGCGGACGGCAGCGATGACCCGGGCGTAGTTGGCCAGCGGCTCCCCCATGCCCATGAACACGACGTTGGACACACGGCCGGGACCGCCGGCCATCTCGCCTCGGGACAGCGCACGCGCCGCCGCGACGACCTGCTCGACGATCTCGCCGGTTGACAGGTTGCGGGTCAGCCCAGCCTGGCCGGTGGCGCAGAACGGGCAGGCCATGCCGCACCCAGCCTGGCTCGACACGCAGATCGTCGCCCGGTCCGGATAGCGCATCAGCACTGACTCGATGAGCGTCGAGTCGAAGGCCTTCCACAAGGTCTTGCGGGTAGTCCCACCGTCGCACTCGACGTGGCGGACCACGCTGAGCAATTCCGGCAGCAGGGCCGTCGCCAACTGGTTTCGTACGGCCGCCGGCACGTCGGTCATCGTGGCCGGCTCGTCGGCGAGTCGGTCGAAGTAGTGCGCCGAGAGCTGGGTGGCGCGGTAGGCCGGCTGGCCGAGGCCGACGACGGCATCCCGGCGCGCTTCGGCGTCGAGGTCGGCGAGGTGCTGGGGCGGGCGGGACCTCGGCGCCGGTGTGAAGACGAGCCGAGCGTCGGCCATCACGCCGGCACGAACAGCTGCAGGAGCAGGTAGACGACCGGTGCGGCAAGCAGGAGGGAGTCGAGCCGGTCCATCACGCCGCCGTGGCCGGGCAAGAGGCTTCCCATGTCCTTGATCCCCAGGTCACGCTTGATCATCGACTCGCCGAGGTCGCCGATCGTGGCCGCGATCGCGACCGCACCGCCGAGGATGAGACCCTCCCACCAGGTGCCGGCACCGTGGAAGAGCAGGGTGACGAAGAGGACGCCACCGATGAGGCAGGCCACGAGCGAGCCGGCAAAGCCCTCCCACGACTTCTTCGGGCTCACGGTCGGTGCCATCGGATGGCGCCCGATCAGCACGCCCAGGGCGTAGCCGCCGACATCGCTGCAGACGACGGTTGCGATGAACGTGATCACCCGGACCGCTCCGTCTCCGGGGGCGGTGAGCAGGACGCAGAAGCCGGCCAGGAACGGCACGTACGCGGCGACCAGCACGCTCGCCGCGACATCGCGCAGATAGTTCTCCGGCCCTTCCGCCAGCCGCCACAACGAGATGGCCACTGCTGTCAGGAGCAGACCGATGATCAGTGCCTCGGGACCGCCGAACCATGCAGCGAGCAGCATCCCGGTGCCGCCGACGATGAGCGGCGGCAGTGCCGCCTTGGCGTGCACCGGCTCCAGCGAGTGCACCATCTCCCAGGTCCCGACGGCGATGGCCACCACGACGACGCCGAGGAAGACCGGCCTGGCCAGGAAGAGGGGGACGAGGACGATCGCGCCGAGACCGAGTCCGACGGCGACCGCCACCGGCAGGTCACGACCGGCCCGGTTGCCCCGCCGTCGCCTCGCAC
>JBAVXU010000002.1:0-1766 GCA_049698415.1 Mycobacteriales bacterium
CGCACGGTGACGTCAGTCATCCGTGCCGTCCTCGGCCGGCTCTGCCAATAGCCGCGCGAGAGCGTCGTCGTCCAACCCGGCCAGGTGTTCGAACATGGCAGATGGCGGTGCGGGGGCGGCGGTAGCCGGGTGGTTCGCCGTGGGCTCGAGCAAGTTCGCCAGGCCACTGACCGTGGGATTGCGCAGGACGTCGGCCGGTGACAGATCGACGTGCAGGGTGCGGCAGATGTCTCCGGCTACGCGTGCCGCCGCCAGCGAATCTCCGCCGAGGTCGAAGAAGTCGTCGGTTCGGCGCACGTCGGCGCAGCCGAGACTTCTGGACCAGGCTTCCGCGACTACCAGTTCAGTCTTCCCGCGGGGCCGTTCACCGCCGGGCACTTCCGGCATCGGTTCGGGCAACCGGGCCCGGTCGATCTTGCCGTTGACCGTGACCGGCCACTCGGTGAGGCAGATCACGTGGGCGGGGACCATCGGTGGCGGCAACACCCGGCGCAGCCGGTGCCGCAGAGCGAGTGCGAGTGAGCGATGGTCCTCGACCGGCGCGGTGACCTGGACGTAGCCGGTGAGCACGATCTGCCCGTCTCGCTGTCCGGCTATGACGACAGCGGTACGAACCGCCGGATGGGCTGACAGCGCCGACTCGATCTCCCGCGGTTCCACCCGCATGCCACGGACCTTGAGTTGGCCGTCGATACGGCCCACGAACTGCAGAACTCCCTCTGGACGCCAGCGAGCGAGGTCGCCGGTGCGGTAGATCCGGGCGCCGGACCCGAACGGGTCGGGGATGAACCTCGCCGCAGTCGCACCGGGTTCGCCGACGTAGCCGCGGGCAACCGAGGTCCCTGCCGCGTAGACCTCGCCGATCCCGCCGACGGGCACTGGGCGGAGCTTGTCGTCCAACAGGTAGACCGGTGCGTTGGGAAGCCCGTTACCGATTGGTGCAGGACCGGACCGGGTGCCCGATGTGTCGATCGTGTGCAGGGTGCATCACACCGTCGCCTCGGTCGGGCCGTATCCGTTGACGATGACCAGTCCCGGAGCCATCCGGTTGATCTGGCGGAGCAAGGGTTCGGGGATCGGTTCCACGCCGACGAGGACGCGGCGCAGCGCAGTCCGACCGGGATGGTCGGCCGCCCACTGGGCGAGCCCGGGCAGCAGGTGGGGCGGTACGTACGCGCTGGTGATCCGCTGCGCGGCCAGCCAGGCGGCGAACCGATCGGCATCGTCGTGCACGTCGTCCGGGCAGGTGATCAGTGCGGCACCGGCGCGGAACGCGGCGAAGACCTCGTACATGGTCACGTCGAAGCCGGGACTGGTCCACCAGGCGCAGCGATCATTCGGGCCGAGTGGGGCCAGTCGGTCAACCTCCGCCAGCATGTTGAGCAGTCCGGCATGCGTGCAGCCGACACCTTTCGGCGCACCGGTCGAGCCGGACGTGTAGAGCATGTACGCCAGTGCCTGCGGGTGGGTGGCCATCGCGCCCGCCGCTAGCCGCGGCTGAGTTTCAGGTGCACTCAGCCGCACCGGAAGGTACGACGGGCCGGCCGGCATATCGCCGAGGCGGATGATGTCCGCCGTCGTGAGGATCGTGGCGGGCGCAGCATCAGCGGCGATGGTGGCGAGCCGTGCGGGCGGCTGCCACGGGTCGAGCGGCAGCATCGCTGCGCCGGCGTACAACGCGGCGATCATTCCCACCGCGAGTTCGCGCGACCGCCCCATCAGCAGGCCGACAGCAGATTCGGTGCCGATTCCCTCGGTTGTGAGGC
>JBAVXU010000003.1:0-2191 GCA_049698415.1 Mycobacteriales bacterium
GCCGGACGGTTTCGACCCGCAGCACCCGGTGCTGCGGCGAGTGCTGCGCAGCCACCCCGGACTCCGCCTGGGCCGTACCGGCCTGGTCTTCGACCAGATCGTCCCGGTGGTTCTCGAGCAGAAGGTCACCGGAGTCGAGGCGCGGCGATCCTGGCGAGAGTTGGTGACCCGGTTCGGCGACCCGGCGCCCGGGCCGGTCCCGGCCGGCATGTGGGTCGCGCCGACCCCGCGGACCTGGCTCTCACTGCCCGACTGGCAGTGGCATCTGGCCGGGGTGGACCAGCAGCGGCGGCGCACCATCCGGGCGGCGGCAACGGTCGCCAACCGGCTCGAGGAATGCGCCGTGATGGAGCCGGCCGATGCGTTGCGCCGGCTGCGGGCGGTGCCGGGCATCGGGGTCTGGACGGCGGCAGAGGTGGCCCAGCGTGCGCTGGGCGATGCCGATGCGGTGTCCGTGGGCGACTATCACCTCCCGTCAATGGTGGGCTGGGCATTGACCGGCCGGCCGGTCGACGACGACGGGATGCTCGAACTCCTCGAGGAGTACCGCCCGCACCGCCATCGCGTCGTACGCCTGGTCGAGTTGTCCGGGATGGCACCGCCCCGGCGGGGGCCGCGGGCAACGATCCGGGATTACCGCCGGCTCTGAGTCGCGCGGCTACCTGATCGCGATGTAGTCATCCGGATCGCGCGGCGGCCGCTCCGGCGGAGTCTGCGCGGCGTGGCCGACTGCCACTGCGCCCATCGGCTCCCAATCGGGGGCGAGCTCGAGCGTGCGGCGTACGACGTCCGGGCAGAACAGTGTGGAGGAGACCCAGCAGGAGCCGAGCTTCTCGGCGCTCAGTGCGATCAGCAGATTCTCCACGCCGGCGCCCATCGCGACATCGAACATGGTCCGCTCCGCCGTGGCCCGGCGGTCGTCGGAATAGTCGTGCGCGCCGGATCGGACGAGGCATGGGATGAGGAGGTACGGCGCGGCGCGGAGTAGGTCGCCGCGGTGCAGCCGCCGACCGATCGCCGCCTCGTCGAACCCATCGGCGCGCAGGTCGGTCGCCCACTGCTCCGCCATCGCATCGAGCAGCCGGGTGCGCACGTCGGGGGACTCCACCAGGACGAACCGCCAGGGCGTCGTGTGGTGCGGTGCCGGCGCCGTCACGGCAGCGCCGACCGCTCGCAGCACGGCGGCGCGGTCGACCGGGTTGTCGCTGAAGTCGCGTACGGAGCGACGGGATGTGACTGCCGCGCGCATCGCCTCGTCGGTGCCGAGCCGGAACATGTCCTCCTGCGCCTCCCGCAGCAGCGCCCGCGACCCGGTCGAGTCGTCCACAATGGACAACCCGCGGACCGCTGCCACCGGGATCCCGTCCAGCTTGCCCTTGACCAACTCGGCCGCGGCGGCGACCTCATCGGCAACGGCGATCTCGGTCACAGTGAGCTCGTTGCCGAAAGCATCGATCTCGCCGCGGTGATCGCGCAGGGCCGTCATCCCGGCGATGCCGATGGCGACGTCGACCTGACCGGTGCGCCAGGGCCGTCCCATCGTGTCGCTGATGACGACGCCGACATCGACACCGAGGGTGATCAGCAGGCCGTCGCGGATCCTTCGGGCCGATGCATCCGGGTCGGCGGGCAACAGGGCGAGCTGGTCGGGCGGGACGTTGGACTCGTCGACACCAGCCGCGGCGAGCACCAGGCCGTGCCGCGTCTCGACGATCCGGGTGCGACCGCGGGATGCGACCAGGCGGACCGTCTCGCCTTCGACTGCGGCCAGCCTGGCCGCCTCCCGCGCGACGGGCTCGGTCGGCCGGGGGATCAGCCGGCCCTCGGCCTTGGAGACGATCTTCGAGGTGACGACCACGACGTCACCGTCGCGCAGCCAAGGGGCCCCGACGGTCACGATGGCGGCGAGATCGTCCCCCGGCTGCACCTCGGGCAGTCCGGTGACAGGCAACACCTGAACGCCTTCGGGAACCTGCGGAAGTTCAGACACCGGCCAGCTCCAGCGCAGCCCGGGCCATCGCCGCCGCGGCCTCGACGTCGCTCATGATCAGCGGCACCGGTCGTACGGTCACGCCCGGGACGCTTGCGTCGGCGTCGCGGGTGTCGACCAGCCAGCCGTCGAGCAGGCCGCCGGCCGAGCGCGCGTCGTAGTGCCGCCCCACGCCACCGGCGGACGTCTCCACACCGATCA
>JBAVXU010000004.1:0-4154 GCA_049698415.1 Mycobacteriales bacterium
GTCCAGGGATGGCGGTCACCCGGATCCCCGCCTCGGCTGCCGCCACCACGAGCCGATAACCGGGATCGGAGACCCCGGGCATGCCCGCGTCGGTGACGAGGAGGACGTCGTCGCCGTCCTCCAGCGCCTCGATCAACTCACCGGCCCGGGCCTGTTCGTTGCCGTCGAAGTAGGACAGCACCCGGCCGGCCACCTTGACGTCGAGGTCACGGGCCAGCCGATTGAGCCGCCGGGTGTCCTCAGCCGCGACCACGTCGCTGGTGGCGAGCGCGTCGCGCAACCGAGGAGGCGCGTCACGGACGTCACCGATGGGGACCCCGGCCAGGGTCAAGATCCCGCGCTCGCCGCTCACCAGTGGTTCACCCGGTGGCCCGCTCGCGTGCCTCTCGTACGACCTTGCGCTCCATCACGAAGGACAGGAACGGCACGGCGCCGGCGAGCAGCACCAGCCCCGTGCGTACCAGTGACCAGCGACTGCGGAAGGCCAGGTCGAGGCCGACCAGGACGTAGACGATGTAGAAGAAGCCGTGCACCGGTGCGACGACGTTGACCACCCCGGGATGGTGGGCGAGGTACTTCAGCGGCATGGCGATCCCGACTAGGACGAGCAGCATCACGCCCACGACATAGGCCATCACGCGATACCGCGTCAGCGCAGACGTCACCGGCTGGGCCGCTGATCCTGCTCGTGCAGCCAGGCCAGGTGAGCGTTGTAGGCGTCCATCTCCTCGTCGGGCTCCTCGGCCGGCAGAGCGCCGGCCGCGGACGGCGGACGCTGTACGGAAAACGCGGGCTCGTCGACCTGTGTCGGCGGATGCAGGTCGTAGCGCAGCGCGCGTACCCACGCATAGATGGCGCATCCGGCGAGCAGCGGCCACTCGAAGGCGTAGCCGACGCTGCGGGCGTTGCCCTCGCCTGCGCGAAGCAACTGCCAGTAGCCGAGTGCGAGGAAGGTGGCCAGCGCGAGGAGCAACAGGGCATGGCGGAACAACCACTTCCTGGTGACCAGCAGCCTCAGCACGATCCGAGGTTACCGCCGCCTACGATCACGGAGTGGCTGCCACCTCCCTGCGCGACGCGCCTGACGCCGCCGGGGATCGACCGCTGTCGGCCCGCGACCGGCTGGTGGTCCCGATGCCGGGCGATCGCCTGGCGTCGTGGCTGTGGGCACTGGGCATCACCGCGCTGGCCGGCCTGTTGCGCTTCGCCAACCTCGGCAGTCCCAAGGACAAGATCTTCGACGAGGTCTACTACGCCAAGGACGCCGCCGACCTGCTGCACCACGGCGTCGAACTCGACTCCAACGGCACCGGCCCCGGCTTCGTCGCGCACCCTCCGCTGGGCAAGTGGCTGATCGCGATCGGGGAGCAGCTGTTCGGCGTGACGCCGGTGGGCTGGCGGTTCTCTGCAGCCGTCGTCGGGACGCTGTCCATCCTGGTGCTGATCAGGGTGGCCCGGCGGATGACCCGCTCGACCCTGCTCGGCTGCATCGCCGGCGTCCTGCTCTCCCTCGACGGGCTGCATTTCGTCCAGAGCCGGGTGTCGATGCTCGACATCTTCTTGATGACCTGGGTGCTGGTCGCCTTCGCCTGCCTGCTGATCGACCGCGACGCGATGCGCCGCCGGTTGGCCGACGATCTGCCCACCGGGCTGCGTCCGTGGCGGCTGGCGGCGGCGCTCTGCCTGGGGCTGGCGCTGGCCACCAAGTGGAGCGCGCTGTGGTACATCATCGCCTTCGCGCTGCTCACCCTCGCGTGGGACAGCGGTGCGCTGAGATCGGCCGGCCGGCCGCGCCCGTTCCGCGCCGCGCTGGTGGGTGCTGCGCCGTGGGCGCTGGGCGGGGCGGTCATCGTGGCGGTCGCGTACACCTTGTCGTGGTCCGGGTGGTTCCTCACCGACAGCGGCTGGGACCGCAATTACGGCAGCAACGCGCTGGTCGGCTGGATCCACTACCAACAACAGATCCTGCGATTCCACACCGGCCTCACAGCCCATCACCGGTACGCCTCCCTGCCGTGGTCCTGGCTGCTGCTCGGCCGCCCGGTCGCGTACTACTACTCGGCACCGAGTGGCTGCGGCGCCGTGGCCTGCTCGAGAGAGGTGCTGGCGATCGGCAACCCGGCGCTGTGGTGGGCCTTCCCGGCCGCGCTGATCGGTGTCGCGTGGCAGTGGCTGGCTCGCCGCGACTGGCGTGCGGCAGCAATTCTTGTCGCGGTGGCGGCCGGCTTCCTGCCCTGGCTGCCCTATCCCCACCGCACGATGTTCCTGTTCTACACCTTGCCGGCGCTGCCGTTCCTCGTCCTCGCGACGACGATGTGCCTTGGCCTTGCGTTGGGCAGCAGGACAGCATCGATGCGGCGGCGTCTGGTCGGCGCCTGGTCGGTGGCGTCGTACGTCTGCGCGGTCGCCGTGGTGTTCGCGTTCTTCCATCCGGTGCTCGTCGGCACGCTGCTGACGTACGCGCAGTGGCGGACACGCATGTGGTTCCCCACCTGGATCTAGGCTTCGAGCTGCGCGCAATTGTGGCTGTGCACAAAGGGTTTTTGGCTTCCGAAATTGTCGGACCTCGCCGCTAGCTTGGGGTCATGTCGCAGCCGCCGCACACGCTGGCCGAGACGGGTGTGCTCGCGACCTTGCGGGTGATGCGAGCTGCCGCCGATGAGCTGGCGGCCGCCGAGGTGTGGGCGATGTCCGACGACGACATCGCTGCGGCCCTTGAGCAGGGACGTGGCATCCAGGCGATCATGACGTCTGTCGAGTTGGCGCTGGTCGCCGAGGCCGACAGGCGCAACGTCGGGGCCGGTGCGGCCACGAGCACCGCCGGCTGGCTGCGTGGGCGGCTGCGGCTGCATCCTGGTGAGGCCAACCGCGCGGTCGGGCTTGCCGCCGCACTGCGCAACGACTGCGCGGCGACGGGAGCTGCACTCGCGACCGGCCGGGTCTCCTCACATCAGGCGGCGGTGATCAGTGAAGCGATCGCCGACCTCCCGCCGGTCGACGCGCCCACCAAGGCCCGGGCTGAGGCATTCCTCATCGAGCAGGCAGCCGTGCTCGACCCGGTGCTGCTCGCCAGGGCGGCCCGAGCGTTGCGCGAGGCGCTCACCACCGTTCCGGACTCCGACCAGCGGCTGATGCGGCAGCACCAGCGACGTGAGCTCAACCGAGTGGTCGCCGCCGATGGCATGGTCCGCTGGTCGGGCTGGCTCGATCCGGCGGCCGACGCGACCGTCTGGGCTGCGATCGGCCCGCTGGCCGCCCCTCGACCGGCGTCCGAGACCGGACCAGACCCGCGCTCAGCCGGGCAGCGCCGGGCCGATGCGCTGGTGGACCTGGCCCGGATCGGCCTGGCCTCGGCCGAACTGCCGGCCAGCGGTGGTGTCCGACCGACGGTGACCGTGACGGTGGCTCTCGACGCCTTGACCGCCGCCTCCGCTCGGCCGGGGCTTCTCCCCACCGGTGAGGCGCTGACCGCTGCCGCTGCGCGGCGGATCGCCTGCGACTCCAGGGTCATTCCGGTCGTGCTCGGAGGCGCGGGCCAACCTCTCGACGTCGGCCGGGCGATGCGGACAGTGCCGGCCGGCATCCACACGGCGCTGGTCGTTCGCGACCAGGCATGCGCCTTCCCGGCCTGCGACAGGTTGGCTGCGTGGTGCGAGGCGCACCACATCAGGCACTGGGCCTCAGGTGGCGACACTGCCCTGCACAACCTGGTCCTGTTGTGCAGCGAGCACCACAAGGCGGTTCACCACAACGGCTGGCGGGTGCGCATCGATGATGACGGGGTTCCGACATTTCGTCCGCCTCCGTGGATCGATCCCGATCAGCTCCCGCGGAGCCATCACCGCTATGCGTTGCGCCGGTCCTGCCTGGTCGCAGGCGGTCACGACCCGCCGCCGACCTGAGCCTGGCTCGCCCGGCTGCCGTTAGTCATTCCGGGCCGTGGCTAAACGGCCGAACGGCCCATTCCCGGATCTTTCGGCACGGGTGACACTGATGCCGCGCCCAGCGGACTGCCATGGGTTGCGACCAGGGGGAATCCGTGACAGCTCCACAGCCCCCGAGCTGGCGGTTCAATCCGCCGCCGGGATGGCCGCCGCCGCCGGCCGGGTGGACGCCACCGCCAGGCTGGACATCGCCGCCGACCTGGCCGGTGC
>JBAVXU010000005.1:0-7119 GCA_049698415.1 Mycobacteriales bacterium
GGGCCGACGAGGCCGTGCTCCATGGCGAAGAGGGCAGCCGGGGCACGGCTTGAGATGCCGAGCTTGGCGTAGATGTCCTGCACATGGTGCTCGGCTGTGCGGATCGAGATCTGCAGAGTCGAGGCGATCTCCTTGTTCGACCGGCCCTCGGCGAGCAGGCGCAGTACCTCCACCTGGCGCTCGCTGAGGCCCGCTGGTGCGGCTCGACGTCCGTGGCTCCCCGGGTGCCCAGCCACCGTGAGTACGGCATCGACCACATCGATGTCGAAGAGTCCCTGCCGCGCCATGCCTCGCAATTCCTCGGCGGCCTGCTCCGGGACGAGCTGGGGACGGTGCGGCCGAGGCTCGATCATGGTGGCGTACTTGTCGGCAGTTGCCAGGATGCGGCTCGACACGTTCAGGGTGGCCGCCGCTGCCCGTCGGTAATAGCCGGAGCCGTCCAGACGTTCGTGATGTGCCCCGGCGATGGGTGCGAGTTGGCTGAGGGTGCGGCACCGGAGCAGCACCTGCTCCGAGTGGTACGGGTGCAGCCGCACCTGGCTCCAGTCGTTGTCGTCGAAACCGACGGCTCGTTCCCAGACCCCGTTCGGGATCGCAGCTCGGCCGAGATCGCAGACCAGCCCGGCCCGTCGTAGGTCCACCCCCGCGCCGGCCGGGAGGCCGAGTCGCTCGGCGGCTCCCTCCGCCAAGGACGACACTGCCCGGGCGTGACCGTGGAACAGTGGAGCTTTGAGGTCGACGACATCGCCGAATGCCTCGAGCACCTCGTCGGTACGCCAGGCGGGCACGGTGATCGGCTGCGGCTCCGCGGCCCGCAGCGACTCGGCCGTATCGGACTCGTCCAGCTCACGGAGGAGTTCCGGCGCGTGCTCGCAGAACAGTTCGGCGAACGCCGGGTCGAGATAGCTGCCCGACCGCTGCCGGATCGCCGTCGTGGCGCCCTCGACACCTCCGAGTCGATGGAACAGCACCGCGAGCCCGGCCACCGTCGCCAGTCGGATCGCCCGGGACAGGTCGTCGCCGGCAACGCCGCGGGGACTGCCCTTGCCGTTCCACCATTCGAAGACATGAAGCAGACCGGTCCGGACACCGGGTGGGAGTCCGAGCCGCTGCGCCATGCTCGATCCGACCTCACAGGCACCTGTCGTGTAGCCCTCGGTCACCGCCTTGGAATTGACCAGCGCTGAGCGCAGCGTATGCAGCTTCGCTCCTCGTGGCGCGGCTCGGGTGATCCGGGGGAGGTAACCCAGAAAGATGTCCGTGGGCCTGGTGAAGTCGGTCCGCTGGGTCGCTTGCTTGACCGACTGCTCGTCGGCGAAGAACGCGGCCGACTCGTGGGAGTACGCCGTACAACCGATGTGGCGGAGCAGCGAGGTGAAGAACACATCGCTGATATCGCTGTCGGAGAGGTTCGCTGCGGCCGCGAGCCGGACTGCCAGCAAGGTGGCGCGGGCCGCTTCGCCCACCGGCTGACCCATGCCGAGGTCTGTCACCGAGGAGAGCCCGATCAACAGGTCGGCAAGGCGAAGCTCCGGCCCCTGCGCGACCGTCTCCACCCGCCCATCGTGGAGCCATCGGGTCACGCTGACAAGGGCCGCCGAGACATGTCACTCGGGCCTGGTCGCCGGCTAGTTGGCCGACTCCGCATCCTGTACGCCGTCGGCGTAGCCGCGGGCGTACTCCCAGCTGACGTAGTGGGCCGGATCGGGGTCGAAGGCCGGCTCGTGTACCCGGGTCTGCCCCGCATCGAGCAACTGACGCAGGTTGCTCCGCAGCAGATCCCAGCTGAAGTAGTGCGACTGGTGACAGTCCTCGCAGTCGACGACCAGTCCGCGGACGCCCTGCGGCTCGAGCAGTGTCTGATAGATCTCGAGGTCGGCCAGGTCGGCGACGACGTCCTCGCGCTCGTCGGGGGACAGCGGCTCGGAGACCTCGGAGTCGAGCTCGGACGCGGGATCGCCGGGCTCCAGCGGGAAGGGGTCCTGCGGGTCTTCGGTCACGGCTCCACGGTATCGCCGTGTGCTGCATCCCGTGGCATCGGTGCTCCCGTACGATGAGGGCCTTGTCGGCCTTCCGGAAGGTGTCATGGAGATACCCGAGAAATTCGCCACGCTCGGGCTGACCTTCGACGACGTGCTCCTGCTGCCGGCCAGATCCGACATCGTGCCGAGTTCGGCCGACCCCGCCACCCGCCTCACCCGCAACCTCTCGCTGGCGATCCCGCTGGTCTCCTCGGCGATGGACACCGTCACCGAGGCCCGCATGGCGGTCGCGATGGCCCGCCAGGGTGGCGCCGGGGTGCTGCACCGCAACCTGGCCATCGACGAGCAGGCCCAGCAGGCCGACATGGTCAAGCGCTCCGAGGCGGGCATGGTGACCAACCCGGTCACCTGCGGCCCGACCGACACCCTCGCCGACGTCGACCGGCTCTGTGGCCGGTTCCGGATCTCCGGGGTGCCGGTCACCGACCCTGACGGCGTGCTGGTCGGCATCGTCACCAACCGCGACATCAGGTTCGAGTCCGACCATTCCCGGCTGGTACGCGACGTAATGACGCCGATGCCTCTGGTGACCGCTCCGGTCGGTGTCGCCGCCGATGATGCGCTCGCCCTGCTGCGCCAGAACAAGGTCGAGAAGCTCCCGCTGGTCGACGCCCGTGGCCGGTTGAGCGGGCTGATCACGGTGAAGGACTTCGTCAAGCGCGACGAGTTCCCACTGGCCACAAAGGACTCCGACGGACGCCTCGTGGTGGGCGCCGCCGTCGGCGTCGGCGAGGACTCCTACAAGCGGGCGCGCACGTTGGTCGACGCCGGTGTCGACTTCCTGGTGGTCGACACCGCACACGGGCATTCCCGGGGCGTGATCGACATGGTCCGCCGACTCAAGGCGGACACCACGGTTGACGTCATCGGCGGCAACATCGCCACCCGCGACGCCGCCCTCGCCTTGATCGAAGCCGGTGCCGATGCGGTCAAGGTCGGTGTCGGTCCCGGCTCGATCTGCACCACCCGGGTGGTGGCCGGGGTCGGGGTGCCGCAGGTGACGGCCATCTACGACGTTGCGACGGCCGCCGGACCCGCGGGCGTGCCGGTGATCGCCGACGGCGGCCTGCAGTACTCCGGCGACATCGCCAAAGCGATCGTCGCAGGTGCTGACACCGTCATGCTCGGGTCACTGCTGGCCGGCGTCGACGAGTCACCGGGCGAGCTGATCTTCATCAACGGCAAGCAGTTCAAGTCCTACCGCGGCATGGGCTCACTGGGTGCGATGGCCTCGCGCGGTGTCTCCCGTTCGTACTCCAAGGACCGCTACTTCCAGGACGACGTGCTCTCCGACGACAAGCTGGTGCCCGAGGGAGTCGAGGGCCAGGTGCCTTACCGCGGGCCGCTCGCAGCGGTCGCCCACCAGCTCGTGGGTGGCCTGCGGGCAGCGATGGGCTACGCCGGAACCCCGACCATCGCCGAGCTTCAGGCCAACGGCCGGCTCGTACGCATCACGTCTGCGGGGCTCAAGGAGAGCCACCCGCACGACATCCAGATGACCGTCGAAGCCCCCAACTACTCGGGTTACTGACGTGGCAGAGATTGAGATCGGCAGGGGCCGCTCGGCCCGGCAGGGATTCGACCTCGACGACGTGGCGATCGTCCCCTCGCGCCGGACCCGCGATGTCGACGACGTGTCGATGGCGTGGGAGATCGACGCCTTCCGGTTCGAGTTGCCGATGATGGCGCATCCCTCCGACGCCACGATGAGCCCGGCCACCGTGGTCGAGGTGGGCCGGCTCGGCGGCCTGGGTGTCCTCAACGCCGAAGGCCTGTGGACGAGGTACGACGACCCGAGCGCCGTGCTCAAGGGCCTGGCCGACATCGACCCGGACGACGGGGGGGTGCCCGCCCTGCAGGCTGCCTACGCCGAGCCGATCAAGCCCGAGCTGATCGCCGAGCGGATCGCCGAGATCCGCGCACTCGGCGTCACCACTGCCGTGCGCCTCTCACCACAGCACACGTTGACCTACGCCAGCACCGTGCTCGACGCCGGCATCGACCTGCTCGTCATCCAGGGCACGGTGGTCTCGGCCGAGCACGTGTCGACCTCGTCGGACCCGCTCAACCTCAAAACGTTCATCGCCGACCTCGACGTACCCGTGGTGGTCGGTGGTTGCACCAACTACCAAACTGCGCTGCACCTGATGCGCACCGGCGCGGCCGGAATCATCGTCGGTGTCGGCGCCGACGCCTGGTCCAGCACGGACGGCGTGCTGGGTGTGCGGGTGCCGATGGCGACCGCGATCGCCGATGCTGCCGCCGCCCGCCGCGACTACCTCGACGAAACAGGCGGGCGCTACGTCCACGTCATCGCCGACGGCGGCATCGCGACCAGCGGCGACATCGCCAAGGCCATCGGCTGCGGAGCCGACGCGGTGATGCTGGGCGAGCCACTGCGCAACGCCCAGGAGGCACCGGGTGGCGGTGCGTGGTGGCAGTCGGTTGCCGCGCACCCGAGCCTGCCGCGCGGGCGCATCTGCGCGGCCGGTGGGCAGTCGGCCGGAAGCCTGCGCGACGTGCTGCTCGGCCCGGCCGAGGACGCCGACGGCCGGAGCAACCTGTTCGGCGGGTTCAAGCGCGCCATGGCCAAGTGCGGCTACTCCGACGTCAAGGCGTTCCAGAAGGTCGAACTAATCTGCTCTCCCTAGCGAACCTCTTGCATGACCTTTTCGAGTGACCGCTGGACCGCCGCTGACATTACCGACCAAAACGGGCGAACCGCACTGGTGACCGGGGCGAACAGTGGGCTGGGATTTCAGACCGCGGTGCAGTTGGCCGAGCACGGAGCCCACGTTCTGCTCGGCGTGCGCGACATCCCGCGTGGCGAGCAGGCGCTGGCCCGGCTGACCAAGGCGGTGCCGGGTGCTGCTGCCGAGTTGGTCGCGCTCGATCTTGCCGACCAGGCCTCGATACGTGCCGCGGCCGATGACGTTTCGCAGCGGGTCGAGAAGCTGGACATCCTGGTCAACAACGCGGGCGTGATGGCGACGCCCTACCGCCGTACGGTCGACGGCTTCGAGCAGCAACTCGGCACCAATCACCTCGGCCACTTCGCGCTCACCGGCCTGCTCTTGCCGTCGCTGCTCGCCGCCCCGGCTCCCCGGGTGGTCACGGTGAGCAGCCTCGCGCACGCGGCCGGCGTGATCGACTTCGATGACCTGCAGAGTGAGCGGTCGTACAACCCGATGACGGCCTACGCCCAGTCCAAGCTGGCCAACCTGCTCTTCGCCGGCGAGTTGGACCGCCGGGCGCAGGCGTCGGGCAGCCACCTGGTCAGCGTCGCCGCCCATCCCGGTGTGGCCGCCACGAATCTCATGCGTGGGCGTCCCGGCGAGGGCGGCCGAATCCGCGGGCTGCTGTTCGGCCTGGGCTTCCGGATCGCCGGTCAGAGCGACGCGCGCGGCGCCTGGTCGCAGCTGTATGCCGCCACAGCTCCCGATGTCGCTGGCGGCCAGTACGTCGGACCGGGACTGTTCGGCGAGTGGCGCGGCTCTCCCGTACAGGTCGATCGCAGCGCCGCCGCCAAGGACCTGTCGTACGGCACCTGGTTGTGGGAGGTATCCGAGCAGCTCACCGGCGTCAGCTTCGACCTGCCAGTATCGACGGTATGACTGGGCCGACTCCTGGCTATGACACGGTGCTCGTCGTCGACTTCGGCGCGCAGTACGCCCAACTGATCGCCCGCCGGGTACGTGAGGCGCACGTCTACAGCGAGATCGTGCCGCACGACACGCCGGTCGCCGACATGCTCGCGCGCCGGCCCAAGGCGATCATCCTGTCCGGGGGACCGTCGTCGGTCTATTCCGAAGGCGCCCCGAGCATCGACCCCGCGCTGTTCGCCGCCGGGGTGCCGACCCTGGGCATCTGCTACGGCTTCCAGGCGATGGCCCAGGCACTCGGCGGCGAGGTCACGCGGACCGGCCGATCGGAGTTCGGCGGCACTGCGCTCACAGTGGGCGATCCGGGGTTGCTGCTGCGTGGGCTGCCCGAGCGGCAGTCGGTGTGGATGTCACACGGTGACTCCTGCACCGCGGCACCCGCCGGCTTCACCGTCACAGCGTCGTCGACTGCGGCTCCGGTCGCGGCATTCGAAGACGCCGAGCGCGGGTTGTTCGGGGTGCAGTTCCATCCCGAGGTCATGCACAGCGAGCACGGCCAGCGCATCCTGGAGCGCTTCTTGTACGACGGCGCCGGCTGCCTGCCGCAGTGGACCGAGGCCAACATCATCGAGACCTAGGTCGAGGCCATCCGGTCGCAGGTCGGCGGCAAGCGGGTCATCTGCGGGCTCTCCGGTGGTGTGGACTCCTCCGTCGCGGCGGCTCTGGTGCAGCGGGCTGTGGGCGATCAGCTCACCTGTGTCTTCGTCGACCACGGGTTGCTGCGACAGGGCGAGGCGGAGCAGGTCGAGCGGGACTTCGTCGCCGCCACGGGCGTACGCCTGCACGTCGTCGACGCCACCGAAGTCTTCCTGGCCGCACTCGACGGGGTGAGCGACCCCGAGGACAAGCGCAAGGCGATCGGCCGGGAGTTCATCCGCGCCTTCGAAGGTGCCGCACGCGAGATCTCGGCCGAGGAGAACGTCGACTTCCTCGTCCAGGGCACGCTCTATCCCGACGTGGTCGAGTCCGGCGGCGGCGCCGGCACCGCCAACATCAAGTCACATCACAACGTCGGCGGCCTCCCCGACGATCTGCTGTTCTCACTTGTCGAGCCGCTGCGGACGCTGTTCAAGGACGAGGTACGCCGGGTCGGCGAGCAACTCGGCCTGCCACCGGACATCGTCTGGCGCCAGCCTTTCCCCGGGCCGGGCCTGGCGATCCGCATCGTCGGGTCGGTGACCCGCGAACGGCTGGACGTGCTGCGCGCGGCCGATGCGATCGCCCGCGAGGAGCTCACCGCCGCCGGCCTTGACCGCGACATCTGGCAGTGCCCGGTCGTACTCCTCGCCGATGTCCGCTCGGTGGGCGTGCAGGGCGACGGACGGACGTACGGCCATCCCGTTGTGCTCCGTCCGGTCTCCAGCGAGGACGCGATGACGGCCGACTGGTCCCGGGTGCCCTACGACGTACTCGCC
>JBAVXU010000006.1:0-7831 GCA_049698415.1 Mycobacteriales bacterium
GGCCCGCGCTGGGCCATCGGCCCTCGCGATCTGGTCGCGCTGGGTCGGCGGGCGCGCCAGCTCGCCGCGGCCGACGGCGGCGGCAGGCCGGAAGCCGGTGGTGACGACCCCACCGGTGAAGCGGCGCTGGCGCAGGCAACCGCCGGGGTCGACCCCTGTGACGTGGTGTCCCTGGTCGAAGCCGTGGAGTCGCCCGGACATCCCGACCGCTACTCCCCGGCGGCGCTCGCCCGATTCCGTCAGCTGGCCGGTGAGTTGGCCGAACTGCGCCGATGTCTCGAACAGCCGGTGGTGGAGGCCGTGCAAGAGGTCATCTGGACCATCGGGCTCGACGTCGAGGTGCTGTCCGGAAGCCGCGCACAGGCGACCGCGGCATCGGCCAACCTCGCGGCCTTCCTCGACCATGCTGCCGCCTTCACCGGCGTCGAGGGCGAGACCGATGTCCGCGGGTTCCTCGACTGGCTGGCGGCCGCGCGCGATGCCGAGGACGGACTCGATGTCGGTGGCGTTTCCGCCGCCGACACGGTCAAGCTGCTGACCGTGCACAAGGCCAAGGGCTTGGAGTGGGATGTGGTCGCCGTGCCGGGCCTGGTGAACGGCACCTTCCCGTCAGACCGGGGGCGCTCGATGTGGACCAAGGCCGCGCGTCTGCTGCCCTACTCCCTGCGCGGCGACGCGGACGATCTGCCGGCAGATCCGAGCGCGTGGTCGTCTGCCGCACTCAAGGTCTTCGAGGCGGCCGCCGCCGTTGAGTCCGCTGAGGAGGAACGTCGGCTCGCCTACGTCGCGCTGACTCGGGCGCGCGAGACGATGCTGCTCAGCGGCTACGTGTGGTCACCCTCTCGCAGCAAGCCGTGCGAGCCGGCGGCCTATCTCCTGGAGGCGACGCAGCGGCTCGGCGAGCAGGGTGCAGAGCCGATGATGTGGGCTGATCCCGCCGAGTTCGGCGAGGCCGGCAACCCGCTTCAGGGTCAATCGGTCGATGTCGCGTGGCCGGCCCCGCTCGACGCCGTCGCACTGGCCGCTCGCAGGCGGGCCGCTGACGTGGTGTCCCAGCAGGTGGCAGGCGCTGACCTGCTCAACGGTCTGCCACTGTCGGCCAGCGAGCAGGACGTGCTGCGCCGATGGCAGCAGGAGGCAGATCTGCTGCTCACCGAGCTCGCCGACGAGCAGGATGCCGTGCACGAGGTGCCCGTGCCGCGCTCGTTGACCACCAGCCAGATCGTGCGGATGCGCGCCGACCCGGACGGGCTCGCTGCCGAGCTGGCCCGCCCGATGCCCCGTCGGCCGAGCACCGCGGCCCGGCGCGGCACCAGGTTCCACGCCTGGGTCGAGGAGATGTTCGCCGACCGGCCGATGATCCCCGACGAAGAGCTGACCGGCTCGGCCGAACTCGATCTCCCCGAGGATGCCCAGCTCGACCAACTCCGGGCCGCCTTCGAGCTGTCCCCGTTCGCGCACGTGCGGCCGCACGGTGTCGAGGTGCCGTTCCAGCTGGCAGTCGGACCGCACCTGGTCCGCGGCCGGATCGACGCCATCTACGCGCTGGGTGACGGACGCTTCGACGTGATCGACTACAAAACCGGGCGCCGACCGAGGGACCCTGCCGCTGCCGCGCTCCAGCTTGCGGTCTACCGCCTCGCCTGGGCCGGGATCGCAGGCGTGCCGGCCGAGCAGGTCAGCGCGGGATTCCTCTACGTACCCACCGGCGACGTCGTACGCCCACCCGCCCTGCCCGACCTCGCCGGGTTGGCGGCGCTGCTCGATGCAGCCGGGCACGTGCCGCACAGCGGATCCGGCGGATGAGGAGTCACGCCGGCGCATCGGCAAGGTCGACGACGAGGGCGCAATGGTCTGAGACCCGCAGCGTACGAACCGCCGTTGACAGCACCGCGGGCGTGGGACCGTCGGCCAGCACATGATCGAGTTGCACCCGCGGATCCGCGGCAGGATAGGTCGCCGCGCGCGCGAGCATCCGCCACCCGGAGACCACCCCGGCCAGGCGTCCCGGCAGGTTGAGGTCACCGAGCAGGAGCCGAGGCGCAGGCAGCCTCCTTAGCTCGCGGCACACCCGGCGCACCTGCCACACGTTCCACCCGGGCACGAACGACAGGTGCGTGGTGGCCACCGTCATCGGGCCGGCCGGACCGTCGACGACGGCGGCAAGCAGCACCCGCGGCTCGTCCTGGATCAGGATCACCCGCCGGCGCGCACCGGGGTCGGCCACCACTGACCGCATCGGTGCCGCCCGCAGGCGCAGTATGTGCCACGAGCGAACCGGCAGCCGGGTGGCAAGTGCGATGCCGTACGCACGGGTGTCCGAGCGTTCGTCGTCGGCGTCGACCGCCGCCGTCCAGTCCTCACCCGGGGTGCCGATCACGGCGGGCACGAACCGGCACTGCGTGCCCGCACCCATCGCTGCCGCGGCCACCGCGGCGATGTCCACCCCGCCGGAGCGGGGCTGGGCCCTGTCGACCTCTTGCATGCCGAGCACGTCCGCGCCCAGCGACGCGATCTCCTCACCGAGCCGGACCGGGTCGACCCGGCCGTCCTGCAGTGACCGCCCGTGCAGCACGTTGAACGTGACGACCCGCATCAGGTGGCGGCGACCTGGGCGAGCACTGCCTCGGCGAGCGGCACCGGTGCCTGTTCGGGCACCCAGTGGCTCACCCCGGTCAGCTCGACGAAGTGGTATGGCCCGGACACCTCAGCGGCGCAGGCCTGCGCCGCGGCGCGCCCGATGGCGGTGTCGCCGTCGCTCCAGACGAACGTCGTCGGCACCTCGACCGGTCCCAAAGCGGCATCGGTGCGGGTGATGGCGCGGTACCACGACAGCGCGGCGGTCAGCGCCGCCGGCTCCAGCAGCGGCGTGACGTAGCGATCGACATCGGGCTCGGACAGTCCCGATCCGGTCAGCAGTTCGCGCAGCCGCAGCGCGCCGTCGGCGAGCAGCACCTGCTCGGCCTCGCCCTCGCGACGCAACAGCGAGATGTACGCCGAACGCTGCCGCTGGTCGGCGTCGCCGGCCATGGCCGCGCTGAGTGCGACCGGATGCGGCACGGAGACCGCCGTCAGCGATCGCACCCGGTGCGGATGCCGGACCGCCAGCTGCCAGGCCACCACGGCTCCCCAGTCGTGACCCACGACATCCACTGTGGACAGATCGAGCGCGTCGAGCACTCCGATGGCATCCGCCACGAGTTCGGGCAGCGCATATGCGGCCACCGCGGCCGGCCGGGCTCCGGGGGAGTAGCCCCGCTGGTCCGGGGCCACCGTCAGCAGTCCGGCCGCGTTCAGCAGCGGAGCAAGCCGGGACCAGCACAGAGAGGACTGCGGAAAGCCGTGCAGGAGCAGGACCGGTCGGCCGTCATCGGCGCCCGCAGTGTGCACCGAGAAACGCAGCGCGCCGACGTCAACCTGCACCGGGCAACCCTATCCGGCACGGCAGCGCCTTCCATCCCCAGCAGTGCCCTCCGGCAACCCGGCCGCCACTGCCCGGCGCTATCCGGCCGGTCCTACGGGGCCAGCGTGATCCGGTTCACCGGCCCGGGTGCGATGGGCCCGGTGCCGAGGTAAGCCGCAAGGGCATCGACGTCGAACCCGGGCGCGGTGGTCCGGTTGGTGGCTGCAGCGAAGTTGGTGAACCCGTCGCCGCCGTTGGCCAGGAAGTCGTTGGTGGTCACCCGGTAGCTCGTCGTACCGACCACCGGCACGCCGTTGAGCTGCATGTCCGTGATCCTGGAACCCGCCGGCGCGGCGGGGTTGAGGGTGTAGGTGAACCCGTTCGACACCTGCAGGATCTTGGTGACGGTTGGCTGGAACTGTTGCTCGAGGATTGCCTTGATCTGGTCACCGGTCAGAGTGACTGTCACCACCAGGTTGTTGAACGGCTGGACCGCGAAGGCTTCGCCATAGGTCACCACCCCATCGCCTTCGTTCGCGGAGCTGTTGGCATAGACGAGGTCGGCGCGGATGCCACCGGGATTCATGAACGCCAGTTGAACGCCCGCACTGGTGGTGTATGCCTTCATGCCGTCGGCGATGACGTCCCCGAGCGGTGTCTCACCGGCCGGAGTCTCCGTCCGGTCGATGTCGGCGGTGATGGAGCCCACGACCCGGTTGGCGATGGGCGCGATAGCGGTGCGGTACTTGTCGGCGATCGCCTTGGCTCCGGGGTCGATGCGGTTCGGGTCGCTGTTGGTGACGATCACGTTGTTCGCCGATGCCGCCGTGAACCGTCCGGTCCGCTTCGACAAGGTGACGGTGATGTCGGTGACCAGCCGGCCGTTGTTGCCGGCGCTGGTGACCACACTGTTCGCGCCGCTCTTGTTGGGCAGCGCGCAGCTGTAGAACTGGTGGGTGTGGCCGGTCAGGACGACACCGATCGCGGGATCGAGCCCGGCGACGATCGGGGCGACGTCACCGCTGAAGTTCGCGCACCCGTTGGGGTCCGGCGCCCCGGCTGTGGGGTTCTGGAAGCCGCCCTGGTGCAGCAGCAGCACGAACGCGCGGATGCCCTGCCCTGATCGAAGGTTTCGTACGATCTTGTTGGCGGTCGTCACCTCGTCGAGGAACTGCACGTACTTGATGCCGTTGGGGTTGACGATCCCTGCCGTGCCTTGCAGTGTCTCGCCGATGAAGGCGACCTTGACGCCGCCGACGCGGCGGATCTGGTACGCCGGGAAGAACGGGTGACCGGTCCGCTTGTTGACGACGTTGGCCGAGAGGTACTGGAACTTCGCGCCGTTGTACGGGTCGCCGTCCTGGCAGCCGTCGACCGGATGGCAGCCACCGCGCTGCATCCGGCGCAACTCCAGGGTGCCTTCGTCGAACTCGTGGTTGCCGACGGAGCTGATGTTGAGCCCGAGGTTGTTCATCTCCTCGATGGCCGGCTCGTCGTGGAATGCCGCGCTCACCAGCGGGCTGGCGCCGATGAGGTCGCCGGCGGCCACCGTCACGACCGGCTGGTGCGCCGCGTTGTGTGCGGCACGCAGTTGCTTGACCGTGGTGGCGAGGTACTCCGAACCACCGGCCGGGGTGCCGTTGACCGCGCCGCCGGATCCGGAGGGCTTGTCGATGGCGCCATGGAAGTCGTTGATGCCGAGCAGGCCGGCGGTGACGGTCGGGCCGCCCGAATTGGTGAAGGCGACGTTGACCGGGCTCATCGGGGTCCACGTCACGGCGGACGTGGGCGCAGCCCTGCCGCTCAGTGACGTGACGGCGATGACCGCGACCGCTGCCAAGGGCAGGATCAGCTGGCGGGGGTGCGTCGAGGCACGCAGGGCGCGGGTGAGGTGGGACATGAGGATCCCTTCGTAGCGATATTTCGCACCGGTTGCGACCCCGTAAAGCTCAAACGTCGCGTTCGTCCGGACTTGATGACGCAGAGACTAGCGCCGAACCGCAGTCCTGGGGAGGGCGCCGACACGTGGACCGGATGAACTCCAGCTAGATTCGGCCATCATGACCGCCGAGCGACGCTACGTGACCGAACATCTCGACCGCCTGCACGCCGATCTCGACCAGTGGCTGCGGATCCCGAGCATCTCCGCCGATCCGGCCCGACATCCCGACGTGCACGCCTCCGCCGACTGGCTGGCCACGGCCCTGCGCCGTACCGGCTTCCCCACGGTCGAGATCTGGCCCACCGCCGGACTGCCGGCGGTCTTCGCCGAATGGCCCAGCGGCGACCCGGCCGCGCCGACGGTGGTGGTGTACGGCCACCACGACGTGCAGCCGGTCGATCCCGAGGAGCTGTGGGAGACCCCGCCGTTCGAGCCGACCATCCGCGGCGACGAGATGTACGCCCGCGGCGCCATCGACGACAAGGGGCAGGTGCTCTTCCACCTGCTGGGCCTGCAGGCGCACCTGGCGGCGACCGGGCGTGAGGCGCCGGCAGTGAATCTGAAGCTGCTGGTCGAGGGCGAGGAGGAGTCCGGCTCGCCGCACTTCGCCCAGTTGCTGCGCGACAACGCCGAGCGACTCGCCTGCGATGCGGTCGTGGTCAGCGACACGTCGATGTTCGGCCGGGACACTCCGAGCATCTGCACCGCCATGCGGGGCGTGGTGCACTGCCAGATCGACGTGCACGGTCCCGACATCGACCTGCACTCGGGATCGTTCGGCGGGGCCGTACCCAATCCGCTCACGGTCCTGTGTGAGCTGATCGCGGGGCTGCACGACGACACCGGGCGGATCACGGTTCCGGGGTTCTACGACCGGGTCGTCGACCTGACGCCGGAGGAGCGGGCCGCCTTCGCCAGGCTGCCCTTCGACGAGCAGCGCTGGCTGACCGAGACCGCCCAGTCGCGCGCGCTCTTCGGCGAGAAGGGGTTCTCGACGCTCGAACGCACCTGGGCGCGGCCGACCGCGGAGGTCAACGGCATCTGGGGCGGCTACACCGGACCGGGGCACAAGACGATCGTGCCGACGGACGCGCACGCCAAGGTGTCCTTCCGGCTGGTGGCCGATCAGGACCCCGCCGAGATCCAGGCGGGTGTGCACGACTACCTGCGCCAGCGCACGCCCGACGGCGTGACCGTCACGGCAGACTTCATGGGCTCCGGGGTCCGCCCGTGCCTGACCCCGCTGCAGCACCCGGCCCTGCAAGCCGTACGCCGGTCCATGGAGCGGGCTTTCGACCACGAGATCCTCTTCACCCGCGAGGGAGGCAGCGGCCCGGAGGCCGACCTCGCCGAAGTCCTCGGGGCTCCCGTCCTGTTCCTCGGCGTCGGCCTGCCCGACGACCGGTTCCACTCGCCGAATGAACGGGTGGTGCTGCCGATGCTGTACAAGGGAGCAGAGGCGGCGGCGTACCTCTGGACGGAGCTGGCGGCGACCGCGGACTGAAGTCTGGGTTCGCACCAGTTAGGGTCGGCGGGTGCCCGCTCGCTCCGTGAAGATCCCGTCCCGCTCCTTCCCCGTCGAGCGCACCACCCTGGGCAACGGCTTGCGCGTGATCGTCGCACCCGACAGCAGCTCACCGGTGATCGCCGTCGCCGCCTACTACGACGTCGGCATCAGGTCCGAGCCCGAGGGTCGCACCGGTTTCGCCCACCTCTTCGAGCACCTGATGTTCCAGGGGTCGGCGACGCTGGAGAAGCTCGAGCACTTCCGCCTGGTCCAGGCCTCCGGCGGGGTGTTCAACGGCAGCACCCACCTCGACTACACCAACTACTTCGAGACGCTGCCCAGCAACGCGCTGGAGCGCGCGCTGTTCCTCGAGGCCGACCGGATGCGCTCGCCGCGGATCACCGAGGAGAACCTCGCCAACCAGATCGCGGTGGTCAAGGAGGAGATCCGGGTCAACGTGCTCAACCGGCCCTACGGCGCCTTTCCCTGGCTGAGCCTTCCGCCGGTCATGTTCGATACGTTCCCCAACGCACACAACGGCTACGGCGACTTCGTCGATCTCGAAAGCGCGACGGTCGACGATGCCGCGTCGTTCTTCGACCGCTTCTACGCACCGGCCAATGCCGTGCTCGCCGTCGGCGGCGACGTCAACGTCGATGCGACGCTGGCGATGATCGAGCGGCACTACGGCGACATCCCCAAGCGCCCGGCCCGCAAGCGACCGGCCTTCGACGAGCCCGACCTGACCGCCGAGCGCAGAGCCACCGAGGTGGACACGCTCGCGCCCACGCCGGCGCTCGCGCTGGCCTGGCGGGTGCCGGACCCGATCGGCGCCTTCGAGGCGTTCCTTCCCTACGTCGTGCTCGCCGAGGTGCTCACCGACGGTGACGCGTCGCGGCTGCGGCACCGGCTGGTGCAGGGCGACCGGATCGTCACCTCGCTGTCGGGCTACCTGGGCTTCATGGGTGACCCGTTCGAC
>JBAVXU010000007.1:0-15387 GCA_049698415.1 Mycobacteriales bacterium
CGCTCGACGCGGTGCGCGCGGGCGACGCCGACGCGGCCCTGGTGCCGCTGGAGAACTCCGTCGAGGGAGCGGTGTCGGTCACCTTGGACGAACTCGCCACCGGCGACCCGCTGATCATCGTGCGCGAGGTGCTGCTGCCGGTGAGTTTCGTGCTGCTGGGCAGGCAGGGCACCCGGCTGTCCTCGGTTCGCACGGTGGCCACCCACCCGCATGGCGAGGCGCAGTGCCGCGGCTGGCTGCGCGTCAACATCCCCCACGCGACCGTCCACAATGCACTGTCCACCTCAGAGGCCGCGGCCGCTGTGGCGCGCGGGGAGTACGACGCCGCGCTCGCCTCCCCGCTGGCCGCGGAGCGGCACTCGCTGGCCGTGCTGGCCGAGGATGTGCACGACACCGACGGAGCGGTCACGAGGTTCGTCCTGGTGTCTCGACCGGCCGCGCCGCCCGAGCGCACCGCCAACGACCGGACCACGTTCGTCGCCTTCATCGCCGACAACCACACCGGCGCGCTGGTCGAGGTGCTGACCGAGTTGGCCGTACGCGGCATCGACCTGACCCGCATCGAGTCGCGTCCGACCAAGAACAAGCTGGGTCGCTACTGCTTCTCCATCGACTGCGCGGGGCACATCGCCGACGCCCGGGTGGGAGAGGCGCTGTCGGCGCTGCGGCGCATCTGTGCCGATGTCCGATTCCTCGGCTCCTATCCGCGGGCCGACAGCGATGCCGCTCCCCAGCGGGCCGGCACCACCGATCAGGACTTCGCCGCCGCGGCAGCCTGGTTGGCTCGGATCAGGGACGGCGCACCGCCCGGCTGAGTGCCGGCTCGGCGGATCAGCCGGTGTCGTGCGCGGCCGCACGGCCCGCAGCCCGGCCAGAGAACAGGCAGCCGCCGAGGAACGTTCCCTCCAGTGACCGGTAGCCGTGGATCCCACCGCCGCCGAAGCCCGCGACCTCACCGGCGGCGTACAGCCCGGGCAGCACCGTCCCGTCCGGACGCCGGACGCGCGCGGACAGGTCGGTCTCGAGCCCGCCGAGTGACTTGCGGGTGAGGATGTGCAGCTTCACCGCGATCAGCGGGCCGGCGGCCGGGTCGAGCAGGCGGTGGGGTGCGGCAACCCGGATCAGCCGGTCGCCGCGGTAGGCCAGCGCCCCCCGGATCGCGGTCAGCTGCAGGTCCTTGCCGTACGGGTTGGCGAGTTGGGCGTCACGGGCCTCGATCTGCCGGGCCAGCCGGGCCGGGTCGAGCAGCGCGGTGTCGGTGAGCCGGTTCATCCCGCCCACCAGATCGGTCAGACGGGCCGCGACGACGAACTCCCGGCTGTTGCGCTTGAACGCCTCCACCGGCGCAGGCGCGCCAGGCAGCACTCGGCGGAGCACCTCCCTCACGCTCTTGCCGGTCAGGTCGGGGTTCTGCTCCGACCCGGACAAGGCGAACTCGCGCTCGATGATCTTCTGGTTGAGCACGAACCACGTGTGGTCGTAGCCGGTGGCCATGATGTGTTCGAGCGTGCCCAGGGTGTCGAAGCCGGGGAACAACGGCGCCGGCAGCCGTTCCCCGCGGGCGTCGAACCACAACGACGACGGCCCGGGCAGGATGCGGATCCCGTGCCGGGGCCAGATCGGGTCCCAGTTGGTGATCCCCTCGGTGTAGTGCCACATCCGGTCCCGGTTGATCCAGCGGCCGCCCGCGCTCTCGGTGATGCCCAGCATCCGGCCGTCGACGTGCTCGGGCACGCCGCTGCACAGGTTCGCCGGCGGTGTGCCCAGCCGGGCCGGCCAGTTCTGACGGACCAGGTCGTGGTTGCCGCCGAGGCCACCCGAGGTGACGATCACCGCCTGCGCGCGCAGGGCGAACTCCCCGACGCCGACCCGCGAGCTGGACCGGCCGCGAGCCACGCCGTCGTCTTCGAGCAGCGTCCCGCGGACTCCGTCGACGGCGCCGCCAGTCAGGGCGAGGGAGTCGACCCGGTGCCGGAACCGCAGCTCCACCCGGCCGTTGTCGGCGGCGGCGCGTACCCGCCGCTCGAAGGGCGCGAGCAGGCCCG
Source organism: Mycobacteriales bacterium (assembly GCA_049698415.1). Classification (GTDB taxonomy): domain Bacteria; phylum Actinomycetota; class Actinomycetes; order Mycobacteriales; family QHCA01; genus QHCA01. Next base: position 2,046 of record JBAVXU010000007.1, read on the forward strand.
GTCCGGTGCCCCAGGTGATGTGGAAGCGGGGTACGGAGTTGCCGTGGCCGGTGGCCAGATATCCGCCGCGTTCGGCCCAGCCGACGACCGGGAAGAACCGCACTCCGAGACCGTGCAGCCAGGCGCGTTTCTCACCACCGGCGAAATCGAGGTAGGCCTCGGCCCACCGGCGCGGCCAGTAGTCCTCGTCCCGATCGAACCCGGCGCTGCCCAGCCAGTCCTGCCGTGCGAGCTCGGGGCTGTCCCGGATGCCCATCCGGCGCTGTTCGGGGGAGTTGACCAGGAACAGCCCGCCGAAGGACCAGAACGCCTGGCCGCCGAGGCTCGCCTCGCCCTCCTGGTCGAGCAGGATGACCCGCTTTCCGGCGTCGGCCAGTTCGGCGGTGGCTACGAGGCCGGCCAGCCCGGCCCCGACCACGATCACGTCGGCGTCCACTGTCAGCTCACCCCCAGCCGAGCTCGTGGAGGCGCTCCTCGGCAATGCCGAAGTGGTGCGCGATCTCGTGGACGACAGTGATGGCGACCTCCTCGACGACCTGTTCCTCGCTGTCGCAACTGGCGCAGATCGGCAGGCGATAGATCGTGATGCGGTCGGGCAGCACGCCGGAGTACCACGCGTCCCGTTCGGTCAGCGCTATGCCTTCGTACCTCCCCAGCACGCCCTCGTCGCCGGGGGGCGGGAGATCCTCGACGAGCACGACGACGTTGTTCATCAGCGCCATCAACTCGGCGGGCACGGCGTCGAGAGCGTCGGCGACAAGCCCCTCGAACTGCTCCCGCTCGACCTCGACCACCGCGCCAGGGTGCCACAGGCAGGCGCGATGGCCGCTTGTCGCTGGGTAGCCTTGGGCTGTGATCGATCTCAAGCTGCTCCGCGCCGATCCTGAGCGCGTACGCGCCTCGCAACGAGCGCGGGGCGAGGATCCGGGGCTCGTCGACGCGCTGCTCGCGGTCGATGAGGCTCGCCGGGCCGCGATCAGCAACGCCGACACCCTGCGGGCCGACCAGAAGGCGATGTCGGCCAGGGTGAAGCAGGCGACGCCCGAGACCCGGGACGAGATGGTGATGCTGGCCCGCGAGATGTCCGCCGTGGTCAAGGCCGCCGAGGCGAACCAAGCCGATGCCGAGCAGGCGCTGCGCCAGGCGCACCTGGCCATCTCCAACGTCATCGCCGAGGGTGTCCCGCCGGGTGGCGAGGACGACTTCGCGGTGCTGCGTGAGGTCGGTGCCAAGCCGTCGATCGACGCACCGCTGGACCACCTGGAGATCGGTGAGCGGCTGGCCGCGATCGACACCGAGCGCGGAGCCAAGGTGTCCGGCGCGCGGTTCTATTACCTCACCGGCGTCGGCGCGCTGCTGGAGTTGGCCTTGGTCAACCTTGCGATGGCGCAGGCCGTCGCGGCGGGTTTCGTGCCGGCCATCGTGCCCGCACTGGTCCGCAAGGAGGCGATGGAGGGGACCGGTTTCCTCGGTTCGCACGCCCCCGAGGTCTATCGCATCGAAAGCGACGACCTCTATCTCGTCGGCACCTCGGAGGTCGCGCTGGCCGCCCGGCATATGAACGAGATCCTCGAACTCGGTGACGAGCCGTTGCGCTACGCCGGCTACTCGTCGTGCTTCCGGCGCGAAGCGGGGTCGTACGGCAAGGACACCCGCGGGATCATCCGCGTGCACCAGTTCGACAAGGTCGAGATGTTCTCGTACACCTCGCTGGAGGACTCCTACGACGAGCACGAACGGCTGCTGGCATGGGAGGAGGAGTTCCTGGCCAAGCTCGAGCTCCCGTACCGCGTGATCGAAGTCGCTGCCGGTGATCTCGGGGCCAGCGCAGCCCGCAAGTACGACTGCGAGGCGTGGCTGCCCAGCCAGCAGCGGTGGCTGGAACTCACCAGCGCGTCGAACTGCACCGACTTCCAGGCCAGGCGGCTCAACATCCGACACCGCGATCTCGACGGTCGGCCGCGGCATGTCGCCACCCTCAACGGCACCCTGATGGCTTCGACCCGCACCATCGTGGCGATCCTGGAGAACCACCAGCAGCCGGATGGGTCGGTGCGCGTTCCCCAGGCGCTGCAAGGCTATTTGGGCCGCGACGTTCTCGAGGTGAAGTGACCGACCCGAGCCGCACGGTTCCGCCCCGGCTGATCGGCTGCGACCTCGACGGCACGCTGGTGCGTTCGGACAACACCATCTCCCCGCGCTCGGTTGCCGCGGTCGCGCGGGCCGAGGAGGCCGGCGTCCCGTTCGTCATCGTCACCGGACGGCCGCCGCGCTGGTTGCCCGAGATCGCCGATGCGCTTGGCCACCGTGGGCTGGCCGTGTGTGCCAACGGCGCGCTCGTCTACGACCTGCACACCGAGCAGGTGGTTCGCGAGGACCTGCTCGACGTCGACGCGTTGCGTGCGGTCGTGGCGGCTGTGCAGCGCGAACTTCCTGACGCCGCCTTCGCAGTGGAGTACGGCGAGAGCTTCCTGCACGACAGCGGATACCGCGCCCGCTGGAACGGCCACAATCCCAATGTCACCATGGTCGAGCACGACGCGTTGCTGCAGCGGCCGGCGGCCAAACTGCTGGTACGCCACCCGCACCTCTCGGCCGACGATCTGCTCGCCACGGCCGGCCCGCTGGTCGGCGGGCGTGCAACCCTCACGCACTCCAGCTTCGAGGGGCTGCTCGAGGTGAGCGCCGCGGGTGTTACCAAAGCGTCCGGGCTGGCCGCCCTCGCCGCCGAGCGTGGCCTCGAGGCGCAGGACTGCGTCGCCTTCGGAGACATGCCCAACGATCTGCCGATGCTCGCCTGGGCCGGCCGGTCCTTCGCCGTCGCCAACGCGCACCGCGAGGTCCTGGCCGCGGCAGGTGAGGTCATCGGGTCCAACGACGAGGACGGAGTGGCGAGGGTTCTCGACGGCTGGTTCTAGCTGTCACTTTCTGCCGCGGGAATTCGCCTCGCAGGAAATAATTGCCAAAGTGCGGGTCTCTCTCGCCCTTACCCCTAGTGTGGCTTGAGAGTGACATTTCGGTGTCCGCTTTTAAGGCATTGATACGTTTTTCTATATCGGGGCTATACATGCGACTGTTTGCTGCGGCTGCCGCTGCACTGCTGGCATTTGTCGCGCCTGCCAGCATTGTTGGCCCCAGTGCTGCCGCGACGACCGCGAGTGTCTCGAGCTGGCACTTCCAGCCCTCGGGGCTTGGCGGCGGCGGATTCCAGAACGTCATCGCAGTCAGCCCGTTTCCGGACAGCAACGGGGCATACCCGCTGGTTATCGGCGCCGACATCGCCGGCTACCATCGCTCGCTCGATGGTGGTCTCTCATGGCGAACGGCCAATCAGGGGCTGGTGTCGGGCGCCCTGAAGGTTGCGGCCCTGGCCTTCTCCGACCGCACCCCCGGCAAGATCTATTCGTGCACGGACGCCGGCATATTCGCGTCCACCGATTTCGCAGCACACTGGAATCTCTTGTCCGACGTTCCGCAATGTGACGGCAACGGCACGACGGGCGCGCAGATCGCGGGCAACGAGCATCCACGCTCGACCGGCAATCTCATTGCCCAGGACAACAGCGGTGCCACCAGCTATTTGTGGACCGGCACGTTCCAGAACGGCGTGAAGCGGTCGACCGACGACGGCGCGACCTGGCCGACCTCAGCGCTGGCCGGTGAGAAGGTGCGGTCCCTCGTGGTCGACCCGGCAGACCCCGACACCGTCTACGCAGCGATCATGGGCAAGGGCGTCTACGTCAGCCGGAACGCGCGTGGCTCGATGACCTTCGCGGCGTTGTCCGGGACACCGACCTCTCCCGAAGAGCTGGCCGTCATCGGGGGCAAGCTCTTCGTCGCCGCCCGGCAGGACGGGATCAGGATGTACGACGGTGCCTGGCATCCGCTGAACACCGGGCTCGCCACCGGCACGGCGCCGTTCTGGCAGTCGATAGCCGGTTACGTCGACAGCAACGGGCAGACCGTCCTCTACGCCGGCTGCTCCCAGGTGGTGGGCGGCAACAGCATCGTCAAGTCGGTGACCGGCGGCGCGACGTGGTCGTCGGTGTCCGGCAATGTCGCTCTCACCAACTTGGGCAGCGGCACTGCGTGGTGGGGTGCCGACATCGCGTACCTCGGCCTGACATCCACCAGTTTCGTGGCGTCGCAACTGCTGGTCGATCCCCGCGACCGCAACACGATCTATCTGGCCGGTCGCGGCGGGGCGTACAAGAGCAGTGATGGCGCGGCGAGTTGGAGCCCGATCGACGACGGGCTCATGGTCACGGTCAACTCCGCAGTGGCCGCCGATCCGAAGGTGCCCGGGCGGGCCTACCTCGCCAACACCGACTGGACCTTCTTCGGCTCCCAGGACCATCTGGGCACCGTCACCCGCTCGCTGCCATCGACCAGCGGTGGCAAGGGTTTCAGCATCGGGCTGGACCCGACAACGCCCGACGGCAGCCCGTCGAAGGTCTATCTCGCGGTCGGCAATCGTGATGATGCGACCCAGGGCGAGGTGTATTCCAACCTCGATCCGCTGTCCGCGGCGCAGCCCTGGGTGAGCGAAAACCTCCGGGCGGTGGCCGGCAAACACCGGGTGCAGACCGTCGCTGCCGGCCGTGACGGCTTCGGGGCGCAGGTCGTGCTCGCGACGGTGGCCTCCGCCGGGTTCTGGCGCAAGGTCAACAACACGTGGTCGAAGATCACGGCGAGCGGCAGCCCGTTCCAGGGCACCAACGGCGAGCCGGGCAGTTTCGCCTGGGTTCCCAACACCCAACTCGTCTATGCCTATGACCACGGCTCTGGTGTCTACCGGTCGACCGATGCCGGAGACACCTGGGTGAAGCTGATGAGCAGCACAGCGTCGATGCGCGGTGGCTTCGTGGTTGCCGACCCGACAGACCCGTCCCGGATCTACCTGTCGTCCAACGGCAGCGCCAGCGGCTTGTGGCGCATCGACAACGCCCGGACCGCGACTCTGGCCGACGCCAATCCGGTCCAGCTTGGCGGCTTCACCACGCCGGGGGCGATCGGGGTGACGTCCGACGGGGCGTTGCTGGTGCACACGGCGGCGGGTACGACCACGCCTGTGGCCACTCTGTGGCGCTCGGCCGACGCGGCCGGCCCCGCGCCGGCGTTCACTGCGGTCAGCGATTCGTATTACTCGGATGCGAGCAACCTGGTCAACTCACTCGCCGTCAGCCCCGACGACTACGTCTACACCGCTTCGACGTCGGCGGGGGCGTACGTCGGGGTGCCCGGGCCGGCTCCGGACCCGCCCGACCTGACAGCACCGAGTGTGCCGGCCGGACTGCATGCCACCGTTGTCACTCCGGTGCGGGTCGACCTCAGCTGGGACGCGTCGACGGACAACAAGGCCGTGGCCGGCTATCACGTCTACCGCAACGGCACCCAGGTGGCCGACGTGACCAGCGGGACGGCGTACTCCGACGCGGTGACCGACGCAGCCAGCTACGAATACGCCGTTGATGCCTACGACGCGGCCGGCAACGTGAGCGAAAAGACCGGGCCGGTCTCTGTGACAACGCCGGACGTGACCCCGCCGAGCCCGCCGGCGAACCTGGTGGCCATGGCCACAGCACCTGACGAGATCGATCTGAGCTGGGACGCGGCCACGGACAACGTGGCCGTGACGGGCTACGAGGTCTACCGGGACGGCTCTTGGCTCACCACGACGCTGGGATCCGTCACCGGGTATCAAGACACCAACCTGGCCGCGCAGTCCAGCCACACTTACCTGGTGCGAGCGCTCGACGCGGCGACCAACCGGAGTGGCTCGAGCAACGAGGCGAGCGCAACCACCCCGCAGACGATCGACGTCACGCCGCCGAGCAAGCCGGGCAGTCTCACGGCAACGGTCGAGAGCAGCTCTCAGATCAGCCTGACGTGGCTGGCAGCGACCGATGACCGTGGTGTCACGAGTTACCGCGTCTACCGCGACGACGTGCTGATCGCGACCCTGGGAACGGAACTCAGCTACGTCGACACCGGGTTGCACGACGCCCGGACCTACGCCTACCGGGTCGTGGCGTTCGACGCCGCGGGAAACGGCAGCGATCCCAGTGACCAGGCCGCAGCGGCCACGCTGGACGGCACCCCTCCCACGGTGCCGACCCAGTTGGCGGCGACCCTGACGACCGGCGGCGGCATCGCGCTGACCTGGAGCGCTGCGAGTGACAACGTCGCGGTCACGGCGTACCGGCTCTATCGCGACGGCAGCCAACTCGGCACCGACATCGCCGCGCCGACGACGACCTACACCGACACGACGGTGCTCAACGGTCGTACGTACGGATACGCGCTGAGCGCCGTCGACGCGGCCGGCAACGTGAGCGCCGTCTCGCCGATCCTGCCGGTGTCCACACCGGATACCCAGGCTCCGACCGCGCCGACGAATCTGACGGCGACCGCAGTGGCCGGCCGGCAGATCGACCTGAGCTGGACCGCGGCGACCGACAACATCGGTGTCACCGGCAACCGTGTCTATCGCAACTCAGTGCTGCTGACGACGCTGGGCGCTGTGACCACCTATACGGATCTGACGGTGCTCGACGGGGCGAGTTACACCTATCAGGTCGAGAGTTTCGATGCCGCGGCCAACGCAGGGCCCAAGAGTGGCAGCTCCACCGCCACCACCCCGGACATCACTGCGCCGACCGCACCCGGGAAGCCGACAGCCGTCGTGCAGGGCTCCGCGGTGAATCTCACCTGGTCGGCCGCGACGGACAATGTCGGAGTCAAGCTCTACACCGTCAAGCGCAACGGCACCGCCCTGGCGCCGACGACCACCGGGCTGAGCTTCTTCGACACCACCGCCGCGCAGGGCCAGACCTACAGCTACACCGTGACCGCCAAGGACGCCGCGGGGAACTCCGGTCCGGCCTCGACAGCCACCAGCATCAGCGTGCCGGACAAGATCGCGCCGTCGGCGCCGACCAATCTCAAGGGCACGTCGGTCAATCGCAAGGTCACGCTGACGTGGACCGCGTCGACGGACAACGTGGGTGTGATCGGCTACGAAGTCTGGCGCGGCACCGCCAAGCTCGCCAACGTGACCGGCACGGCGTACACCAACAGCGGGCTGACGAGCGGCGTGAAGTACGTCTACAAGGTCCGGGCGACCGACGCCGCGGGCAACCTCTCGGCGTTCACGACGACCATCACGGTGACCGCCCAGGCTGCCCTCCCGGGCCAAGAGGGACTCACGATCTGACCGCACATCGGGCCGGATCCGCCTCAGGCGCGGCTCAGAGGTACTGCCCGGTGCCGGTCGGAGTGCCAGGGACGGTCCCCGGTTGGGGCGGCGGCCCGCCATGCATCCCGGGTGGCAAGGCCGGTCGATGCATCTGGTCGAGCTGCACGCGGGCGGCCATCTGTTGCGCGACAAGAGCGGCCTGAATGCCGTGGAACAGCCCTTCCAGCCAGCCCACCAGGGCCGCCTGAGCGATCCGTAGCTCTGCGTCGGTGGGCGTCGTCTTGTCCGAGAACGGCAGCGACAACCGGTGCAACTCGTCGGTCAGGTCCGACGACAGGCCCATTTCGAGCTCGCGGATGGAGGATTCGTGGATCTCCTTGAGCCGGATGCGGCTCGCCTCGTCCAGCGGTGCCGCGCGTACCTCTTCGAGCAGTTGCTTGACCATCGTGCCGATCCGCATCACCTTTCCCGGCTCCTCGATCTGGCCGGTCGGGTCGTTGGTGATGTCCTCGGAGCCGGAGGCATCATCGACCGGCTGGCCGCGCTCGTCGACGATCGGGCCGGAGTCGTGTGGGTTCGGCGGTGGGGTGGTCATGTGCCCATCCTGCGGTAATCCGCTTGCCCGCGCAGCCTCGGGGTCTCCATCCTGGCCCGGTGGACTTCGAGGTGCGCCCTGCCGCGGTCGGTGACGCCCCGGCCGTGCTGGAGTTGCTCCAAGTGACCGAGCGGGACGAGTTCGGCAGCGCCGACTGGACCATGGGGTTGTTGCTGGACGAGTGGGGCGACCCGCGGCAGAACCTGCCCCGCAACAGCTTCGTGGCCTGGGCCGGTGGCCGGCCGGTCGCCTACGGACTGGTGCTCGACACGTCCGGGTCCGGCCATGTGCAGAGCGACCATTACGTACGCCCGAATCGCGAGCATTGGCCCGCCGGTGCGGCTGTGCTGGAGCAGCTCACCGCTCGCAGCGCGCAGATTGCGCTGGAGACCGGCAACACCGAGGCCGTCGTCACGCTCGGCCAGCTGGTTGCGGCACCGTTCGCGACCAGCGTGCTGCCTGGCGCGGGCTGGCACGTCGCCCGGAAGTTCGTCCGCATGGTACGTGAGCTGTCCGAAGTGGACAGCGTGGTGCCGGAATTGCCGGCCGGCCTGTCCGTACGCACCGTGGACGACGACGCCGACCGTCGCTCCTGGCACCGGCTGGTCACCGACTCCTTCTCCGAGCACTGGGGCCATGAGCCCGAGAGCTACCAAGCGTTCGCACAGCGGTTCGGGGCGCGCAAGAGCCAGGACTGGTCGCTGTGGCGGCTCGCCAGCCTCGATGGTGAGGATGTCGGCATGCTGGGGTCGCAGTCGCCGGCCCCGGACCAGGGCGTCATCAACACCCTCGGTGTGCTCAAGGCGGCCCGCGGCAAGGGCGTCGGGTCGGCCCTGCTCAAGGTCGCGTTCGCGGAGTTCGCCCGACGCGGATGTGACCGCGTGGAGCTGATGGTCGATGCGGAGAACGTCACCCCGGCGCTGCGCGTCTACGAAGGTGCGGGCATGAAGGCGGTCTGGCAGGCAGACATCTGGGAGCGCACGGTCCCGGCATCCTGAGCCGCCGATCCACCGTCAGACAACGAGCAGCACCTTGCCGACGTGCTCGCCGGCCTCGACGATCCGGTGCGCCTCGGCGGCTTCGCGCAGCGGCATCCTGCGGTCGATCACTGCGGTGACTCTGCCGGACTCGATCAGTGGCCACACCTCACGCCGGACGCCGGCCACCACCTGTGCCTTCTCCTCGGCCGTACGGTGCCGCAGGGTGGCGGCGGTGATCGAACCTCGCTTCGACAGCAGGACGCCGAGGTCGACCTCACCGCGCCGTCCGCCCTGCATGCCGATCACGACCAGGCGGCCTCGGGTGGCCAGCACGTCAACGTTGCGCTGCAAATAGGCCGCGCCCATGTTGTCGAGCACCACGTCGGCACCGTGACCGTCTGTTGCCTCGCGTACGACGTCGACGAAGTCCTCGGTCCGGTAGTTGATCGCGCGCTCGGCTCCCAGTTCGCGGCAGCGTTCCAGCTTGGCCTCGCTCCCGGCGGTGCAGAACACGCGTGCGCCGCGCTCGGCCGCGAGTTGGATGGCCATCGTGCCGATCCCGCTGCCGCCGCCGTGGACGAGGAAGACCTCGCCGGCCTTGAGCGCGGCGACGTCGAAGACGTTGGTCCAGACCGTCGAGCACACTTCTGGGAGCGCAGCAGCGTCCACTATGGACACAACGGAGGGGACGGGCAGCAACTGGCCGGCCGGGATCACCACCTGCTCGGCGTAACCTCCGCCGGAGAGCAACGCGCACACCGCATCGCCGACCGCCCAGCCGGTCACGTCGTCGCCGATCGCGGATATCCGGCCGCTGCATTCGAGTCCGGGCCATTGCGGCGCCCCGGCGGGAGGCGGGTAATGCCCCTGCCTTTGCATGATGTCGGCGCGGTTGACCGCGGTGGCGGCGACCTCGATCAACACCTCTCCCGGTCCCGGACGCGGATCGGGCACATCTGCCCAGGTCAGGGACTCGGGTCCACCGAAGGTCGGCAGGGTCACGGCTTTCACCTGGCGCAGGGTAGCCGCGCGCTCAGGACTCCCGTCGTACCGGGCACCCGGCCCGCTGGGCACGGAGTGTCTCCGCGATCTCGTCCCCGCGGGTCAGCAGTGCCGCCAACTGCGACGGCGGCGGGGACGAGCGCAGCGATCTGGGGTCCACTTGTGCGGGAACCGTACGGCTGCGCCGTCGGCGGACATCAGCGTCCCGGCCCCGACCACCACATCGAATCCGGCACTCATCGCTACTCCTCGTCCGCTGGATCGGCATCGGGCGCTCCGTGGGCGACCGGCAACCCGACCCGGAACACCGTTTCGCCCGGCCGGGAGTTGATGCTGATCGTGCCGCCGTGCCGTTCGACGACGATCCGCCGGGCGATGTCGAGGCCCAGGCCGGTGCCTTTGCCGACCTCCTTGGTCGTGTAGAACGCCTCGAACGCGCGAGCCACCACGTCCGGCGACATCCCGGACCCGCTGTCGATGATCTTGACGACGATGGCCGCGCCCTCGGCCCGCGTCTCGATCCTGAGCGTGCCGCTGCCGTCCATGGCGTCGATGGCGTTGTCTATGAGGTTGGTCCAGACCTGGTTGAGCTCGCCGGCGTACGCCTCGATTCGGGGCAGGTCGCCGGCATAATCGCGCACGACCGAGATTCCCTCCCGGAGCCGGCTGCCGAGGATCAACAGGGTGCTCTCGAGGCCGTCGGTGACGTTGATCAACTGCCTGGACCCGCGGTCCATCTGGGAGTACGACTTCACGGCAGCGACCAACTCGGACACCCGCTGGGTCGACTCCTTGACCTCGGAGAGCAGCGCAGCTGAAGCCAGCGTGCTCGCGACCCACTCCAGGCCGGCCTCCAGTGCACCTCCCGGGAGTACGCCAGCCGCCCGCTCGCACCAGTCGACGTCCACTCCGGCGGCGGCGAGAGGCGCGGCGATGAGCCAGTCGCGCTCGACCCCATGCTCGCCGAGCCACGCCGACAGCGCCTCCTCGTCATCGGCCAGGGCCAGCGGGTCGGGTGCGCCAGGACGTGGCTCGATATCGAGGCGCAACGCGTCAAGCGCCGTGAACTGCTCGGCGGAGATCCTGCCCTCGGCGAGGCGGCGCAGCGTCGACAGCAGCGTCGCGTTCGTTTCCTCGAGACCGTCGACAGCGCGGGTCGCGGCAGCCGCGGGGTTGTTGATCTCGTGCGCGAGTCCGGCGGCGAGCGTGCCGAGCGTCACCAGCGCCTCGCGCTGACGTGCCGTCGATTCGATGCTCCGCGCGGTTCCGTACAGCCCCTGGATCAGGTGTCCGCCGAACGGGAACCACGCACTCGACCGCTCCCGCAGCACCTCTGCCGGCACTCGAAGCACCCGTCCTGCGAGTGCCCCCCGACCTGTCGCGAGGTAGACGCCATGCTCGTCCCACGCGCGGAAGCCGCCTGCCCATCGACCGGGTACGTCCATCCGCCCGACCACGATGTCCTCGCGGCCGACGAAGCGGATCAGGTCGATCGCGCCCTCGACCAGGACCCACCAGAAGTCCGCGTGCTCGCCCTCCCTGAACAGGTCGGTGCCGGGCTCGATGCGCACCTCGGTCCCGGCCTGGACGAGCTCACCGAGCTGGCCGTCCGTGAGCCCGTCGAACAGGCCGAACGGGCGCAGGTCGTCGACATCCATCAACTGATGGCCAGGTAGCGGTGCACGAGATAGACCGACATCGCGCCCTCGCCGACGGCCGATGCGACCCGCTTCATCGAGTCGAGTCGTACGTCGCCGGCCGCGAACACGCCGGGCACACTCGTCTCCAAGGCGAAGGGCGCCCGAGGCAGCGGCCAAGCGCCGGCGTGCGTCGGGCCGAGGAGGTCCTGGCCGGTGACGATGAATCCCTTGTCGTCGCGCACCACACCCGCTCCGAGCCAGTCGGTGCGGGGCGTGGCACCGATGAACACGAACAACCAGCTCGCCGCCGATTCCTCCTCATCGCCGGAATCCCGATCGGCCAGCCGCAGTGCCTCCAGGTGACCGTCGCCGCGACAGGCGACCACCTCGCAGCGGAAGCGCAGCTCGATGTTGGGTGCCGTGGTGATCCGTTCGATGAGGTAGCGCGACATCGTGTCCTCGAGCCGCGCCGCGCGGACCACCATCACCACTCGCTTGGCGTAACGCGCGAGGTTCAGCGCCGCCTGCCCGGCCGAGTTTGCCGCGCCCACGACGTAGACATCGTCGCCCTCGCACTGACTCGCCTCACTGGCGGTGGCACCGTAGTAGACGCCGCGGCCGACGAAGTCGTCGATTCCGGCTGCCACCAGCCGGCGGTAGGACACCCCGGTGGCGACGATGACAGCGCGGGCAACGACTTCCCCGTCCCCCTCGAAGCGCACGGCATGGACCGGCCCGCGAGTCTCGAACCCGACAACACTGCGCGCGAGGACGACTTCGGCGCCGAAGCGAGAGACCTGCGCGACCGCGCGCTGGGTGAGGTCTGAGCCGGTGAGGCCTTTGGGAAAGCCCAGGTAGTTCTCGATCGCCGCGCTCTGCCCGGCCTGCCCTCCTGGTGCCTCCCGCTCGACGATGACCGTGCTGAGCCCTTCCGACGCGCCGTACACCGCGGCGGCCAGGCCGGCCGGGCCGCCGCCCACGATGCACAGGTCGTACAACGGTTGCTCCGCCTTCGTGCGCAGCCCGAGGGCGGCGGCGAGGTCGAGGGTTGTCGGTGACCGCAGCACCTCGCCGTCGGAGGTCAGCACCATGGGCAGGCCAGCCGCAGTCACGTCGGCGAGGTCGGACAGCCGCCGCGCCTCGGCGTCACGCTCGATGTCGTACCACCGGTACGGCACGTAGTTGCGGGCCAGGAACGTCTTGATCTCGTGGCTACGGTCGGACCAGCGATGCCCGATCACGCGTACGTCGGAGGTGTGGTCGGGGTTCGCCTGCCGCCAGTCGCCGAGCAGGTCGTCGATGATGGGGTAGAGCCGGTCTTCGGGAGGATCCCAGGGCTTGAGCAAGTAGTAGTCGAGGCCGATGTCGTTGATCGCCTTGATGGCCACGTCGGTGTCGGCGTAGGCGGTGAGCAGCAAGCACTTGGCGCCTGGAGCGTGTGTCTTGGACTGCTCGAGCACCTCGATTCCGGTCATCTGCGGCATCCGCTGGTCGGCGACGATCAGTGCGACCGGCTGGTTGCGCAGGGCCAGTTTGGTCATCGCGTCGAGCGCCTGCGTCCCGGAGGTCGCTCGAACGATGCGGTATTCCGCGCCGTAGCGGCCCCGCAGGTCGCGGGAAATCGCGGCCGACACCATGGGGTCGTCGTCGACGGTCAAGATCGCCGGCTTGCTCATGAGTCCAGACTCTGGCAGTACGCCCGACGGTCTTCCACCCCTTCGCCGCAGAATGTGCCCGCAGCACCGCGGCAGCCGTGCCGTCCTGGGGCTGACCGCGGCACGTGCCGTATCTTTCGGGTTCGGAGGGCTCGCCTAGTGGCCGATGGCGACGGTCTTGAAAACCGTTAGGGGTGCAAGCTCCTCGTGGGTTCGAATCCCACGCCCTCCGCTCTGGCCCGCAGACACCGCCGGGCAGCCTGGCCGACGCC
>JBAVXU010000008.1:0-10127 GCA_049698415.1 Mycobacteriales bacterium
GGTGTGTGTCGTAGTGGGGGGCGTCCTCCTGATCAGCTGCCTCACCTTTGCACCGGCGCCGGCCGGCTTGTCGGGGCTGTTCCTCATCGAAGCGGGCGCCACAGCGCAGCTGGTCATCCTTGTCACAGAGTTCCGCGCGACCCTCGGGGCGTTGTCCCGAGTCGCATCCCGGACCTTGCTCGCCGTCAGTTGCGTCGTGGTCGTCGTTGCGGCTGTGTCGTTGCTCCCCGTACTGCACCGTGGCCTCGCCCTGGCAGGACTTATTTTTACCGGAATCGCATATCAGACATTTCGGGCTATAAGCCAGCAACCGATGTCCACTAGTGGTCAGAACGAGAAATGAGAATGTATCCCGAGTTGTCCCACTGCAATCGGCCCTGAGAAAGTTGCGCCCTCTGAACAGGGGGTCACGGATGAGAACTGCCGGACGCGCCGGGTCGCCGCCCCTGAGGGCGCGCCGTGGGCAACCGTCCGGCGCTGAATTCCTGCGCTCCTTGGAGTCCCTGTCTCAGATGCCACAGGGTGTCGCTCGAAAGTACGCAACCGAGATGCTGCCACGCGGAGACACCCGATGCCGGATGGTCGAAGCCGCGATCCGCGCGAACGAAATCCTCACTGCCGTTCCGGCCGGTCAACTCGAGCCGGACTACATGGCCCGCTGCCGGGAGAACGACCTGCGCGCCATCGAGGCCGGCGCGACGATGCGCACGATCTATACCGAACGCATCTGCGAACACCAGCCCAGCAAGGCTTTCATCACCGACACGATGCGCTGGGGCGCGGACGTCCGGCTGACCCGTACGCTCCCGACTTGGCTGATGATCATCGACCGGCGGTTGGTCTTCATCCCCTCCGATGCACACGACCTCGACCGCGGCAGCATCGTCATCGACGGTGGCGGGCCCACTGCATTCCTGACCTGGATGTTTCAGCAGACGTGGCGGTCCGGCCGCCGGCTCGAGATGGTCACCGCCGCCCAGGATGTCGTTCGCACCGATCTCGACCGCATGGTGCTGGCGATGATGATCAACGGCGTCAAGGACGAGGTCGGTGCCAAGCGACTCAGCATCTCCGTTCGTACGTATCGCCGTCACATCTCGGAAATCTGCCTGCGACTGGGGGCGTCGAGCCGATTCCAGGCCGGCGTGCGCGCGGCCGAGGCCGGGGTTCTTCGTTCGGTGCTTTCGGCGTCGTGGCCTTAGACACTTGCGGATCGCCACGGGTGGGCGCTCCGGGTGCTGCCCAACGCAGCGCGGCTCCGAACTGCACGACGAAGCGAATGCGCTGGCCCGCTGACATCGCCCGGGCTGCCGCCTAGCCTGGGACTCATGAGCGCCTTCACCGAATCCGAGCGGGCATACCTGCGTGAGCGCCGGCTGGCGCGACTGGCCACGGTCGGCGCCAACGGCATGCCGCACGTGACCCCGGTGGGGATGTGGACCCTGAGCGCGACCGATGACGTCATCGAGGTGAGCGGCCGGGACTTCGCGGCCACCAAGAAATATCGGGACGTCGCGGCCACCGGTCGCGCCGCCATCGTCATCGACGACATGGCGTCGACCGATCCGTGGAGACCGCGTGGCATCGAGATTCGCGGCCACGCCGAATCGGTGACCGGCTCCGAGCCGCACATCGTCATCCACCCCGACAGGGTTGTCAGCTGGGGCTTGGACAGCGCTCCTGGTAGCCACTGAGCCGGCGGGTCAGGCTCCGTCGGTTGTCGCGCGCAGCAGCGCGGCGTACAGCGTGAGGCCAGGACCGAAGGCCATCATCACGACGTGACCTCCCGGCCGCGGCGGTCGAGTGCGCCGCAGTTCGTCCAGCACGAGAAGAACGGTCGCCGACGAGCAGTTGCCGTGATCGCGCAGCGTCGCGCGTGAGATCTCGAGTGCGTCCTCGGGCAGGCCCAACCGCTCGCCGACCACGTCGAGGATGCGCGGGCCGCCCGGATGAACCGCCCACCCCTCGACGTCGGTACGGGTCAGCCCGTTCCGGCCCAGCAGGTCGTCGACGACTCCGCAGACGTGCTCGGCGAGCACGTCCGGCACCCGCGGTGAAAGCCCCATCCGGAAACCGAGGTCGGTGACGTCCCAGGTCATGTGGTCGGCCGTGCTGGCGTCGGTCAACGCGATGACGTCCACGACCTCGAGCCCGGGTGTCGCACCCGGCTCGACCACGATGGCCGAGGCGGCATCGCTGAACAGCGCGTGGGCGACGATCTGGCCGACGTCACGGCTGGCCGGTTGTACGTGCAGGCTCGTCAACTCCAGGCAGAGCAGCACCGCGGGACGCGACCTGGCCTGGACGAAGTCGGTGACCGCACCGAGCCCGGGCAGTGCGGCGTAGCAGCCCATGTGCCCGACCACCAGTCGCTGGACCCCGTCGGCCATCCCGAGATCACGCGCCAGCCGGATGTCGACCCCCGGCGTGACGTACCCCGTACAGGAGGCGAGGGCGAACAGGCCGACGTCCCCAGCCTCCAAACCGGCGTCGGCCAGCGCGCCCGCGACCGCCTCCTTGCCGAGCGGCATCGCTTCGGCGGGGTAGCGGGCCATCCTGGCGCCGGTGCTCCAATCGGAGACGTCCTCGTCGAGAGGGTTCACAGCGCCGTGACGGGTTTTCACCCCGGCCGAGGCGAAGATCCGGCGGGCGACCGGACTGCCGGAGTAGTGCTCGCTGAAGAACCCTTCCCAGATCTGGGTCTGATCCATCGAACTGGGCAGGGAATGCGCCGCTCCCGTGATCGCAGCGCTCACCATCTGGGCACGTCGGAATCGTTCTCCGGATCGCGGCCCAGCGCGGCCATCCCCAACCAGTCGGCGCACACGTCGCTCGTCGCCGGCTGTAGCGATCCGCACCGGGCGTCACGGAAGATGCGTTCGAGCGGGTGGCCGCGACGGGATGCCGACGTACCTGCGGCTTCGAGCATCGAGGCCGACACGTCCATCGCAGTCTCGCCTGCCAGGATCTTGGCGCGGAAGACCCACCGGTTGGTCTCCGGCTCGCCCGGCGCGGTGTCGATCCGCCGGGCGGCTTCGAGCACGGCCAGCCGCGCGGCGGCGACGGCGGTATCAGCCCGGCCGATCCGGGCCCGCACCAGCGGCAGGCGGCCCAGGCTGCGCTCGGTGACGTGGGCGACGGCAGCGTCGACGGCCGACTGCGCAACTCCGACGTAGACGGCGGCGTACGACGCGACCAGCCACTGCGGCATGACCTGGGCGAGCAGCAGAGTGAGGCCTTCGAGCCCACCGATCAGGGAGTCCGGCGGGGCGACCACGTCGATGTGCAGATCCTGGCTGCCGGTGGCTCGCATCCCGAGTGAATCCCACGTCTCGGTGACGGTCAGGCCCGGTCCGGCAGGCACCAGGAAGTGCGAGACCGACGGCGGACCCGGGTCGTCGGATCCGGCCCGCTTCGCCGCCACCAGATAGGCATCTGCGAAGCCCGCCCCGGAGACGAACGTCTTGTCGCCACGGATGCGGAACCCGTCACCCACCGGCTCGTAGGTCGTGCTGATCGCCGAGAGCCGCGAACCGGCACCGCGTTCGCTCATCGCCACCGCATAGAGCGCACCGTCGGCTGCTGCGAGCAGGACGCGGTCACGCATCTCGAAGTAGGACTCGGGCACGCCGAGCGCCCGTGCGATCTCGTCGGGCGTCTGAGCCAGCGCGCCGGTCACCGATGCGTGCATGTTGAAGACCAGCGCGGTGGCGCCGTTGCCGGCTGCCAGCCGCATCGCGGTGGCGGCGTAGTCGGCGAAACTCGCGCCGGGTCCACCGAGTCGGGTCGGGACCATCAGGCCGAGCAGGCCGGCCGACTTGATCCGCGCGAAGTCAGCAGCCGGAAAGACACCCGCAGCATCATGTGCGGCGGCGCCGTTGGCCAGAGCAGGCACCAAGGCGTCGGCCGCCGCGAGAGCGGCGGCCGGATCCGGCAGCGCTGTCGTACGAGCCGTCGTCGTCATCGCGCCTCCTTTACCCCGTGGCCCTGGAACAGCACTGCGGTCGGCCGGGTCTTGAGCATCCGAACCGAATCGCGCCGGCGCAAGAGCCAGAGAACATTGTCTACAAGGGACGGCCGCAAGCCGGAAAGGTGCACCTGCACGCCGTGCTCGGCGCACTCCCGCCGCAACCGGTCCCGGTCGACGAACAGCGCCGGGTCGTGAATCCCCTTCGGAGCGCCACCGGGGATGTTCTCGGCGAGGGTCACCGCGATCAGCCGTGCCAGCCTCGTGTCGGCGATGGTGTCGATCACGAGAGTCCCCCCTGGACGTAGCACCCGGCAGGCTTCGGTCAGGGCTGCCGACAGATCGGTGACGTGTTCGAGGATCTCACCCGCGGTGACAACATCTGCCACGCCGTCGCGCATCGGCAGGCGCAGGACGTCGCCGCGCGCCACCAGCACGCCGTGATCGCGCGCCTGTGGCAGCGCTGTCACCGACAGGTCGACGCCGATGTGGGTGTAGCCCAGCCGGGCGGCGTGCCCGGCGAACAGGCCGGCGCCACAGGCCAGATCGACCAGGACGGATCCTGGGCGGGAGGCCCGCGGGACCAATTCGGCCCTGGCTGTCGCGATCCAGTGCAGCATCGCGAACTTGCCCCTGGGCGCCCACCACTGCTCCGCCAGGTCGTCGTACTGCCGCACGTCGTTGCGTGGGCGGGTCAGGGCGGGCATCCAGCAAGCCTGACACACTCCCCCGCATGGGGCTGCGGCTGCGCGTGGTGGCACTCGTCCGCGCCTGCCACCCCGAGCCCACCGCTGCCGTGACCGTCATCTCCGGAGCGCTTGCGGCGTCCACGGGCCGTGACCTGCGTGGTGTCGCCGCCGTTGTCGCCGCGGTGCTCGCCGGCCAGTTGAGCGTCGGGTGGTGCAACGACTACGTCGACCGCGATCGGGATCGGCGCAGCGCGCGAGCCGACAAGCCGGTGGTCAGGGGTGACGTGGGCGCTCGTACGGTCGGCGCGGCGGCCGTCCTGGCGCTGCTGCTCTGCGTCCCGCTGTCGCTGCTCTCAGGCCTGCTGCCCGGCAGCCTGCACATCCTCGCCGTCCTCTCGGCCTGGGCGTACGACCTGCGACTCAAGTCGACCGCGGTGTCGGTAGTGCCGTACGCCGTCTCCTTCGGGCTGCTGCCCGCTTTCATCGTGCTCGGCCGACCCGGAAGTCATGGGGTGCCCGCCTGGCTCGTCACGGCCGGCGCGTTGCTGGGCGCGGGGGCGCACTTCGCCAACGTTCTCCCCGACCTCGACGACGACCTGCGTACGGGCATCCGCGGACTGCCGCACCGGCTGGGCGCGCCGGCCAGCCGCGCCATGGCCGCGCTGCTGCTGCTGGCCGCATCGGTGGTTCTGGCCGTCGGGCCGCCAGGGCCACCGGGCTGGGCGGGTTATGCCGCACCCGCCGTCGCCGCGGCGGCGCTGGTTGCGGGCCTGCTGCTGTCCCGGCGGGACGCGTCGCGGGCGATGTTCAGAGCCGTACTCGTAGTGGCTCTGATCGACGTTGCACTGCTGCTCTGGCGCGGCCCGACTCTCGGTTAGCCGGGAGGGATAGCTACGCTGACCGTCGTGCGCCTGGCCCGACTCGTCTTCCCGGTCTCCATGATCATGTTCTCGCTGCTCGCCACCGGCTGCAGTGCAGGGCAGGCCGCTGCGACCTCGCACGAGCACATCAGCACCGAGGGCGCCAACGGCCAACGCGGCGGAGTTTCCCTGCGTACGGCAGTGGTCGCCACGCCCATCCGCGGCACGTACGACTCGGGCGCGTCCGCTCCGCTCTATCTGTCCATCATCACCGACGAGGGCGTGACCGACACCCTTGTCGCGGTCACGAGCCCTGCCGCGTCGAGCGTGGAGCTGGTGAAGAACCCGCTCGAAACCGCGGCGACGCCGACCGCGTCCCCGACGCCGACCGCATCGCCCTCGCCGACCGCGTCCCCGACGCCTACCTCCCCACCGGCCAGCAGCGCGCCGATCGACCTGGTCATCGACAAGGGCTCGATCATTCGACTCGGCGCCGGGATGAGCTACCTGGAGTTGCGCGGACTCCGCCGCGGTCTCATGCCTGGCGATTCCGTATCCGTGACGTTCTCCTTCGCCAACGCCGGCGACATCACCCTCCGGGTTCCGGTGGCCACCTCCGACACCCCCGGGCCGCGACTCAAGCCAAGTGGCGGCACGTCGGAGTAACCGCATTGTCGGTGGTCGGCCCTAGCGTCGGCGTCATGGTGACCAAGTCGGCCCGGGAGCGGCCCACGTTCCGCTGTGACGAGTGCGGCCACGCTGCGGGCAAGTGGCTCGGCCGGTGCCCCGAGTGTCAGGCGTGGGGTTCAGTGGTGGAGATCGGCGCCCAGTCGACCGCCGCACGGCTGACTGCCGGCCCGGTCACCGATCAGGCTCGGCCGATCGCCGACGTCGACGTCGCTGTCGCCCGGTCGTTGCCCACCGGTGTCGGCGAGTTCGACCGCGTCCTCGGCGGTGGGCTGGTTCCCGGCTCGGTCCTCCTCCTTGCCGGTGAGCCTGGCGTGGGCAAGTCGACGCTTCTGCTGTCGGTCGCGAAGCGCTACGCCGCTGGTGGGCGGCCGGCCCTCATCGTCACCGGCGAGGAGTCTGCGGCCCAGGTCCGGTTGCGTGCGGACCGCACCGATTCGGTTCATGACGACCTCTTCCTCGCGGCAGAGACCGACCTCGGCGCGGTGCTGTCGCACATCGACGCCGTCAAGCCCGGCCTGCTCGTCGTCGACTCCGTACAGACCATCGGATCGGCGCTGGTCGACGGTGCGGTGGGCGGGGTGACTCAGGTGCGCGCCGTCACGGCCGCCCTCATCGCCGTCGCCAAGCAACGCGACATCTCCGTGTTGCTCGTCGGTCACGTGACCAAGGACGGCGCCATCGCCGGCCCGCGGGCCTTGGAGCACCTGGTCGACATCGTGTTGCACTTCGAGGGCGACCGGCACTCCACCCTACGACTGCTGCGCGCGGTCAAGAACCGCTACGGCCCGGCTGACGAGGTGGGCTGCTTCGAGTTGCACGACTCGGGCATCCGCGGACTCGAGGACCCCTCCGGCCTGTTCCTGTCCCGCCGCGACATCTCCGCGCCCGGGACCTGCGTCACCGTGACGATCGACGGCCGGCGCCCCCTGGTCACCGAGGTGCAAGCGCTGGTCGCGCGCTCGTCGATGGCCAGCCCGCGGCGTGCCGTCAGCGGCCTCGACAGCGCCCGGGTGGCGATGGTGCTGGCCGTCGTGGAGCGCCGCGGCGCGGTCCGGCTCGGAGACATGGACGTTTTCACCGCGACGGTGGGGGGCGTGCGCGTCACCGAGCCGGCCGCCGACCTCGCGCTCGCCCTGGCGGTCGCCTCGGCCGCGACCGATGTGCCGGTGCCGTCCTCGGTGGTGGCCATCGGCGAGGTCGGCCTGGCCGGTGAGATCCGGCCGGTCTCCGGTGTCGGCCGTCGGCTGGCCGAAGCGATCCGGCTGGGCTTCGACCGGGCGTTGGTGCCAGTCGGATCCGGTCCTTATCCCGGCGGGATCAGGATCACCGAGGTCGGCAATCTCACATCGGCGCAGTACTCCCTCCAACCCGCGAAGCGTGCCCCGCTGCAACCTGCGCCGATACACTCGGCCTAGACGACGATTCGAGAGGGGGCCGGGTGCCGACCGACCGCCACGACCCGGTGCGCCCCACGCTGGCACTCGTGGCCCCCGGCACCCCGCTACGCGACGGCCTCGAGCGGATCCTGCGCGGCAGCACCGGCGCCTTGGTCGTGCTCGGCTGGGACGCCGACGTCGAGGCACTGTGCTCCGGAGGCTTCCCACTCGACGTCGAGTTCTCGGCCACCCGGTTGCGTGAGCTGGCCAAGATGGACGGCGGCATCGTGCTGGCCACCGACGGCAGCCGCATCATGCGGGCAGCCGTGCACCTGGTGCCCGACCCGGCCATCCCGACCGAAGAATCCGGCACCCGGCACCGCACCGCGGAGCGGGTGGCCGTCCAAACCGGTTACCCCGTGATCTCGGTCAGCCAGTCGATGCGCATCATCGCGCTCTACGTCACCGGTCAGCGTTACGTCCTCGAGGGTTCCAGCGCCGTGCTGTCGCGGGCCAACCAGGCCTTGGCGACCCTGGAGCGCTACAAGCTGCGGCTCGACGAGGTGGCCGGCACGCTGTCCGCACTCGAGATCGAGGACCTCGTGACGGTGCGCGACGCGATGAGCGTCAGCCAGCGGCTGGAGATGGTGCGCCGGATCTCCGACGAGCTCGAGGGGTACGTCATCGAGCTCGGCACTGACGGCCGACTGCTCTCGTTGCAACTCGAGGAGCTCATGGGTGGTGTCGAGGAGGAGCGGGAGTTGCTCGTCCGCGACTACGTCCCTGATGCCGCCGGCCGTCGCCCGCGCACCGCACGCGAGTCCTTGATCGAGCTGCAGAGCCTGTCCGCCACCGACCTGCTCGACCTGTCCCTGGTGGCCCGGGCCATCGGGTTCCAAGGCACCACCGAAGCCCTCGACGGTGCGGTCAGCCCGCGCGGTTACCGCCTGCTGGCCAAGGTGCCGCGGCTGCCTCCTTCGGTGATCGATCGGCTGGTCGAGCACTTCGGCGGCCTGCAGAAGCTGTTGGCGGCCACTGTGGACGATCTGCAGGCGGTGGAGGGCGTCGGGGAGACTCGCGCCCGTAGCGTGCGCGAGGGCCTGTCACGGCTGGCCGAATCCTCGATCCTCGAGCGCTACGTCTGAGGCCCTTGCCGTCTGAAGTCCGGCTCAAGCCCGGGTCCAGCGGGGCCGCTCAGCGCAGCCGGAACACGTACGTGTCACTGCGCAGCGTCCCCAGCTTGGCCTGCAGCAGGTAGGTCCCGGAGCCGGCCACCGGCCGGTCACCGCGGCACTTCGGCTGAGAGCGGCGGCCGTCCCAGATCTCGGTGAAGGACACCGTCGCTCCGGGCTTCAGCGTCACCATCGACCCTGCCGTGCCCGCATGGCAGTCATCGGTCGACCAGGTGTGCGCCGGCCCCGACGTCACCACGAGTTCACGTGCCCGCGGACCTAGGTCACGCGCACAGGTTCGTGAGCTGACGTTTCGTACGGCCATGACGAGCTTGGGCTGGCTCCCCATGGCGAACTCCCGACTGGCCGCGACGGCTGTGAGCAGCAACTCCGAGTCGGCGCACGGGCCGGTCAGCGCACGCGGCGAGGAAGCCGGCGCTGCCGAGGGAGACGGGGACGGCGTGGGGCTCGGTGCGCCGACGATCGGGTGGTACGGGTGGGCTCCGGTGCCGTCCGGTGATGCCGAATTGCTCGGCGCGGCCGTCGGCTGGCGGCCCGCCTGTGAACTGTCGTTTCCTGCCCACGCGCGCACGCCGACGAACGCGACGACGAGAATCCCGATCAAGGCGAGCCGACGGCGCCAGTAGACCTCTGGCGGCAGCGGCCCCACTGTGGTCCGCACCTGCCGACGGTAACCCGCGGATCAGCGACCGAGGGGGCGGCGCGCCGTGCAAGCATCGGCACTGTGCACACAACAAATCCGCCGATGGCAGCGGCAGTTCTCAAGTGGTACGACGACGCAGCGCGAGATCTGCCGTGGCGGCGACCGGATGCCGGACCGTGGGGTGTGCTCGTCAGCGAGTTCATGTTGCAGCAGACTCCGGCAGCGAGAGTCGTCCCGGCCTACCTCAGCTGGATGGCTCGGTGGCCCTCTCCTGCTGACCTGGCAAGGGATTCTGCCGCCGACGCGGTGCGCATGTGGGGCCGCCTCGGCTACCCCCGGCGCGCACTGCGGTTGTACGACGCGGCCGTGACGATCACGACGAACCACGACGGACGGGTGCCGCGCGCACTGAACGACCTGCTCGCGCTGCCCGGCGTCGGTCCGTACACCGCACGCGCCGTCGCTGCTTTCGCGTACGGCCAGCGACATGCCGTGGTCGACACCAACGTCCGCCGCGTGGTGACCAGGGCGGTACGCGGCGAAGCGCGCGCATCGTCGCCGACAGGCGACCTCGCACTCGTCGAGCCGCTCGTCCCCGAACATCCCGCGACCGCCGCCCGCTTCGCCGCCGCGGTGATGGAACTCGGTGCCTTGGTGTGCACCGCACGATCTCCGCGCTGTGCTGACTGCCCGCTCGCCGAGGGGTGCG
>JBAVXU010000009.1:0-2484 GCA_049698415.1 Mycobacteriales bacterium
GCGCGGCACGCCGAGGGTCCGCCGGCGCCGGCGCTGTGCGATCCGGCGCGGCTCCAGCAGGTCGTCGCCAACCTGCTCTCCAATGCCGACAAGTACTCCCCCAAGGGCCAACCGGTCGTCGTACGCATGCTGTTCCGTCCGGACACCGTCGAGGTGAGTGTCAAGGACTACGGCATGGGGATCCCCGAGGAGCAACAGAACGAGATCTTCGAGCCGTTCCGGCGGCTGGGCAACCACCTGACCCGCCGGACCCGGGGCTGCGGGCTGGGCCTGCACATCGCGCGCCGGCTGGTGGAGAGCATGGGTGGCCAGATCTGGCTCGAGAGCCGGCCCGGCCACGGCTCGACGTTCTTCGTCAGCGTGCCGGTGGCACAGGTGAAGCCCTCCGAGGCGTCGCTGCGAGCTGTCGGCTAGGACTTCCGGACCGGCTGGGACTTCCGGGCCGGCCGGGCGAGCGCCTCCTTGGCCCACTCGCCGTGCTCGTCGTGCGCCCAGTCCACCGGGACGCTTCCCGTACGCATGCCGGCCCGGGCCACCGGGTCGCGGAGTGCGAAGACGATGTGCCCGAACACCACCGCCGCCACGCCGTAGGACAACCAGTCGTGGACGAAGGTCGCCCCGGTGCGCAACGACAGCGGCCACCCGTTGGCAAAGCGCATGATCAGGCCGGTCCCGAGCATCACCAGGATCGCTCCGGTGATGAAGCTCGCGTTGAGCTTCTGCCCGGCATTGAATTTGCCGACTGGCAGTCTGCCCGTACGCCGGTCGCGGCTGCGCAACCACGCCCAGTCCGTCGGTGCGAACCGGTTGAGCCGCCCGGCGTCGGAGCGGAAGGCGGCCGAGAACCAGCCCAGCACGATCGGGATCGGCAGCGCGATGCCGGCCACGACATGGACCAACTCGACCAGCCCGCGCCGCCCGACCAGGATCGACAGCGGCCCGATGTAGAGGATGGCCGCGGTGAGCAAGCAGACACCCATCAGGGCGGCGGTCCAGCGGTGCACCCATCGCTCGGCCCGGCTGAACCGAGCCAGCCACTCAGCTGGTCGGGTCATCGCTGCGGCCGTTCGAATGGCCGACCCACGCGTCGGTGTCGTAACCCAGTTGCTCCCAATAGCCGGGCACGACGCGATCGACGACCTCGATGCCACTGAGCCACTTCAGCGACTTGTAGCCGTACATCGGCGCGGCATAGAGCCGGACCGGACCGCCGTGCGCCCGGGTGACGGCTGCGCCGAGCATGTGCGTGGCGATCAGCATGTCCGGCCGCCGCGCCTGAGCCATGGTGAGGGACTCGGTGTACACCCCGTCGAAGGAGCTGAAGCTCACCGCTCTCGCGCCGGGCGCGACCCCGACCTTGGCCAGAAGATCGGAGAGCAGCACCCCGGACCACGCCACCTCGGGCACCCGCCAGCCGGTCACGCACTGGAAGTCGCGGGTGAGCGAGGTCTGCGGCATGGCCCCGAGCTCGGCCAGGGTGAGCGTGATCGGGCGCTGCACCAGGCCGCTGACGGTGAGGCGATAGTCGGCGGCGGATCGGCTCGGCTGCCCGCTGGTCACCGAGTAGTAGCGAAAACCCGCCCCGGCCGGGACCAGCCCGCTCAAGCCGGTCGGGTCCCTCAGCTGTACGGGAGCAAGCAACGCCTGTTGGGCGTCGAGCAGCTGCCGGCCGAAGGCGACGCCGAGAGCGCCGAGGCCCAGCATGCCGAGCACCACGCGCCGCCCGACTGGCTTGCCCTCGTCCACACCTCCCATCATCCCCCCGCCCGGTGGGGACCGGGCGTTACGCGCGCGACGCGTAAGGGGATCGTCAGGTGCGCCAGACCAGGACCAGCGCCCGATCGTCGAGGGCCTCGGCGGCCACTTCGTTGATCAGCCGGTCGGCCCCGCCACCGAAGCCACCCCGCAGCACCAGGCGCTCAGCAGCGCCGAGCAGCCGGTCCAGCCCCACGTCGATGTCACGCCCAGGCACCTCGACCAGCCCGTCGGTGTAGATCAGCAGCGCGTCGCCGGGCCCGAGCATGCCGCGACCCTGGGCGTACGTCACCTCCGGGAGCACGCCGAGCAGTGGCCCCTCCACCGCTGAGACCCGCCAGTGCCCGCTGCCCGCCTCGAAATGAACCGCCGGCGGGTGTCCCGCCGACTCCAGCGCGTACTCACCGGAGTTGAGGTTGAGTGTCACATGCACCGCCGTCGCGAAGCCCTCGGTCCAGTCCTGCCGGATGAGATAGCGGTTCGCCTCGACCAGGAAGGCCTCGGGGGATACAGCCCCCAGCAGGCCGCCAAGCGCGCCGGAGAGCAACAGCGCCCGGGTGCCGGCCTCGACCCCCTTGCCGGAGACATCCACCAGCGACAGTTCGAGGCTGTGGACCCCGCTACAGTTCGTCACACTCGAGCTCACGAAGTCCCCTGCGAAAGCTGCTCCGCCGGCCGAGCGCAGGGACACCTCGACCTTCCAGCCCGGTGGAAGCTGCGGAATCTCTC
>JBAVXU010000010.1:0-3867 GCA_049698415.1 Mycobacteriales bacterium
TGGCCAAGCGGCCCGAGCTCGGCACCGCCCAGGGGTTCGGCAAGCGCATCGGGGACGGGACGATCGAGGCGGTGAGCCGGCTGACGGAGATCGGCGTGGGAACGTCGCTCGAGACGCGCCTGGCCCGAACCGAGCGGGCGCTGGCCAAGCTCGACGACGGGACCTATGGGATCTGCGACGCCTGCGGCGAGCCGATCGCCGCCGCCCGACTGCGGGCGATGCCCGACAGCGTCCAATGCCTGGCCTGCGCCGCCGCCTAGCGGCACGCCCGGCCCGCGCGAAGGTAGCTTCGGTCCCGCCACGGTGTCCTCGGTCACAGGTGGTGACCCGACCCCGGGCGACGACACGGCCACGGCGCCGGTGAACGTGTTGGCGGCGGCAAATCTGTCGGTCGCGAAGTCGTCTGCACCGAATCCGGTAACCGCGGGTCAGCAGCCGACCTCCGCGGTGACGAGTCCATAACGCCGGAGCCGATCCGGCGGTGAACGCCGTGATCACCGACACGCTGCCGGCCGGGGTGACCTTCTACTAGAACGAGGGCCCGCAGCCAGGCGATCCACCGCAGTGCGGGGAGCATTTGCGCCGAGCCGTGGAGCGTCAGCTACGCCCACGGCCGCGTCACCGCTACGCCGACGTAACCCCCGACCACTCCAACGGCATCAGGACACTGACCGTCACGGCCCGCACCGGCCGCTGAACCCCGAAGACGACTCCGCCTACACGGCCACGGGGAGTAAAGGAGCGCCTCGAACCCGGACGGTAGTTGCGAGCGGTCGAGCTGGCTTTACCGCTTGAACAGCCGCCGGCCTGAGGCGTCCCGGCAAGCCGAGGCCGGAGCGAATCTCGGCTTTCGCGCCCTGCGGTGCCGCAACCCCGACCGAGCCTCTCCGAGTCCGATACATTTCTGGGATGCGCGGCCCGATCGCCACGAGAACTCTACTCGCAGCCCTTGCTGTCGCATGTGCAATCGTCGCGCCTCGGATGGCATCGGCCGCAAGACAAGCCGAGACCCCGCGGTTCTGCTCGACCTACGCTTATAGCGGCGGCCAGTCCTTCTACGTGTTCGCATCGACCACAGTTACGTGCCACTTCGCCCGCAAGAACGCCCGAGCCGTATACCTCCGTCGGCGCTGCGCCAAGGGCTGGCACCTTACGCGGCGGCCGGGCACTAGCTTTGGCGGCTGTACACGGGGAGGACGCTTCTACTACGCCCTCCCAGTCACGTCGTCTTAGGCGCCTCAACCGCAGATCGCGTAGGCCTGAAAGTACGTCGAGCCGGGCTGGATGGTATTCCCCGTGACGCCGCCTTTCCCGTCGCTCATCGCCGGGGAGGGTACGTTGACGATGCGCACTCGCCAGCCACTCGTCCCGTCGGACCTTGCGAAGGGATCGCTTTCCTGGACTTCGTCCACCGATCCAGGAGGAAGCTTTCCCGACAACGTCGGGATGGTGCGCGTCAGGTCGTTGAAGCCTCCGCCGAGCACCTTGGTGGTACCGGCACACACCGCTTCAGCCGATCCTTGCGTTGGATTGCTCGAGGTTCCGTTAGCCTGGAACACGATGGTTACGACGCCAGGCGCGTCGAGGCCTGCCGGCCCCGCGGGTCCGGCGGGTCCGGCGGGGCCTCGCGGACCGACGGGTAGCTTGACGGTGATAGGCGGTAGGACCGAGATGGGAAACCGACCATCACCGCCAAGCGGCAAGAGCGTATTCGGGGTGGGTACAAACGAGACCTTGTAGCCGCCGACCTGGCCAGCGCCGTCGGCATACCGCGCACGCGCGACTACGACCTTCTTGCCGTGGGGCTTGGCTTTCGCCGCGTCAGCGATCGGCGCAGCCGCGAGCGCCAGTGCCGCGAGCGCCACAACGGTCCCTGGTGACCGGCCTAGAATCGACTTGCCGTGCATGAGCACCTCCTGCTCGAAGCACGCCTGTCGGCGTGCAAAATTGCGAGAAAACAAGGACCCCCGCCGCGGATGCGCGGCGGGGGGCGGCGGCGGGAGCGCCCAGCACCGCGGCAGTTCGCGCCCTCCTCCTGGCTGCTAGAGACGCCGCCCCGCAGACCCGGCACTCACCCTGGGTCGGAATCTGGCTCTCACGCACACAAGAGGGGCCGCCAGCGTGGCGGCCCCTTTCGCGCATCGGTCGATATGGGTGCTCGTCCCTTAGATGAGGGGGGTATTGGCGGGAAGAATGCAGGTTCCACCCAGGATCCCCAGATCGCCAGTCGCAAGCACCGGCGACGTACCGCACTCGCCCCCGTTCGCCGTCGTCTTCGCGAACTTGCCGTTCGGGCTGGCGAACACGCATACGATCTCGGCGTTCGGCAGGACATTCAATGTGGCATCGGCACAAAGGCGCATTGTCCCTGGGGCGGGAGGCACGACGGTGCCGGGCGGGGGTGTCGGCGGCGGACAAACGTTGGCCAAGCCGTTGCAGTTGCCGGTGTTGCAGCTTCCGATGCTGAAGTTGCAGTTACCCGTCGCAGTGCCGGTGGTGGTACCGCCCGTAGTCGTACCCGTAGTAGTCCCGGTCGTGGTGCCCGTCGTCGTGCCCCCGGTCGTCGTGGTATTGCAGCTTCCGGAGCTGAAGTTGCAGTTGCAGCTGTTGACGCTGTTGTCGCAGTCGACCGTCGTGCCGGTCGTGCCGGTGGTGGTGCCTGTGGTGGTGCCGGTGGTGGTGCCGGTCGTGGTGCCGGTCGTGTTGCACACGTTGGAGCCGTTGTTGCAGTTGCCCGGCGTTGTGGTCGTATCGCCGGAGTTGTCTCCTATCGACTGCGAGTTGGTGAGAATGTTCTCAGAGTTCTGGTTCAAGGTCGGGCTCGAATTACCGACCGCAGTTCCGCTAGAGCCTCCGTTGGTGCCGGACTGCGAGCTGTTGACTCCCTGATTGTTGGTCTGCGTAGTGTTTCCAACTATGGTCGTGCCGGCCGATGCGACCGTGGCCCCGAAGGCCAAGATCCCTGCGCCGATTGCGGCTGTCAAGAGCCTGCGGTTCATCCTGGATTTCCTTTCTTTGGGCGGAAAGCCTGGTCGTGCTGAGCACGTCGAACCCCTCCGCTCGCCTCTCGTTTTGCGAAATGCGTCAAGACGGCTGTGGTTGGCGGATCTGACACCGCAATCCCCCCTTTTGCCGCAACTTTGCAGCAAACGTACCATGAGCGGCCAACCCGGCGCAACCGTGTCGCCAAGGCGCCTGACGGCACGGTCGTCGTCCCGCTCGAAACGTCTCGACGTGCCGCACCAAGGGCTAAGCCTCCCGCCTACGCCATTCGGACCCGCCCGCTTTAGGGCGCTTCGAGGTAGCCGAGGCCGTGGGCTGAGGCTCTCCGGATCACGGGTTGCCAGAGCGGGCTAATGTTGAACAGCTCGTAGCGTTTCGGCGAGACGGCGAGGTAGACGAGTTCGCGGCGGTCATCGGATCGGCTGCCGTCGAGGTTTAGGGCGTAGTTGACGTCTTAGAGTTCGAAAAGATCCCCGCCGTTGCGGTAGGGGTTGAGCGGCTGGAAGCACGCTCGCATCTGGTCGACGCGGGCGTAGAATTCGCGGGTGGGGAGCTGGTGGGGGTTGGTGAACGCGATCGAGTCGGTGTCCATCATCGCCCTGTCGAGTTGGTGCTCGTAGGCGAGCTGCTCGGCCATCGCGACCATCAGCCGGGCGGCGCTGGTGATGAGCGTCGCGGGGAGCTGGTGGAAGTAGCGGCCGGCTTTCTCGACCCGGTCGATCTCGGTCTGGAACGATCCCGGCTTCCGCAGTTGATGGGCACGCGGATAGCCCGAAATCGCCTGTGGTTGCTGGCGTTTCGGGACTTTGTGCGGCTTGTGCGCGTGTGCCCACGCGGCCGGGGGCCGGTGTAGAGGCGCTGCGG
>JBAVXU010000011.1:0-1536 GCA_049698415.1 Mycobacteriales bacterium
GGCCGCCGCTGCGGCCGAGCACGCCCCGCCGTGCCTGGTGCTGGCCGGCCAGGTGTCGCTGGGTCGGCGCCAGATGGCCGCTTTGGGGGTGGATGCCGCGTACTCCCTGGCAGAGCACGCCGGGGGAGTGCCGGCGGCGATGGCCCAACCCGCCGTACACCTGCGCTCGCTGGCACGACGTACGGCGAAGGAGTGGAGTCTGGGCGCTCAGCGCGTACGATGAGCGTTGCCATAGTCCACTCAGTGGGGAGACACCCAGCCGTGACCGCACCGCAGAGCACCGAGACCCAGCAAAGCATCCTGCTCAGCGACCAGGCCGCGACCAAGGTCAAGACCCTCTTGGAGCAGGAGGGCCGCGACGACCTCCGGTTGCGCATCGCCGTTCAGCCCGGTGGCTGCTCGGGCCTGCGCTATCAGTTGTTCTTCGACGAGCGCTCGCTCGACGGCGATGCCGTGTCGGATTTCGGCGGCGTGCAGGTCGTGGTCGACCGGATGAGCGTGCCCTACCTCGCCGGCGCCACCATCGACTTCGTCGACACGATCGAGAAGCAGGGCTTCACGATCGACAACCCCAACGCCGGTGGCTCGTGCGCATGTGGGGACTCCTTCCACTAGTCCGCCGCGCGTTGTCCTGACTACTTCGGCTTGGGTGCCGGCTGCGCGGGTGCCACGCTCGTCCCGGCACTTCCCGCACTGCCGCCACCGACTGCGCCGCTCCCGGTCGAACCGATCGGTCCCGGTAGCCACGGTGCGAGGAAGCGCGACTGCACCGCAACGACCGCGATCGGCTCAGTCTGTCCTGCGACCGCGAAGAGCCAGGCCGGCACCAGCGTCGGCCGGTCCGAGTCGGCGGCCATCATGATCCCCAGCCGGGCTCCGGTCACCCGCACCTGCAGCGCTGGCGCGCAGGAGCCGTTCGGTTGCATCCGGCAGAGCAGCAATTCCGGCTGGGGCTGAGCTTGCAGCCGCCGGAACGCTTCGGCCGCGCTCACCAGCGGGTACGACGCGGATCGCTCGAGTCGACCCAGCCACCCGTGCCCGCCGTAGAACTCGCCGTCACCGCCGACTGAGAGTGCCGTGGCGAATCCGGAGGCGGTCTGGCCGCCGACCGGCCGCGGCGCCTGGACGTCGGTCCACTGGCCGTTCGGGGTCGTACGCAGGTGATTCGCCGGAAGGCCCATTGCACGTAGCGCAGTGGCGGCAACCCGCTGGGCTTGTGCCGGGGAGGGAGCCGGGCCGGTCTTGGGCGGAATCGGCAGCCAACCCGGGCAAGGGGCGCGGACGCACTGCACCGAGGTGTCGGAGGCGACCACGCCAGGCCCGATCTGCCAGGCAAGGCTGGGACCGTCCGCCACGTTGAGAATTCGCTGGCCGTCGACGACTTGCCAGCCCTGTGCAGTGCGCGACGGACTTCCCGGCATACGCAGCGCGCCGGCCAGTTGCATCACGTCGGCTGCTGTCGCGCGCTGCGTAGTGAACCGATACACCGGGGCCGGCCCGGGACGGTCTCCGGAAAGGTGGCCCACCAGCAGATAG
>JBAVXU010000012.1:0-2614 GCA_049698415.1 Mycobacteriales bacterium
GTTCGAGGTCGGCCGCGGGCAGGTATGCCTCGTCGGTAGCGGCGGTCAGCTCGTCGGCCGCAGTCGCCCACTGCCGTCTGTGGTAGGCCGAACGCCCTCGCTCCAAGGCTGTAGCCGTGGCCGTCACCTCCTCCCCCGGAGGATCAGCCGGGCGACCCGGCACGTCAAGGCCGACGCGGCGTCGATCTCAGGCCAGTGACGCCTTGACGCGGCGGCCGCGGGACTTCTCGCGCAGCTGAGCGGACAGCTCGACCTTGCGCATGCGTACGGTCGCCGGGGTCACCTCGACGCACTCGTCCTCGCGGCAGAACTCCAGCGCCTGTTCGAGCGAGAGCTGGCGGTGCGGGATGAGCGGCACCAGCACGTCGCTGTTGGACTGCCGCATGTTGGTCAGCTTCTTTTCCTTGGTCGGGTTGACGTCCATGTCGTCCGACCGGGCGTTCTCGCCGACGATCATGCCTTCGTAGACCTCGGTGCCCGGCGGGACGAACATCGTGCCGCGCTCCTGCAGGTTGGCCAGCGCGAAGCCGGTGGTCATCCCACGCCGGTCGGAGATCAGACTGCCGCTGGGCCGGGTCCGCAGGTCGCCGTGCCACGGCTCGTAGCTCTCGTGGACGTGGTGCAGCAGTCCGGTGCCCCGGGTCTCGGTGAGGAACTCGGTACGGAATCCGATCAGCCCGCGCGCCGGGACGATGTACTCCATCCGGATCCAGCCGGTGCCGTGATCGACCATCTGCTCGAGACGGCCCTTGCGCAGTGCCAGCAGCTGGATCA
This sequence comes from Mycobacteriales bacterium, assembly GCA_049698415.1. Taxonomy (GTDB): domain Bacteria; phylum Actinomycetota; class Actinomycetes; order Mycobacteriales; family QHCA01; genus QHCA01. Next base: position 775 of record JBAVXU010000012.1, read on the forward strand.
GCACGCCTTGGTAGTCGCTGCGCGAGTCGATCGTGAGTCGCTCCATCGGCTCGTGCAGCTTGCCGTCGATGATCCGGGTCACCACCTGCGGTTTGCCGACGGTGAGCTCGAAGCTCTCCCGCCGCATGATCTCGACCAGGACTGCGAGCTGGAGCTCGCCGCGGCCCTGCACCTCCCAGGTGTCCGGGCGCTCGGTGGGCAGCACCCGGATGGAGACGTTGCCGACCAGTTCGGCGTCCAGGCGTGACTTCACCAGCCGAGCGGTGAGCTTCTTGCCGCTCTGCCCGGCCAGCGGCGAGGTGTTGATGCCGACGGTCATCGACAGGCTCGGCTCGTCGATGTGGATCACCGGGAGCGGGCGCGGGTCCTCGGGATCGGCCAGCGTCTCGCCGATCGTGATCTCGGGGATGCCGGCGATGGCCACGATGTCGCCGGGGCCGGCCTCTTCCACCGGCACCCGGTCCAGCGCCTTGGTGAGCAGCATCTCGGTGATCTTGACCCGTTCGATCGAGCCGTCCACCTTGCACCACGCGGCCTGCTGGCCCTTGCGGATGACTCCGTTGCGCACCCGGCACAGGGCGAGCCGGCCGAGGTAGGGCGATGCGTCGAGGTTGGTGACATGCGCCTGCAGCGGCGCGCCCTCGGTGTACGTCGGTGCGGGCACCGTGTCGAGGATGACCTCGAACAGTTCCTTGAGGTCTGCCCCGTCCGGTGAGGCGCCGTCGGCGGGCCGGGTGGTCGAGGCCCGGCCGGTCTTGGCCTGGCAGTAGACGATCGGGAAGTCGATCTGCTCCTCATCGGCATCGAGGTCGAGGAAGAGCTCATAGGTCTCGTCAACCACCTCGGCGATCCGGGCGTCGGGCCGGTCGACCTTGTTGATCACGAGGACCACCGGAAGGCGCTCGGCAAGCGCCTTGCGCAGCACGAACCGGGTCTGCGGAAGCGGACCCTCGCTGGCGTCGACGAGCAGCAGCACGGCGTCGACCATCGACAACGCCCGCTCGACCTCGCCGCCGAAGTCGGCGTGCCCGGGGGTGTCGATGATGTTGATGGTGGTGTCGCCGTAACGGACCGCGGTGTTCTTGGCGAGGATCGTGATGCCCTTCTCGCGCTCCAGATCCATCGAGTCCATGACCCGAACATCGATGTCGGCGCCCACCCGGAATGCCCCGGATTGCCACAACATGGCATCGACCAGGGTCGTCTTGCCGTGGTCGACGTGCGCGATGATCGCGACGTTGCGCAGATCGTTCCTCGAGGGCACGCGCCAGCTCCGATGTGGGAAAAATGGGGTTCGACCGCGCTGTGACTCCGCTGCGGTGCCTTCATCGTACGCCGGGGAGCCCGTTCTCCCCGAATCGCCGACGGCCGGGGGCGCACACCCATACGCTGACAGTGCGTGAGTGGCTTCGCACTCTTGGTGCCCCATCCCGAGCGGGGCCGGCGACCGAATGCCGGGAAGCCGCCAGCCTGCGAGGCAGTCCAAGGGGAGGACCCGGCCGTGTCACATTCACCGCTGTCCGTACGAATCCGCGCCAGGGCCACCGCGAGACCCCCGCTTCCCGCCCCTGACGACCGGCAATTGCGCCGCGCACTCACCCGCGCCGCGGCCGCCGGTGCTTGCTACGCCTTCGCCGCGGTCGTGCTGCACCGCAGCGGCTATCCCAATCAAGGTGCCTACGCCCTGATGGCGCTGTCGATGGTGCCGCAGGTGATGATGCTGGCTCGGGCGATGAGCGACCCGTCCCGCCGCAAGGACCTGCGGATCAGCCGCCGCCCGATGCTGCTGCACGCGGCCATCTCGCTGGTTCTGACCGTGATGGCCGTGACGGTGCTGCTC
>JBAVXU010000013.1:0-1642 GCA_049698415.1 Mycobacteriales bacterium
GCGCGGAACAGATCGTCGCGCGCCGCGCGCCAGCGCAGCCAGCCCTCGGTGGGGTCGCCCGACTCCGCAGCCGAGCGGGCGAGCGTGTAGGCGGCGGCCACCGAGCGGCGCCATTGCAGAAGGGGCAGGCTCATCAGCCGAGCTTCCCAGGCCGGAGAGTCCGGCGCAGATCCCCCTGCCGAACCCGGGCAATCGGCACCACGCCGTCATGGTCGCGTCGTCGCCGCTGCGGGTCGGCGAAATCCGGGCCGTCACCGTCGGGCCGAGCCGAGGCAAAGCCGGGCCTCGTCGGTGTCCGTACCGTTCGCGCGGTAGTTTCCGGACATGACGTTGGCTGGTGCGCGGCCGGTGCGGGCGCCGCGGGGAAGCGGACTGACCTGCCGTGGCTGGCCGCAGGAAGCCGCCATGCGGATGCTGATGAACAACCTCGACCCTGAGGTGGCCGAGAGGCCCGACGATCTGGTCGTCTACGGCGGCACCGGACGCGCTGCACGCTCATGGTCGGCCTACGAAGCCATCGTTCGGTGCCTGACCGATCTGGCCGACGACGAGACCCTGCTCGTACAGTCCGGCAAGCCGGTGGGGGTGATGCGCACGCACGAGTGGGCGCCGCGAGTCCTGATCGCCAACTCCAATCTGGTCCCCGAGTGGGCCAACTGGGAGGAGTTCCGCCGCCTCGAGGCCGCCGGGCTCACGATGTACGGGCAGATGACCGCGGGCTCGTGGATCTACATCGGCACGCAGGGGATCCTTCAGGGCACGTACGAAACGTTCGCGGCGGTTGCGGCGAAGCGGTTCGGCGGTTCCCTTGCCGGCACCCTCACCCTGACCGCCGGTGTTGGTGGCATGGGCGGCGCCCAACCGCTGGCGGTCACGATGAACGGCGGAGCGGCGATCTGCGTCGACGTCGATCCCAACCGCCTTGCCCGCCGGGTCGAGCACCGCTATCTCGACACGCTCGCGTCCACAGTGGACGAAGCGGTTGCACAGGGGCTGCAGGCCAGGGCGGACCGCCGCGCGCTGTCGATCGGCGTGCTCGGCAACGCTGCCGAGGTCGTGCCGCAGTTGCTCGCCAAGGGCGTCGACATCGACATCGTCACCGACCAGACACCCGCGCACGACCCGCTGTCCTACGTTCCCATCGGGATCGGCTACGACGAGGCGGCCGAGGTCGCGGCCGCCAAACCCGAGGAGTTCACCGAACGCGCCCGGGCGTCCATGACGCTGCATGTCGAGGCCCTGGTGGGCTTTCTCGATGCCGGTGCCGAAGTGTTCGACTACGGCAACAACCTGCGTACCGAGGCCAGGCTCGGTGGGTTCGAGCGCGCCTTCGACTACCCCGGCTTCGTGCCCGCATACATTCGCCCGCTGTTCTGCGAGGGTAAGGGTCCGTTCCGCTGGGCCGCCCTGTCCGGTGACCCGGCCGACATCGCGGTGACCGACCGGGCCGTTCTCGACCTCTTCCCCGACAACGAACCGCTTGCGCGCTGGATCCGGATGGCCGGTGAGCGGGTCGCGTTCCAGGGCCTGCCGGCCCGGATCTGTTGGCTGGGTTACGGCGAGCGCGACCGGGCCGGGTCGCGGTTCAACGAACTGGTGGCCGCGGGCGAGATCAGCGCGCCGGTCGTGATCGGCCGCGACC
>JBAVXU010000014.1:0-6757 GCA_049698415.1 Mycobacteriales bacterium
GTGACCAGATCCTGGCCATCCTCGCGCTGGCGATGCAGGCCGCCGGGACGCTGCGCGACAACACCCTCGTCGCCACGGTGATGAGCAACCTCGGGCTGCACCTGGCGATGCGCGAGCACGGCATCACCCTCGACGTCACGCCGGTCGGCGACCGCTACGTGCTCGAAGAGTTGCGTGCCCGCGACCTCTCACTCGGTGGCGAGCAGAGCGGCCACGTCGTGCTGCCCGGCCTCGCCACCACCGGCGACGGCATCCTGACCGCGCTGATGCTGCTGGCCGAGGTGGTGCGTACCGGCCGGTCGCTGGCCGACCTGGCCACGGTCGTCAACCGATTGCCGCAGGTGCTGCTCAACGTCGAGGTGCACGACAAGGCTGCCGTGGCCGCTGCCGAATCCGTCGAGCGGGCCGTCGCCGAGGCGGCCGGCGAACTCGGCGAGCGCGGCCGGGTGCTGCTGCGGCCGTCAGGAACCGAGCAGCTGGTCCGGGTGATGGTCGAGGCACCCACGGCCGAGCAGGCGGCTGCCGTGGCGCAGCGGGTCGCCGACGTGGTGGCCGCCGCATCCTGACACCGGCTCAGCCGGGGAAAAGCGGCTGGTAGTCCTTTTGGTAGCGGTAGATGGCCACGACCGGCATCAGCGCGAGCAGTCCGAGCAGGACGAGCGCACCGAGCGCGCCGATGCCGAACACCGCTCCCGTCGAGAGTCCCGCCGCCCGCGCGCCGATGCCGCAGAGCACCCCGGCGATCACGACGTCCACGATGCCCACGATGACCGGCGTGCTGGCGATCACCTGAAGCACCGGGAAGTTGGCGCGCACGGGGCCGCCGAGCTCGATGGTCCGCTCCACCCCCTCCAGGTCGTCGTGAGAGTCGGTCACGAAGTACGGCTCAAGGTCGGGCGCGATGTCGAAGTACGCGTGCCGTAGTCGGTTCATCCCGATGACGACTTTGCTCTCCGCCTTGTTGATGCTGCCCAGCCGGAAGTAGGTGCCGAGACCGAGGAAGAGCACGACCGGCAGCAGGACGACGGCGAAGACGGTGAAGTTGTGGCCGCGGTCGGTTTGTGCGACCAGTGCCAGTGCCACCACGGCCGCGGACAGCACGGTGAGAAAGATGTTGACCCGGCTGAACGCCTCCGTCCAATAAAGTTGACGGGTGGCCAGCAGGCTCCAGTGCTCGGTCGCCAGGATCTGGACTCGTACGGCATCGGGCAGGTCGGGGCGGGTCGAACCGTCGTCGGCAGGCAGGGTCACGACATCTCCCGGGGCTGAAGTGCCGCCGAGAGTAGCCCCGGCAGGCGCTCCTGGGCGCGGGGTTTGCCCCAGTCCGACCTCAGCGCGGCGTGGCAGCCGCGATCGGTACGACGAACGCCCGGCACCAGATCAGCACCGTCTGGGTGCCCGTGACCGTTGTCCCGCTGGGCACCGGGTAGTTCTGGTTGCCCCGGTTGGCCTTGAGCTTGCCCAGCCGTACGCCATCACCCGGCGCCCGCCGGTACGCGCCGGGCACGAGATAGAGCAGGAAGTCCGGGCCTGCCTCGATGTCGAGGTTCTCCAGCCGTACGACGTAGCCGCCGCCGGCGACCGGGATCAGCCGGGCCGTGCCACTCGCGCGGTGATCGATCCCGCGCAAGGCGCCGGCCCGCGCGACCGGAGCCTCGGCGGACGAGCCGGGAGAGACGCTGCCGGGCGAACCGCTCGACGACGTTGCGGCCGGCTGTTCCTGGGCGACCGGCACCGGCTGGTCGTTGACCGTGGTGTTGACGAATGCCGGGATGACGGTCCACGCGGCGGCAGCGACGAGGGGGATGACGGCCAGTGACCGGGCCAGCCAGGTCGGGGCTCCCAACGCCGGGGTGAGCAGGAGCAACGCGGCGGAGACCGCCACGACGACGGCGCCCAGCAGCCAGACCCTCGGGTTCGTGAGGGCCCCGGTGATGATCTGCGGGCGCAGCGCGTACAGGATGCCGGTGCCGATCAGGGCGGCACCCACGACGCTCGCGGCGAGGACGAGGTTCCTGCGGCGGGCGTTCGGGACACTGCTGGTGCTCCGCTGTGGTGACTGGCCCATGACCTCATCCAACCCCGGCCGACCCCGGCCGACCCTTACAGAACCCCGACGTCCGGCCCTGCGGTGGTGAGATGAGCGTGAAATCGGGGCTGGACTAGGCTCGCGGCAATGTGCGGCATCGTCGGGTACGTCGGGAACCAGCAGGCGCTGGATGTCGTCATCGAGGGCCTGCGCCGGCTTGAGTACCGCGGCTACGACTCCGCGGGCGTGGCGATCGTGGCCGACGGGGCGCTGGCCACGGAGCGGCGGGCCGGCAAGCTCGCCAACCTCGAAAAGGCGGTCGCCGCCGACCATCTGCCGGCCGGAACCACCGCCATCGGGCACACGCGGTGGGCAACCCACGGCGCACCCAACGACCGCAACGCCCATCCGCACCTCGACTGCACCGGCCGCATCGCGGTGATCCACAACGGCATCATCGAGAACTTCGCCGCACTGCGCGCCGAGCTGGAGGAGTCCGGCCACACCCTGCAGTCCGAGACCGACACAGAGGTCGTCGCCCACCTCCTTGAGTCGATCACCGCCGAGCAGGGCGATCAGCTCGACCTCGCCGAGGCGATGCGGCAGGTCTGCCTCCGCCTCGACGGCGCGTTCACCCTGGTCGCCGTGCACGCCGGGCTCGAAGGCACCGTGGTGGGTGCCCGCCGCAACAGTCCGCTGGTGGTCGGCCGCGGCGACAACGAGAACTTCCTGGGCAGCGACGTGGCCGCCTTCATCGCGCACACCCGCGAGGCGGTCGAACTCGACCAGGACCAGGTCGTCGAGATCACCGCCGATGCCATCAGCATCACCGGGTTCGACGGAGCACCGGCGACCGGTCGGGACTACCACGTCGACTGGGACATCTCCGCCGCCGAGAAGGGCGGCTACGACTTCTTCATGCTCAAGGAGATCGCCGAGCAGCCCCGTGCGGTGGCGGACACGCTGCGCGGCCGGCTCGGCCGCAGCGGCGAGATCGTCCTCGACGAGGTACGCATCCCCGACGAGGACCTGCGCGACATCGACAAGATCTTCATCATCGCGTGCGGCACGGCCTATCACGCCGGGATGATCGCGAAGTACGCCATCGAGCACTGGACCCGGATCCCGTGCGAAGTCGAGCTGGCCAGCGAGTTCCGCTACCGCGATCCGGTGCTCGACCGGTTCACCCTCGTCGTGGCGATCAGCCAGAGCGGCGAGACGATGGACACCTTGATGGCGCTGCGTCACGCCAAGGAGCAGCGTGCCCGGGTGCTGGCGATCTCCAACACCAACGGCTCGACGATCCCGCGCGAGTCCGATGCGGTGCTCTACACCCGCGCCGGTCCCGAAGTGGCGGTCGCCTCCACCAAGGCCTTCCTCACCCAGGTCGTCGCTGTCTATCTCGTCGCGCTCTATCTCGGCCAGGTGCGCGGGGTGATGTTCGGTGACGAGGTGGCCTCGGTCGTCCGCGATCTCGAGCGCGCGCCCGAGCTCGTCGAAAAGGTGCTCGCATCGATGGAGCCCGTACGCCAGCTCGGCCGCGAGCTGGTCGACGCCCCCAAGGCGCTGTTCATCGGCCGGCACGTGGGCTTCCCGGTCGCCCTCGAGGGTGCGCTGAAGCTCAAGGAGCTGGCGTACATGCACGCGGAGGGCTTCGCGGCGGGCGAGCTCAAGCATGGGCCGATCTCGCTGATCGAGCCCGGCACGCCGGTCGTGGTCGTCGTCCCGTCGCCGCGCGGCCGCGAGTCGCTGCACGGCAAGGTGGTGTCGAACCTCCAGGAGGTGCGTGCCCGGGGTGCCGACACGATCGTTATCGCCGAGGAGAACGACACCGACGTCCTGCCCTACGCCGACCACCTCATCACGGTGCCCCGGATCCCGACCCTGCTGGCTCCGCTGGTGACCACCATCCCGTTGCAGGTGCTCGCCTGCGAGATCGCCGCGCGGCGCGGCAACGACGTCGACCAGCCGCGCAACCTGGCCAAGTCCGTCACGGTCGAATAGCCCACCGGCGCGAGTCCCCATAATCGGCGCGGCCAGCGGCCTAGGCTGCGGAGCATGATCATCGGGGTCGGTGTGGACGTGGTGCTCGTCGAGCGCTTCGCCGCCTCGCTGCAACGGACCCCGGGCCTGGCGGAGCGGCTGTTCACCCCCACCGAGCGGATCACGGCGACCGGCAATCCGCGGACACCAGAATCCCTGGCCGCGCGGTTCGCAGCCAAGGAGGCGGTGGCCAAGGCGCTGGGCGTCCCGGCCTCCCTCGAATGGCACGACTGTGAGGTCATCTCCGGTGCCGACGGCCGGCCGGACCTGCACGTACGCGGAACCGTCGCGGCCGCCGCCGGGGAGCAGGGCGTGGTGACGTGGCACATCTCGCTGAGCCACGACGGCGGCATCGCCTCGGCGATGGTGGTGGCCGAGGCGTGAGAGGCGTCTGGCGGGCCGAGGCGGTCCGGGCGGCAGAGGACGCGCTGATGCGCCATACGCCCGAAGGGGCGCTGATGCAGCGCGCCGCCGCCGGGCTGGCCAACCGGTGCGCTCGGCTGCTCGGCGACGTCTACGGTGCCCGCGTCGTGCTGCTGGTCGGCGCCGGCAACAACGGCGGTGACGCGCTGTACGCCGGTGCCCGGCTGGCCCAGCGCGGCGCTCAGGTGCATGCCCTGCTTCTGACACCCGACCGCGTGCACTCCGACGGGATGGCGGCCCTGCTTCGCGCCGGTGGCCGGTCGGGCGCTCCCGAGCCGGATCGTATCTCCGCCGCCGATCTGGTGATGGACGGCATCGTGGGCATCGGTGCGCAGGGCGAACTGCGACCCGACGCCGCCGAACTGGCCGTCGCGGCCGCCGAGTCGGACGCCCTGTCTGTGGCCGTAGACATCCCCAGCGGCGTCTCGCCGGACACCGGCGCGGTCGTCGGCGAGGCGTTCCGGGCGGATCTGACCGTGACCTTCGGCTGCCTGAAGCCGGGACTCGTCCTCGCCCCCGGACAGACCCACGCCGGCGTGGTCGACGTCATCGACATCGGGCTCGGCCCGCACCTCGGGGCGGTTCACGCGCAGGTGCCCGACTTGCTCGACGTTGCGGCCTGGCTGCCCGAGCCCGGACCGCTCGACGACAAGTACACCCGCGGCGTCGTCGGCATCGCCGCCGGCTCGGAGACCTATCAGGGCGCGGCGCTGCTGTCGGTCGGGGGAGCCGTGCACGGATTCGCCGGCATGGTGCGCTACACCGGGCACGCCGCCGATGCGGTGCGTACCCGCTGGCCGGAGGTGGTGGTGAGCGATGGCGGCCCGGCCGACGCGGGCCAGGTCCAGGCCTGGGTCGTGGGACCTGGCCTCGGCACCGACGCGCGAGCGGCGGCGATCGTCCGGGATGTTCTCGCCTCGCACGTGCCGGTCCTGGTCGACGCCGACGGGCTGACCGTTCTCGCCCAACATCCCGAGTGGGTACGCGAACGCTCTGCCGACACTCTGCTGACCCCGCACGACCGGGAGTTCGTCCGGCTCGCCGGTGACGTGGGCGAGGACCGGATCGCGGCGGCCCGCCGGGCGGCAGCGGACCTCGGCGCGACCGTCCTGCTCAAGGGCGAAGCGAGCGTGATCTGCTCGCCCGGCGGCGAGGTCACCGTCGACCCGGTGAGCTGTCCCTGGCTGGCGACAGCCGGCAGCGGTGACGTGCTCTCGGGCCTGGCCGGCTCGCTGCTCGCCGGGGGGCTGTCCGCCCCACGCGCCGCGACGGCAGCGGCCTTCCTGCACGGACTTTCCGGCCGGCTCGCCAGCGGGGGCGGCCCGATCAGCGCGACCGACCTTCTTGCCGCGCTCCCCGAAGCCGGACGCACCGCGCTCTCGGCGCAGTGAGCCCGGACCGGCGACCTCTGAGACACTGAGCGGATGCTGCGAGCGGAGGCGTCGGTCGACCTGGACGCCATCCGTTCCAACGTGAGCCTGCTCTGCTCACGCGCCCCGGGCGCGCAGATGATGGCCGTGGTCAAGGCCGATGGCTACGGCCACGGCCTCCTGCCGAGCGCGCGGGCCGCCATCGACGGCGGAGCCCGCTGGCTCGGGGTCTCGGCACTCGAAGAGGCACTGAGCCTGCGCGCGGCCGGGATCAGCGTCCCGATCCTGTCCTGGCTGAACTCCCCCGGCGAGCCGTTGCACGAGGGCGTGGCCGCCGACGTCGACCTCTCCGTCTCGTCGCTCTGGGCGCTCGACGAGACCGTGGCAGCGGCCCGGCGGGCCGGTCGTACGGCGCGCGTGCATCTCAAGGTCGACACCGGGCTGAGCCGCAACGGCGCGACCGCCGAGCAGTGGCCCGACCTGACCTCGGCAGCAGCCAAGGCGGAGTCCTCCGGCGAGGTGTCGGTCGTGGGCGTGTGGACCCACCTCGCCTACGCCGACGATCCCGGCCATCCCACCATCGCCCGGCAGGTGCGGCTGTTCGGTGAGGCGCTCGACGTCGTGGAGCACGCCGGGCTGCACCCGCAACTGCGGCACGTCGCCAACTCCGCGGTGACCCTCACCCTGCCCGAGGCGCACTTCGACCTGGTCCGGCCGGGGATCGCGGTCTACGGCCTCTCGCCGGTGCCCCAGGTGTCGACCTACGGTCTGCGACCGGCGATGACCCTGCGTGGTGCCGTCGCCCTGGCCAAGGACGTGCCCGCCGGGACGGGGGTGTCCTACGGACATCAGTACACGACGGACCGGTCCACACGACTAGCTCTGGTCCCAC
>JBAVXU010000015.1:0-2303 GCA_049698415.1 Mycobacteriales bacterium
GGCGCGGTCAGCCGACGTCAGGTTGCGTAACGCATCGTCTTCGTAGGCAGGATGCATTTCTCCAACCTCCGGCCGCTCAACGATTCCTGACGAGCGACACTAACGCCCACCAGGTCGGATTGGTGCCGGTCGCAAACTTGGCACCAACTAGATCTGGACTCGCTCCACCAGCCGGGACTAGGCTCGCGTTTGTGCTCAGTGAGACATCCGACGCGCTTCTCCGCCAGCACGGTCTGCATGTCACGCCTCAGCGTCTGGCCGTCCTGCGGGCGGTGTCCGCAGGGCCGCACAGTACGGCCGACGATATCTACGCAGTCGTACGAGCCGAGATCGGTGCCATCTCACGCCAGGCGGTCTACGACGCGCTTGCGGCCCTCACCGAGAGGGGCGTGTTCCGGCGCATCCAGCCTGCCGGGTCATCAGCCCGCTACGAGAACCGCGTCGATGACAACCACCACCACCTCATCTGCCGTAGTTGTCGACGCACGGTCGACGTCGACTGCGCGGTCGGCGAGACTCCGTGTCTCACCGCCGCAGACGGATCGGGCTACGAGATAGACGAGGCCGAGGTCATCTATTGGGGCCGCTGCCCCGAGTGCGTCGCGGCGTCCAGAGCAACGAGTCATCAGAACGAACCAGCAACAGAGGAGAAGGAACGACGTGTCTGACATCGGCAGCGAAAGCGAAAACCCTGCAATCCCTTCCCCGACTCCCAAGTCCGGCCGGCCCAGGACCAACCAGGACTGGTGGCCCAATCAGCTGGACCTGCAGGTCCTGCACCAGCACTCGCCCAAGTCCAACCCGATGGGTACGGACTACAGCTACGCCGAGGAGTTCAAGAAGCTCGACGTCGACGCGCTGAAGCAGGACATCTTCGATGTCATGACCACCTCGCAGGACTGGTGGCCCGCCGACTACGGCCACTACGGTCCGCTGTTCATCCGGCTCAGCTGGCATGCCGCAGGCACCTACCGCATCGCCGACGGCCGGGGTGGTGCCGGCAGCGGCGAGCAGCGCTTCGCACCCCTCAACAGCTGGCCGGACAACGCCAGCCTCGACAAGGCGCGCCGGCTGCTCTGGCCGGTCAAGCAGAAGTACGGCCGCAGGCTCTCCTGGGCCGACCTGCTGGTCTTCGCGGGCAACTGCGCGATGGAATCGATGGGTTTCGAGACCTTCGGATTCGCCTTCGGCCGCGAGGACATCTGGGAGCCCGACGAGATCATCTGGGGTCCCGAGGACACCTGGCTCGGCGATGAGCGCTACTCCGGCGATCGGGAGTTGACCGGTCCGTTCGGCGCCGTGCAGATGGGCCTGATCTACGTGAACCCGGAGGGGCCGAACGGCAACCCGGATCCGCTGGCCGCCGCCAGGGACATCCGGGAGACCTTCGGCCGGATGGCGATGAACGACGAGGAGACGGTCGCGCTCATCGCCGGGGGTCACACGTTCGGCAAGTGCCACGGAGCAGGCGACCCCGAGCTCGTCGGACCGGAGCCGGAGGGCTGCCCGGTCGAGCATCAGGGCCTGGGCTGGAAGAACGCCTTCGGCACCGGCAAGGCGGCCGACACGATCACCAGCGGGCTCGAGGGCGCGTGGACCAAGGAGCCGGCGAAGTGGGACAACGGGTTCTTCGCCAACCTCTTCGACTACGAGTACGAGCTGACGACCAGTCCGGCAGGTGCCAAGCAGTGGAGGGCCAAGGACCCCGAGGCCCAGGAGACGGTGCCCGACGCGCACGACCCGGCGAAGCGGCACGCCCCGATGATGCTGACGACCGACCTCGCGCTGCGGATGGATCCGATCTACGAGCCGATCTCCAGGCACTACCACGAGAATCCGGATCAGTTCGCGGCGGCTTTCGCCAAGGCGTGGTTCAAGCTGCTGCACCGCGACATGGGACCTGTCTCCCGCTACCTCGGCCCGTGGATTCCGGAGCCGCAGCTGTGGCAGGACCCCGTACCCGCTGTCGATCACGAACTGATCGGCGAGTCGGACATCGCTGCCCTCAAGGCCAAGTTGCTCGAATCGGGTCTGTCGATCTCCCAGCTGGCCTCCACCGCATGGGCGGCCGCTGCGACCTACCGGGACACCGACAAGCGCGGCGGGGCCAACGGCGCCCGGATTCGCCTTGCGCCGCAACGGGACTGGGAGTCCAACGAGCCGGCCCAGCTGGCATCGGTGCTGCAGGCTCTCGAGCAGATCCAGCAGGAGTTCAACTCGCAGTCCGGGTCGAAGAAGGTCTCGCTGGCCGACCTGATCGTGCTGGGCGGTTGCGCGGCAGTCGAGCAGGCCGCGAAGAACGC
>JBAVXU010000016.1:0-3332 GCA_049698415.1 Mycobacteriales bacterium
GGCCGCCGCCGTCGGCGGACTGCGCGAGAGCCAGCCGGCGCACCCGGTCGTGGACGGCACCGGCGTCGACCCGGATGTTCTCGGGCTTGCCGGGGTCGATGCCGAGCTCGGCCGCACCGCGGAACTCCGTCATCGTGTCGCTGCTCGCGATGAACGTCTTGGACGGCACGCAGTCATAGAGCACGCACGCGCCACCGAGTCCGGCCCGCTCGACCACGCTGACCTCGGCACCGAGCTGCGCCGCCACCAGGGCGGCCTCATAGCCGGCCGGGCCGCCGCCGATCACCACGATGCGGGTCATGGCTTCATCTAATCAGTGCTCAGCCGGGTGGCCCTTGTCGCTGCTGAGACTCGGTGAAGCCCCGCCCTGCGTGGAGCGCAGGTCGATCGATGGTGTCAGCGCCACGGAGATCGCCAGCTTGTCGACCGTCTCGTCGAACTCCGGTGTCAGCGGGTAGTCGGAGTGGCCGAGGACAGGCGGGTCCGCGGTGTCTCCCGCCGGCCGGTCGAACGACAGCACCGGCAGCAGCCGGCGGTCGATCTCGGGCAGCACGGGACCGCCGATGGGGTCACCGTCGACGTAGAGGTTGGTCCACCGCGGCGGTGGGTGATCGGCAGTGGTGACCCGGTCGCGTACCTCGCGCAACTCCGCGGCGGAGAAGAACGCCGGGAAGTAGTTGCCGTAGAGCCGCGACAGTGGCGAGCCGTAGGTGAGCAGGGCCAGTCGCTGCAGGGTGTCCGGCGAGAGCTGCAGCACGGTGGCCGCGGCCAGCACCGAGCCCTGGCTGTGGCCGGCCAGCACCACGCCGGAGCGCTCGGGCGTGCCATCGGCCAACCACGAGGTGCGGGTCACCAGATCGGGCACCGACCGCTCGGCGTAGCAAGGGGGCGCCAGCGGGTGGGCGTCGCGGGGCCAGAACGTGCCGATGTCCCAGGCGATCCCGACCAGCCGCCGGGTCTTCACGGTTTTGTACGCCATCCTGCCCAGGACGACCAGAGCGAGCGCGAACGCACCGACCAGGTAGGCGCCGGCATTGGTCATCACGCTGAGCGCCACGGCCGTGCGCGTGCCGGGGTCGACCAACTCCACCGGGGCGCCCCCGACGATCAACACCAGAGCGGTGACCACGAGCGCCCCGATGACGGCCGGGATCATCACCGCCGCGAGCAACATGCCTCCGCGGTCGGTCAGGGACGCCGCGCCCACCACTTTGGCGATGTCCGCGACGCGGTCGTCGTCCTGCCCTGGCTTCAGGTGGTACTGGCTGCGTGCCCGGGCCGCCGCGCGGGCGACCAGGCGCGGCATCAGCCAGAACATCGTCAGCACTGCCACGACGAGCACCAGCACGCAGGCCAGGAAGAAGCCCAAGCCCGCCCAGGCGTACGGCACGGGCGGCTCGAGCGCCGAGCTGGCTGTCTCGCTGGCGGAGTTGGGAACCGCGCCGCGGTCGAGCCAGTCGGAGAGCCGGAAGGACAGCCCGGCGGTGAACGCCGTCTGCAGGAACAGTGCGAGTCCGGCGACCAGCGGCGTGGCGAACCCACCCAGCGCGGCGGGGTAGGGCAGCCGGCGCCCGCGCAGCAACCAGACCGCTGCCGTGAGCAGCAGGAGCAGCGCCATCTGCACCCCGAAGAGCCGGATCACCCCGGGAGCGAATCCCGGCAGTGCTCCCTTCGAGACCCAGTCCGGCCGCGGGAGCATCGCGTAGGCGAACGCGACCGGAACCAGCAACAGCGAGATCAGCCGCATGGGCTTGATGTACAGCGCCCGCCCCTTGATGTCCCGGCGAATCACCACCGGCACCCATACCGATGCGGCGGTGGCGAGGATCAGCAGCGCGCCGACCGCCAGCAGGCCATAGCCGAATCCGGCCCGGCCGGAGGCGACGGCGCGATCGTGGGCGAGCACCGGGCCGGTCAGCGCGATCACGACCGTGGCCAGACCGAACGTGAAATGAAGCGTGCGCAGCCGGCCGACCAGGTGGCGGCCGTACCAGAATCCGGGGTCATCGAGGGAGTACCCCGCACCGGCGCCGGCCTTCACGCACTCGTAGCGCTGCCAGGTGCGCCGGCCGAGGAACCACAGGAACACGATGGTGAGCACCGGCACCAGAGCACCGACGGCCAGCCGCCGGCCGGGCTCGGAGAAGAAACCGGTGCCGAGGAAATGCAGGTAGGACCGGCGGTCCCCGCAGGAGCGGCCGGGGGCGGCGCACTGCCAGGCGACCAGGTCCATCGCCAGCCCCACGGCGGTGAGGACGACCGTGGCAGTCAGTGTCAACGCCAGCATCCGGCAGATGCCGAACACCATCGTCTCGCCGAGCTTCACCCGCCGCGGGTCACCCGGGCGGGCCCGGCGTGGGCGCATCCAGGAGGCGAGGTTGACCAGCATGAACGGCAGGAGCAGCAACCACAGCGCACGCGCCGACGCACCTGAGGTGAGGTTCCCCCAGCTGTACGCCTCCATCCGCGGGCCGGCCGGGCCGTGGGTGGGACTGCCACCGTCGGACGGGCGGTAGAAGCCGGCCGATCCGTCGCCGGCCACCTGTCGGACGTGCGGCCGCTGCAGGATGCTCTCCGGCGGCGTACCGCTCACGCCATGGATTCGCAGTTCGGTGACCTCGGACAATGACACAATGCACCTCCGGCGATTACCCTGCGCAAACTACTACGCCAGGGCGCCCTTCGGAGCGGATTGCGGGCGCGTCGCCCTGCCGGATCCGCGCTAGCGCAGCGCGGTGTGCGCGGTGTGCACCAGCAACCTGGTGCCGACGGCGATCGCGCGCTCGTCGATGTCGAAGCTGCCCTGGTGCAGGTCGCACGGGGTGGCGCCGGCCTCCGCGGGCGGTGCCGTGCCCAGCCGGGCCAGAGCACCCGGGGTCTTGTCGAGGTACCACGCGAAGTCCTCGCCGCCCAGGCTCTGCTTGGTGTCGGTGACGGCTTTGGAACCGAGCGCGGCAAGGGCTGCCACCCGCAGCATGGCGATGACGGCCGGATCGTTGTCGACCGGCGGCACGCCGGGGGTGTACTCCACCTCGGCCTTGACGCCGGTCGGCGCGACGACCTCGGCGACCAGCCGGCGCAGCAGGTCCGGGGCGATCCGCCAGGCGGACCGGTCGAGCATGCGTACGGTCCCGCGCAGCACCCCGGCGGCCGGCATGGCGTTGGCTGTCCGGCCGGCCTGCACCTCGCCCCACACCAGTGACAACCCGGCCCGCGGGTCGACCACCCGGGAGAGCAGGCCCGGGACGTCGACGATGATCCGCCCCATCGCGTAGACCAGGTCAGCGGTGAGGTGCGGCCGGGCGGTGTGCCCACCGGGACCGGAGAGATAG
>JBAVXU010000017.1:0-13930 GCA_049698415.1 Mycobacteriales bacterium
CCCCAGTTGACATCGACTTCCTCCAGTCCCACCACATCGGCGTCGAGGGCGCGGATCGCCTCGGCCGTGCGGTCCAGGTCGAACGCGCCGTCGCTGCCGATGCCGGCGTGGATGTTGTAGCTGGCCACCCGAAGTGGCACGGGTGGACCGGTCGCCTGCCCCGCACCCGCCGGAGCGGGTGTGCCGAGCAGGACCAGCGCCGCTCCGGCAAGGGCGGCGACGCAGGCCGCCAGCCGCCGCCGGATCACCAGCTCAGCCCGTAGCCGAACGGGTAGAGCGTGTCGGTGCTGCCGGCAACCGGGATCGTGACCGGCAGCAGCCCTGTCGGCGTGATCTCGCCAAACAGCACCCGGGTCAGCGACTCCAAGGACACGTCGGTGTAGCTGTACGTGGCGAGGTAGGTCGGCGCCGCGGTGAAGTACGCGATGTCGTACGGGTCACGGACGGCCACCACGATGACCGGCTTGCCGGTGTCGAGGAGCGCCTTGACCAGCTTCTGCTGTGCCGCGTTGCTCCACGCCTTGTTGGTCGCCACGACGGTGCGGTCGTGGGCCTGTGCCTGGGCCACCGCGGCCTGGATGGTCGCATCGCTCGGGCTGAGGCCGGTCTCGAACGCGTCAGCGCTGACACCCCGAGCCGCGATCTTGCCGGCCAGCGCGGCAGTGACTCCGGCGCCGGTGACGAGCATCGAGCCGGTGGAGGCCGGCGTCAGCGGAAGTGCCTGCCCGTCGTTCTTCACCAGCGTCACGGTCTTGTCGGTGATCTGCTGCGCTGCCGCGTAGTGCGCCGGGGTGCCGACCACGGTGGGCACAGCCGCTTCGTTGACGTACGGCTGCTTGAACAGCCCCCGCTCGTACTTCAACCGGAGCACGCGGAAGACGGACTGGTCGATCCGACTCTCGCTGATCTCGCCGTTGCGTACGGCAGCAAGCACCGAGCTGAACGCCAGGTCGAAGTTCGGCGGCATGAGCAACTGGTCGACGCCGGCCTTCAGCGCCAGCACCGGAACCCTGTCGTCGCCGTACTTCTGGCGTACACCTGCCATGCCGAGCGAGTCGGTGATGACCAGGCCGTCGTAGTGCATCTGGTTGCGCAGGATGCCGGTGATGATCGGGTTGGACAGGGTGGCCGGGTCACCGGACGGGTCGAGCGACGGCACGATGATGTGTGCGGTCATGATCGCGTCGATGCCCTTGGCGATGTCGGCGGTGAACGGCGGCTGGTCGATGGCCTCCCATTGCTGGCGCGAGTGCGAGATCACCGGGATGCCGGTGTGGCTGTCGACGCTGGTGTCGCCGTGGCCCGGGAAGTGTTTCGCCGTCGCTGCCACATTGGCGCCTTGGTAACCCTCTACCTGCGACGAAGCCAGGCTCGAGACCAGATCGGGATCCGAGGAGAAGGAACGGACGCCGATCACCGGGTTGAGGGCGTTGACGTTGACATCGGAGACCGGCGCGAAGTCCTGGTTGATGCCGATCGCGCGCAACTCCTGGCCGGTGATGGATGCGGCCGTCTTGGCATCCTGCGGGCTGCGCCCGGCGCCGAGCGCCATGTTGCCGGGGAACTGCGTCGCCGGGGGGCCGACCCGATAGACGACGCCCTGCTCCTGGTCGGTGCTGATGAGCAGCGGGATCGGCAGCCGCTGTGCCATCGCCTGGTGCTGCAGGCCGTTGGACAGCCCGGCGATCTGGGGAGGGTTCTTGACGTTGTTCGACCAGGCGAAATAGATGACGCCGCCGAGCTTGTACTTGTCGATGACCTGAGCTCCGGTCGAGACGCCGTATGCCTTCTGGTTGGCCGCCACGTCCGCCGGGTCAGTCGTGTCGGCCCGATCGCCATAGACCGGCGCCACGAACAGCTGTCCGACCTTCTCCTCCAGCGTCATCTGCTGGGTCCTGGCGTGTGCCCAACTGGAAGCGGCGGCGCTCTTGCCGCCGGCTGACGGGCTCCCGGTCGCGCCGGCTGCGGAGACGGGGCCGAGCGACAGCCCGGCCATCGACAGCCCGAGAGCGGCGGCGAGCAGGACGGAGACGCGGGCGGTACGAGAAGACATTTCGGCCCTCCGGGGGCATGGTAAACAATTACCGACTAACAAGCGCAATTCGCAACTTACCTACCACTCCGAACCACGTCAACGCGAAGGACCGGCCTTGACCCCTCCCCGGTGCGCAGGCAGGGTGGTCGCCATCGGCTGGGCTGTTTAGGCCGACTTAGGAGGATTAACCATGCGCGAAGTCCGCCCTCGCCTGGCAATCGGCGGTGCCATCACCGCACTCGTGCTTGCTCTGGCCGCGCCCCTGGGCGCACCCGCCGCCGCAGCCGACAACTCATCCGCGACCCCGAGCGCCGGCAGCACGCAGGCCGCATTCGCGGCTGCGGGGCGCGAATCCGGGGTCCCCGCCTCGCTCCTGCTCGCGCTGTCGTACGCGCTGACGCGGTGGGAGTCCCATGCCGGGCAGCCCAGCACAGCCGGCGGCTGGGGCCCGATTCACCTGGTCGACCCGGCGAGCGCCGACGGCCGCGGCGATCCCAGCCGGGTGCCCACGCGGCGTTCGTCGCCGCTGAGCCAGAGTGCGGCTCTCATCCACACCAGTCCGTCGGCCGTACGCACCGACGCCCGGTCGAACATCCGCGCCGGCGCGGCGCTGCTCGCGTCGTACGCCCGTGCGCTCGGCGGCGGCCGGCTCCCGTCGGCGACCGGCGGGTGGTACGCGGCAGTGGCCCGATACAGCGGCGCGACCGACCAACTGGTGTCGCAGGAGTTCGCCGACGATGTCTACTCCACCCTGCGGGCCGGGGCTGCGGCATCCACTTCGGACGGTCAGCGGCTGCGTCTCGCGGCCCAGCCGGGCGTCCAGCCGGACCGGTCCGGGATCGCCGCGCTGCACCTTCGGGCGACCCGCACGATGTCATCGGCCGAGTGCCCGAGCGGTCTGGACTGCCGCTACATCCCGGCGGCCTACGCGCAGAACAATCCGAACGACCCCGGTGACTACGGCAACTACGACACCGCCGAGCGGCCGGCCCAGATGAAGATCTCCTACATCGTCATCCACGACACCGAGGTGGCCTACGACCCCACCATCGCGCTGTTCCAGAACCCGAAGGCCTACGTGAGTGCGCATTACGTGCTGCGCTCCTCCGACGGCCAGGTGACGCAGATGGTGCCGACCAAGGACGTCGCCTGGCATGCCGGCAACTGGTACATCAACATGCACTCCATCGGCATCGAGCACGAGGGCTACGCCGCACAAGGCGCGGCGTGGTACACCGAGGCGCTCTATCGCTCATCGGCCCGTCTGGTGCGCTACCTCGCCGCCCGGTTCAACATCCCGCTCGACCGCGCGCACATCATCGGTCACGACAACGTGCCGGGGACCGTCCCCTCCAACGTCGCCCGGATGCACTGGGATCCCGGCCCGTTCTGGGACTGGGCGCACTACATGGCGCTCCTCGGCGCACCGCTGAAGGCGAGCAAGGGCGGCCACGCCGACGCGGTGACGATCGCGCCGAACTTCGCCACCAACATCCAGCCGGTCACCGGCTGCGGCAGCGACCCGCCGAGCCCGAACGAGCCGGTGAGCTTCGTCTATCTGCGCACCGCCCCGAGCCAAAGCGCACCACTGCTCTCCGATGCCGCGCTGCACCCGGACGGCTCCCCCGGAACCACCCAGATCTGCGACACCGGTGACAAGGCGGCCACCGGTCAACGGTTCGCCGTCGCCGAACGGCAGGGCGGCTGGACGGCGATCTGGTACGGCGGCCAGGAGGCGTGGTTCAACGACGACCACGCGACACTGCCGACCCGCGCGGTCACGGTCACGCCGAGGGCCGGCCTGACGTCCATCCCGGTCTACGGTCGCGCCTATCCGGAGCCGACGGCCTACGACGGCACCGGCATTCCCGTACAGACGGTGACGCCGCTGCAGTACTCCATCGCGGCCGGTCAGAGTTACGTCGCGGCCGACCTGCCGCGTTCTGACTACTACCGAAGCAGCACCTACGACGGCAGTTCGCCGGGCGACCACACGGTCGTGATCGGTCAGGACAGATACGTGCTGATCGAGTTCGGCCACCGGGTCGCCTTCGTCAAGCTCAGCGACGTGACGATCGGCTAGCCAGCGGCCTCCGGGCTGTTGCCGTAGGCATAGTCCGCGTTGGCATAGCGGTCGCCGGAAGCCGCACCCCTCGGCGCGATCGCATCGAGGCGGGCGCGGTCGGCCTCGGTGATCTCGACGTCGCAGGCGGCGACGTTCTCCTCGAGGTAGGTCCTGCGCTTTGTCCCCGGGATCGGCACCACGTCATCGCCTTGCGACATGACCCACGCCAGCGCAAGTTGCCCGGCGGTGCAGCCCTTCTCGGTCGCGAGCGCGCGCACTTCGTCGACCAGGCGCAGGTTGCGGGTGAAGTTCTCGCCTTGAAAGCGGGGGTTTTTGCGCCGGAAGTCGTCCGGCGCGAAGTCCTCCGGGCTGGTGATCGCCCCGGTGAGGAAGCCGCGGCCGAGCGGGCTGAAGGGCACGATCCCGATGCCGAGGCGGCGCGCCGTGTCCACGACGTCTGCCTCCAGGTCGCGAGTCCACAGTGACCACTCGCTCTGCAAGGCGGCTATCGGATGCACTGCGACCGCCCGCTCAAGCGACGGGACGCTGGCCTCGGACAGGCCGAGAAAGCGCACCTTGCCGGCCTGCACGAGCTCGGCCATCGCGCCGACCGTGTCCTCGATCGGAACCGTCGGGTCGACCCGATGCTGGTAGTACAGATCGATGTGGTCGATTCCGAGCCGCCGCAGGCTGGCCTCGCAACTGGCGTGGACGTACTCCGGACGCCCGTTGATGCTCGGCGCCGCCGACCCCGGCACGTCGTGCCGCAGCCCGAACTTGGTGGCCACGATCGCCTCGTCCCGGCGGCCTGCGATGGCACGGCCGACGAGATCCTCGTTGCTGCCCTCGCCGTAGACGTCGGAGGTGTCGAGCAGTCGCACTCCGAGATCGAGCGCCCGATGGATGGTCGCGATGGACTCGGCCTCGTCCGCGGGGCCGTAGGACTGCGACATTCCCATGCAGCCCAGTCCCTGCGCCGAAACCGGCAAGCCAGCCGTGCCGAGCACGCGCTCCGGAACCATCTTGGAGGCCATGGGCCACCCCTCCCGCAGTGTCGACGGCGAAGCCCGAGCGTACGAGACGGCCCACCCCGACCGCCCGGGTGGCGGCGTCGTCAGTGGACGACGGGAGGCAGGGTCGGCGCCAGCGGAGTACGCAACCATTGCGACATCCAGGCGAACGCGTAGGGCTCCTCGGCCAGCCAGAGATGGAAGTTGTGCCCGCCGCGCGGGAACACGATGTCCTTCGCGTACGTGGGAGGCCGGGCGTGAGTGGTGAAGGCCGCAGCGTCGCGCACCGGCACCTTGTCGATCTTGCTGGACATGAACAGCACCTTGATGGCCGGGCGGCCAAGGTGCTCGATCCGCCAGATCGGGCTGTTGAGATCGGCCAGGACCTTGCTGCCGCCGAACAGGTCTCCCGTCTGGTGATCGCGGGCGGTGCGACCGTAACCCGACAGCGACACGGCAGCGGAGAACAGGTCAGGGTGCCGCATCGCGAGGTTCAGCGCGCAGAAGCCGCCGGTGGAATAGCCCATCACCGCCCACCCGGAGGCGGCCGGGATGGCCCGGAACGCCTTGATGACCGCGCGATGCACGTCAGAGCTGAGGTAGGTGTCGACCTTGGGGCCGTTGACCACATTGACGCACTGGGTGTCCCTCGGCAGGGCGATGTTCTGGTTGGGCATCACGGCAATGAGCGGCACCGTGCGCCGGGCGGCGATCTCGGTGTCGAGCACGCGCTGCAACTGCAGCCCCCCGGTCCAGTTGTACGGGTGGCCTGGGAAGCCCACCATCAGTTGTACGACGGGGAAGCGCGTGTTCGGCGCGTTCGGGTCGCCGTAGGCAGCCGGCAGATAGACGAGCGCGCGCTGCGGCGGGATGCCGGCCACCGGTGCGGGAATCACCAGCGGGACCACCGTGCCGTGACTGGCGAGGAACGACGCGCGGATGACGGTTCGCAGCGAGTGATCGGCCTGGCCGACCACCCTCGGTGGCGCGGCGGCTGTGATGGCCGGGGCGCCGAAGAGCTCGGACCAGGAGGCGAAGAACCCAGCGCCGGCGTTGATGGCGAGGCCGGTGAAGACGATCGCCAGCACCTGGCACATCAGGATCATCGCGACCCGGCTCACCGTCCGGGCCGCCCGTGGACCGCGTAGCCGGTTCCAGTAATAGAGGGTCACCACGACGATGGCGATGGTGAGCAAGGCGGCGAGAAGCAGCGTCCCGGCGCTGGTCAGACCCATGGTGACCCCCTTTCCTGAACCGATGCGGCCTTGACAGCCGAATGTTGGATTAGGTTAGGCTCCCCTAATTCGTGGGCGAGATCAGGAGGAAACGTATGAGCCCGGTCGGGATCGCGGCACTAGGCGCCATAGCCGGCTTCACCATCTTTCTTGGTCTGCCGCTGGCGCGGGTGGACAACCCGTCCGTCGGCCTTCGAGCGTTCCTCAATGCAACGGCCACCGGCATCCTGCTGTTCCTGTTCTGGGAAGTCCTCGAGCACACGATCGGCCCGGTTGAGGGTGCGCTGACGGCAGCGGCGGTCGACAACACGGGCACGTGGCTGCACTTCGCCGGGCTGGCGACCGTCGCGACCCTCGGCGTCACGATCGGTCTGATGAGCCTGAGCTTCTACGAACGCTGGATGCGCAATCGGCGACCTGCCGCGATCCCGCGCAATTTCGGGCCGGGCGCGATGGCTGCCGACGAGCTCAAGGCGACCGGCCGACTCGACCTCGGCTCGTCCGCGCGTCGGCTGGCGTTGCTCATCGCGGTCGGCATCGGCCTGCACAACTTTGCCGAGGGTCTGGCCATCGGGCAGTCGGCAGCGGGCGGCGAGATCAAGCTCGCCGTGTTGCTCATCATCGGCTTCGGGCTGCACAACGCCACCGAGGGATTCGGGATCGTCGCGCCGTTGGCCGCGGAGCGGGCCAAGCCGGGCTGGGGTTTCCTCGCGCTGCTGGGCCTGATCGGTGGCGGCCCGACATTGGCCGGCACGCTCATCGGTCAGTCGTACGTCAGCGAGACCCTGTCCATCGGCTTCCTGGCCCTCGCCGCAGGCTCGCTGTTGTACGTGATCATCCAGTTGCTACGAGTCGGTGAGCGTATGGGTCGGCGAGAGCTTCTTTACTGGGGTGTCCTTTTTGGTCTGCTGCTCGGGTTCGGCACCGACTTCTTCATCGTGGCGGTGGGTGGCTAGCACCGATCTCGTGAGGTGGGGTCCTTTCCGGTTCGACTTGGGCTGCTGACCCGGCAACACGAGGAACGCCTCGGCGCGCAGTGCGGCGATGGCCACCCGCGGCAGCTCACGCGGACCCGGATAGCACAGGTAGCGCGGAACCCACTCGGGACCGAACTTCGCGTTGAACCGGTACAACTGCTCGATCTGCCACCACCGGGAGCCGAGCAGGAGCAGGCGCCGCCAGGCGCGCGCCACCGGCCCGGCACCCAGATCGGCGCCGCGTTCGAGCGCCGAACGGAAGACCGCGAAGTTCAGCGACACCCGCCCCACACCGATCTCGTCGGCCGACTGCAGCAGCGTAGCGATCATGGCTTCGTTGACGCCGTTGTCGGAGTCCGGTGCGCGGCCCATCAGGTCGAGCGACAGCCCGGCCTTTCCCCAGGGAACGAAGTGCAGTGCAGCACGCAGCTTTCCGTCCTCGTCGCAGGCCGAGACCACGACGGCGTCACCGTCACGCGGATCTCCGAGCCGACCCAGCGCCATCGAGAAGCCCCGCTCGATCTCGCCCGCCCGCCAGGAGTGCCGTTCCTGCTGGATCACCATCCACTCCGCATGGGGAACGTCCCGCGCACGGCGCACGGTGATCACATATCCGGCGCGCGACACCCGGCCAAGTGCCTGCCGTACGCCTCGCATGGCACGGCCGGAGAGGTTGAACGCCGCGGTGTCCACGACGGCTTCGTCACCGAGTTCGAGCACATCAAGACCGGCCTTGGCCCATGCCGCCCCCGCCCGATCTCCGCAACCCATCACCGCCGGTGTCCAGGCGTTGTCCGCGGCCGCCGACAAGAAGGCGTCGAGCGCATGCGGCCACGCCTCGGGATCGCCGATCGGATCCCCTGCAGCCAAGGCCACGCCGCCGACCACTCGATAGGACACCCCGGCCTTGCCGGAGGGTGACAGCACGAGGTCGCGGTCGTCGCGAGTCGCGAACCACCCCAGGGAGTCGCGGTCCCCGTGATCGCGCAGAAGTCGGTGCAGCACGGCGTCCTGCTCGGCCGTGCGCCCAGGTCGCTTGCGCGGCCTGGCGAGCAGCATCACCACCGCGGTGATGAGCGTGATAGCCCCCAGGCCGGCGAGCACTGCCGCGTCGATCCGGTCGATGGCACCGCGATGAAAAGTCAGCGGACCTTCGATCCCGACGAGGCCGAGCAGGACGTGCTGCAGGGTCAGGCCGATCGACGGGTGGCCCACGACGTCGTCGCGGTTCACGAGCAGCAGCAGCAGCCCCAGTGCGACGTCGAACAGCACAAGTGCTCCGAGCACGTACACGAATCGACGCCGCCCACCACCGGCGATGCCCGCCTTGAACTGACGTCGCGTTGCCAGCAGTAGCACGACAAGCAGGGCTGTCGACCCCGACTCCTCGACATCGAAGCCCTTGAGCACATGCAATGCCGTCGCCACGACCGCGAGGACGAGGCACACGGCCCACGCGGAGCGTTGCCGGCGCCTGAGCCCGGCCGCCAGCAGGATCATGGCGACACCGATCGCGGCGATGGTGCCAAACGCGAGGTCGGTCACGGTCTCACCGACGATGTCGACGAGGAACGTCAACCGGGTGCGTTGGTGCGGGATGACCGCACTCAACAGGGAGTACGCACCGACCACGCCGACGACGAGCGCGACGGCACGGGGAACGTTCTCTCCCTGCCGACGCAGGGCGGTGACCCAGGCCGACCCGGCCCGCTGTTCGACCTTGCGTCCTGACTGATCTGTCACGGTGATTTCTCCCTGGCCGGCGAAGGCCATCGGCCATGGGTACGCCTGCCGGTCAACCTGAGCTAAGAATAGGGTGAGCCCCTCTCAGGGCACCGTGCCGAGGTCGGCCAACCGCCCGACATCGAGGTCAACCCGCGGCTTGATGCCGTCAACGTGAGCGTATCCGTGCAACCGCCACACGGCCCACGGTTGAGCCGGGCGGGACAGCAAGCCGGCCCGCCATCTAGGCCGATCCACGCTTGTCGGAACCGGGTAGCGCTTCTGCCAGTCGGCGCCGACGAAGATCAGCATCCGGGCCTTCCAGGCGCCCTCAACAGTCGCGAGAAACACCTTGAACTGCTGATTCACCGCATCCGGGTCCGGCCGTTTGGCGCAGTTGCCGGCAAGGTTCAGCTCGACGGCGGGTGGGAGCGCGCCGGCCGCCCGAGGGGCCGTACCCAGGAAATACACGGCTTGGTCGACCCCGTCGCTGCACAGACTGAATGCATGGACGGCGCCGCGGCGTAGGCCGGTCGCCCCAGCCCCTTCCCAGTTGTCGAGGAACCGATCGTCGGTCACGCTGTCGCCGGCGGTGGCCCTGACGTAGGCGAACCGCATGCCGGCCTGAGCCACCCCCACCCAGTCGATGACCCCATCGCTGCTGCTCACGTCGACGCCGTAGACCTCGCCCGGACGCAGGCCGGGCCGGTGGTGGGGCAACCAGAAGAACCACACGAACGCCGGACCTGCGATCAACACGACGAGGGCAAGCGCGAGGATGCGTACCAGCGGGGTGGTCCGCGGAAACTGCACGGCAACAGCATGCCGCAGCATCGGTCGATTGCTTGTCGTGGGCCCACCGTGCTTCGAGGGCGCCTCACTCGCGCTTAGGCTGGCGGAATGACCTCGCCGGATCAGATCCCTCAGTGGTTGCGCAGGCTTGCGCTGTCGCTGCCCGAGGCCTAGTTGAGGAGCAGCACATGATCATCGGCCAGCACTCGATCATCTTCACCAAGGACGCCGATGCCGATCGCGCGTTCTTCCGCGATGTCCTCGGCTTCGATGGCACCGACGCCGGCGACGGATGGCTGATCTTCCGGATGCCGCCCGCAGAACTGGCATTCCACCCCGCCGACGGCCCGTCGACGCACGCGGTCTACCTGATGTGCGACGACATCACCGCAACGGTCGAGTCGTTGCAGGCCAAAGGTGTGGAGTTCGACGGACCGATCTCCGATCAGGGCTGGGGGCGGCTGACGTCGATCAAGACGCCCGGAGGTGCGGTCATCGGGATGTACGAGCCACGGCATCCGACCGCCATCTGACCAGTCCCTGTCCTCGCGGCGCTTGTCCCGAGCGCGGAGGCTAGGCCGCAGCCGCGGGGCCGTGGCCCATCGAGTGCGGATCGACCTCGGGCAATCGGAACACCAGCAGGAAGGCCGCGGAGAAGATCAGGATCTCGTAGACGAGGGTCTGCTGATAGGACCGCGAGAAGTTCTTGGCCAGCGCGTCCCGGCCGTTGGCCTGCAGCGCTGCGGCCACCTGCGGCGACGTGCCGGCCGGTGGGCGGCAACTGGGCGGGACGAGGGTCGGGTCGTTGGCATGGCTGCGGTCGTCGAAGCAGCGCCGGAAACCGCTGATCACCTGCTCCTGCGCCGCGGGCGGGACGCCCTGGGCCGCCAGGGTGGTGCGCAGATCAGGCGCGACGGCGTCCGCCGACCGGCCGGCGTTGAGTCCGAGCAGGCCGAACAGGATGACGCCGATGGCGGCGATGCCCATCGCGCCGCCGACCTGCTGGACGGTGCTCAGCACGCCGGAGGCGGCGCCGACCGATTCGGACTTGATCGCCGCCAGGATGATGTTGATCACCGGTGCGATGAAGAGCCCGAGCCCCAAGCCGCTGATGAGCATCGCGGGAATGAACTGCCACGTGTGCGGGTGCACGCCGACGAGGTGGGTCGTGATCAGAACGGTGAGCATGCCCAGGACCAGCAACCCGGTGCCGATGTGCAGCACCCGCCGGCCGATGCGCTGCGCGATCCGGTCGGAGAAACTCGCTGCGACTGCTGAACCGAGAGCGAACGGGAAGCCGGTCAGGCCGGAGCCGAGAGCTGAGAATCCCTGCCCGATCTGCAGATAGAGCGCGAGGCTGAAGAAGAACGGTGGCAGGCCGGCGAAGAACACCAGGGACAGGGCCAGCCCGGCCACGAACGCCCGGTCTCTGAACAACGACATCCGCAGCAGCGGATCGTTGTCCTCACGTGTTCGACGGCGTTCGTAGACGATGAACACGGCGAGGACGGGCACTGATGCGGCCAGGACCAGCCAGATCCACGATGGCCAACCGCGGTCGCGGCCCTCGACGATCGGGAAGATCAGCAGCAGCAAGCCGCCGGTGACGAGAAGGGCGCCGGGGATATCCAGCTTGGTCGCGCCGGGTGCGCGGGACTCACCGAGGAACATCCACGCGCCGACCAGAGCTGCCACACCGATCG
The DNA here is from genome assembly GCA_049698415.1 of Mycobacteriales bacterium. Taxonomy (GTDB): domain Bacteria; phylum Actinomycetota; class Actinomycetes; order Mycobacteriales; family QHCA01; genus QHCA01. The sequence continues at coordinate 11,540 of JBAVXU010000017.1, forward strand.
GCACGTTGACGTAGAAGATCGTCCGCCACTCGAGGCCGCCGAGGTTGAGTTGGATCAACAGGCCGCCGAGCAACGGGCCGAGGATCGTCGCGATCCCGATGGTCGCGCCCACGATGCCGAACGCCTTGCCGCGGTCCTTGGGCGCGAACGTCACCTGGATCACCGACAGCACCTGCGGGAACATCAGGCCTGCGGCGAGGCCCTGGAACAGCCGGGCGAACACCAGAACCCCCGCCGACGGCGCGGCCCCGCACAGGATCGAGGCAACCGTGAACGTCGACATCCCGACCAGGAACATCCGGCGCCGGCCGTAGATGTCACCCAAGCGGGCCGCGGTGATCAGGGTGCAGGCGAATGCCAGCACGTAGAACACGAGGACCAACTGGATCTGCCCGTAGGACGCGGACAGGTCCCGCTGGATCGACGGGATCGCGACGTTGACGATGGAGATGTCCACCAACTGCATGAAGGTGGCCGTCAGCACGATCGCGAGGACGACATAGGGATTGGAGTGGCCGGACCGGGGCTGTCGTTGCGGCAGGACCGTGTTGGCAGAGGCGTCGCTCACGACAGAACCGTAACCGCGGCGTCTGACGCATTCGTGGAAATCCAATACATAACCAACTTGTATAAGCAGATGATACGTTGGGCCGGTGAGTGCGACCGCCGTATCCGACCGGGCGCTGGCCATCGGGCTCGAGCGGCTGGTGTCGCTCATCCGCCGGCTGGCCCCGCCCTCCTCGATCAGCCTGACCGCGGCCTCGACACTGGCCACGCTGATGGCCGACGGCCCGCTGGGGATCTCCGACCTCGCGGCCCGCGAGGGCGTCACGCAACCGGGCATGACGCAACTGGTCTCGCGACTCGAGGGCCAGGGACTCGCCCGGCGCAGCGGCCATGCCGCCGACAGAAGGGTCGTCCTGGTGGGCATCACCGCCGCCGGACGGCAGTTGATGGCCGACCGCCGGGCGTTGCGGGCCGAGCAGTTGTCCCTCCTCCTGGACCAACTGCCTGCTGACGATCGCGATGCGATCGCGACGGCCCTGCCCGGGCTCACCCGGCTCACCGAACTCGCAGCAACCGAGCCCGTTCAGCACGCCTAGCCCGAGACGCCACGAACCTCGATGGAGACCCACCGTGATGGATAGTTCTGCGCGCGCAGCGAGCCCGTTCCGGCAGCCCAAGGCTGTCTGGGTGGTGGCGTTCGCCTGCGTCATCTCGTTCATGGGCATCGGCTTGGTCGACCCGATCCTGCCGGCCCTGCGGGACAAGCTGAACGCATCGCCGAGCCAGGTCGAACTGCTGTTCACCAGCTATCTGGTGGTCACCGCGGTTGCGATGCTGATCACCGGCTGGGTGTCGAGCCGGATCGGGGCCAAGCGCACGCTGGTCGCGGGGCTGGTGCTCATCGTTGTCTTCTCGGCGGCCGCAGGGTCGGCCAACAGCATCGGCGGCATCGTCGGGTTCCGCGCCGGCTGGGGGCTGGGCAACGCGCTGTTCATCGCCACCTCGCTGGCCGTCATCGTCTCGTCGGCCACCGGAGGCTTCGCCGGGGCGATCATCCTGTACGAAACCGCGCTCGGCCTCGGCATCGCCGTCGGGCCACTGCTGGGCGGTGAACTCGGCAGCATCAGTTGGCGCGGACCGTTCTATGGCGTCGCAGTCCTGATGGCGATCGCGCTGCTCGCGACGATCGTGCTCGTCGAGCCCAAGGCCCCGACCGCGCACGCGAAATTCTCGGCGCCGCTCAGCGCGCTGCGGCACCGCGGGCTGTTGATCATGAGTCTGACCGCGGTCCTTTACAACTGGGGCTTCTTCACCCTCCTCGGCTACGCACCGTTCCCGATGCACCTGAGCGCGCACAAACTCGGCCTCGTGTTCACCGGCTGGGGGGTCCTGGTCGCGATCTTCAGTGTGTTCGCCGCGCCCCGGCTGCAGACCCGGTTCGGTTCGCCGGCAACGCTCTACGCCAACCTGCTCTGCCTGGCCGCCGTCATGGTCGTGATCGGGACGCAGGTGGGTCACCCCGCGGTGATCGTGGCGATGGTGATCGTGGCCGGCGCGTTCATCGGCATCAACAACACCCTCACCACGCAGGCGGTGATGCTGGTGTCTCCAGTGCCCCGGCCGGTGGCGTCAGCGGCGTACGGCTTCGTCCGGTTCATCGGCGGCGGCCTGGCGCCGTACTTCGCCGCCCGGCTGGCCGAGCACTACACCGAGCGAGTGCCGTTCCTGGTCGGCGCGGCCGCCTTCGCAGTTGCCATCCCGATCCTGGCCAGCGGGCATCGCCTGCTCACCGACGCTGAGCGCGACGTACGCCCGAGCGAACCGCCGGTCGCGCTGACCACGCCCGACGAAGGCGCACCGCTGGCCACCGAGCCGGCCCGGCCC
>JBAVXU010000018.1:0-17972 GCA_049698415.1 Mycobacteriales bacterium
CGCAGGTGCTGCGTACCTCCACCGCCGGCGCCGCCGCCCTTGCCGTAGTAGCCGTACGACTCGGACGCTGGTGAACCGCCGTCGACCGCTGCCGTGAAACGGTGTGGCCGCCACACCGTTCGCCCGCGAGATGTGTCGGGCCCAGCCATCGCAGCGAGTCGCATGATCGGGCACCGTTGCGGGCAGGGAATCCCGGACCGGGTCCGTACGTCACTTGCGAGGTTCCACGATGCCGCGCCGTTCCATCATCTTCTGTGCCACCGCAGCGCTCGCCCTGACCGGCGGCTTGCTCCAATCGACGACCGCAACTGCGAGCGCTTCCACGGCTGCCGCGCAGCACTGTGCGCGGCAGAGCAGGGTGATGACGCCGGGTGCGCAGCACCAGGAGGTCGCTTGCCTCGACGACCTGACCACGGCCGGCACCACCGTGACCGGGCACACCAATCCGGACGACTGGTCCGGACTGCACGCGGCGGGTACGACCAATCCCACCGGCGTTCCCGGGATCCAGGTCGACGGCTACTTCCCCGACACCTCGACCACCAACACCAATCACGGGTGGAACCACGACTCGCAGTTCGTCATCCGGTTGCCCGACCACTGGAACGGTGGCCTGGTCATCACCGGCGCCCCCGGCGTACGCAAGCAGTACGCCAACGACTTCATCATCAGTGACTGGGTGCTCGCCAAGGGATACGCGTTCGCATCCACCGACAAGGGCAACACCGGCACGGAGTTCTACCGCGACGGCGCGAGCCCCGGCGATGCGATCGCCGAGTGGAACCACCGGGTGACCCAATTGACCGTCGCATCGAAGCGGGTGGCGCAGCAGCGCTACGGCAGGGCGGCCGGTCGCACGATCATGACCGGCATCTCCAACGGCGGCTACCTCACCCGGTGGCAACTGGAGAACCGGCCGGATCTCTACGACGGCGGGGTCGACTGGGAGGGCACGCTCTTCCGGGCCGCCGGTCCCAACCTGCTCACCTATCTGCCGGTCGCGCTGCGCAACTACCGCGCCTACCGCGCCGGCAGCCAGCAGGCACACCACGCCATGATCGCCGCGGGCTTCGCGCCCGGCTCGGAGTTCCTCTGGGACTACCACTACACCTACTACTGGGATCTCACCCAGCGGATCTATCGCGAGGAGTTGGACCCGGCCTACGACGGTTCGCTCGAGGCGGGGATCCCCTTCTGTTACAGCGGAACCCCATACTGCGATGCCGACTACCACTACGCGAGCCGCCCGGCGTCGGTGCGAGCCGCTGTGGCCAAGATTCAGCTCACCGGGCGTATCGGCAAGCCGATGCTCACCCTGCACGGCACCCTGGACGCGCTGCTGCCGCCGGCCACCGATTCCGATGTGTACTCCCGGCTGATCGCCGACGCCGGCAACGGCCCGATGCATCGCTACTACCGGGTCGAGGACGGCAACCACGTCGACGGGCTCTATTCGACCTTTCCCCAGCAGCTACGCCCGATCCTGCCGTGTTACCGGGCAGCCTTCGACCGCCTGGTCGCCTGGGTCGACCAAGGGCGAGCGCCGGCGCCGAGCGGGCTGATCCCGCACCCGGCGAGCGGCGATGTCGTCAACACGTGTTCGCTGCCGAAATGATGTCTGTGTCTGACTACGGCTGATCCGGTTGGCGCAGCCGGTGCAACTGCAACGCCACCTGCACCTCGAGCGCCCGCTGCGGTGACTGCCAGTCCGCGCCCAGCAGTCGGCCCACCCGCTCGAGGCGTTGGGCCACCGTGTTCACATGCACATGCAGATCGTCCTTGGCGCGGCCGAGGTTCCCCCCGCGGGCGAAATACACAGCCAGGGTCTCGAGGAGCTTCGTCCCACGTCGCGAGTCGTAGTCGAGGACGGGGCCGAGCGTCCGGCGGACGAATCCCGCCACGTCACCGCGCTCGCCGAGCACCAGACCGATGAAGCCGAGGTCGGCCATCGAGGAGCCGGTGCCCTCGCGGCCCAGGTCGAGGAGGACGGCAAGGCAGCGCTGGGCGTGTCGGTACGCAGCGACGAGTTCGCCCTGGCCGAGGGCCGGTCCGGCGGCGCCTGCGGTGACCGGCGCGATGATGGCCGAGCCCAACTCGCGTGCGCACAGCCGGGCCGCGTCCCCGGCGACCTCCCGACGCAGCAGCAAGACGACCTCGCCGGCCAGCTCGCCGGAGAGCCCGGCCTGCTGCTTGGCCAGTGCCGTTGCGGCGAAGGCCAATCGCTGCCGCAGGTCGGCATCGGCGGCATGCACGACCACGACCACGTAGTCGACGTCGAGGTCGAGGCCGAAGCGACGTGCTTGCAGTCGTAGCGCGTCGGGGTCACGTTCGAACGTCGGCGTCAGCAGGTCGTGCAGCAACTCACCGCGCACCCTCGCCTCGGCGTCGGCGACGGTGCGCTGGAACAGCAGCAGGAGGGCGGTGACGAGAGCGGCGCGTTCGAAGATCCGTCGATCGGCGCCGGCCAGCTCGCGCCGGTGCTCCAGCAGCAGCACGCCGAGCCGCTCGCCCCCGGCCAGTACCGGAGCGATCCACCGATCACCCACGTCGACGGCCCGCCCGCTGGCCCGGGCCATCCGCAGCGCCTCGTCGAGTGAATCCTGCGGCACCGCGCTGGGCGTACCACTCCGCGCCAGCGTCCGCCCCTCGGCGTCGATCAGCAGCAGGTCTCCGCCCAGCACGTCGACGACGGCGTCCGCGACGGCCTGCACGTCCCCGCCTGCCAGGACGAGGTCGGCCAGCCGGTCATGCGCATCGGCGGCTCTCTCGACCGACGCCTTCTGAGCGCTGATCAGCCGGCCGGCCTCGGCCAACTCGCTCAGCGTCTGCTGCATGTCGGTGAGCAGCCGGGCATTGTCGATGGCCACCGCGGCGTGCGCGGCGAGGGAAGCGAGCAGCGCGACCTCCTCGCGGGCGAACGGTCGCTCGGTGCGGTTGCCGGCCAGCAGAACGCCGATCGCCCGGGTGCCGAGCAGGAGCGGCACGCCGAGGATGGCGGTCAGCCCCTCGTCCTCGACCGCCCCGTCGATGTCCCTGCTGTGCTGGAACCGCTGGTCGGTGAAGTAGTTCGGCGTCGCGTACGGCGTCTTCGTCTGGGCCACGAGACCGCCCAGCCCTTCACCCATCTCCAGCCTGACGGCCTGGAAGCGCGCGGACACCGAGCCGTCGGTCACCCGCATGTACGTGTCACCGCGCGCCTCGTCGATCAGGGTGAGATAGGCGAGGTCGGTGCCGAGCAGTAGCCGTGCTCTGCGCACGATGGCCGCCAGCACGGCATCGAGGTCGTGCAGGGCGGCCAGGTCACCGACGGTTTCGTACAGCGCGGTCAACTCGGTCTCCCGGCGCCGGCGCCGCTCGAGCACGCCACGCACCTGCAATGCCAGCAATTGGGTGGCCTCGAGCCGGGCGATCTCCTCCGCGGGCAGACCGGCCGTCCTGGCGCTGCGGAGAGGTTCGTCGAACTCGGCGGCGGGGGCGTCGCGGGCGAGCAGTTCGAGGAAGGTACGGGCGGCCAGGAATCCGGTGCTGCCCAACGCGTCGTTCGCCGCCGGGCCGCTCAGGATGCCGTCCAGCCGCCGTCGAGCACGAATGATGCGCCGGTGATGGAGCGGGCAGCCGGGGAGCACAGATACAGCACGGTCTCGGCCACCTCCTCGGGATCGAGCAGCCGCTTGATCGCCGCACGATCGAGCAGCACCTGTTCGACGACGTCGTCGGTGCTGATGTCATGTGTTCGCGCCTGGTCGGCGATCTGTTGCTCGACCAGCGGAGTCCGCACGTAGCCGGGATTGACGCAGTTGGATGTCACCCCGTGCGACGCGCCCTCGAGGGCCAGCACCTTCGACAGCCCTTCGAGGCCGTGCTTGGCCGCGACGTAGGCCGATTTGTACGCGGAGGCGCGCAGTCCATGCACCGAGGAGATGTTGACGATCCGGCCCCAACCCTGGTCGTACATGTGGGGCAGCGCCCGGCGCACGATCCGGAACGGCGCCTCCAGCATCACCCGCAGCATCAGGCTGAACTTCTCACCGGGGAACTTCTCGATCGCCGCGACGTGCTGCAGTCCCGCGTTGTTGACGACCACGTCGACCGCGGTGTCCATCTCGTCGACGGCGGCCAGATCCGACAGATCGACCACGAGCGCCTGACCGTGGGTCAGTCGCGCCACTTCTTCGGCGCCGGCCGGGTCGCGATCGGCCACCAGGACCTGCGCACCGCTGGCGGCGAGCCGGATGGCGACGGCACGGCCGATGCCGCTGGCGGCGCCGGTCACCAGCGCCCGGCGGCCGGTCAGGTCAGCAGTTCCGGGTGGTGTCGAGGACGTCATGACCGCACGGTAGATGCCGGTCGGAGCTCGGCCCATGGGTCGCCGTCACACAACATCGGTCCGCCCCTTGTGCATATCAGCCATGCCTCCGCCTCGGTCGGCCACGGTACATGCGGTGCTCGCAGCCCCTTTCACCGCTATGTGTCCAGCTCACACTTGGTTGGGCCGAACTGTGTGCCGTTTCACGATGACGGGCCGTCCAGAGCGCTCATAGCATTGCCGGATGCCCGAGCCGTCCGCAGTGCTGCGCACCCACGCGCTCACCAAGGAGTTCGCGGGTTTCCGCGCCGTCGACGGGGTGGATCTGACCGTTGCCGCGGGCGCCGTGCACGCCTTGGTCGGGCCGAACGGCGCCGGCAAGACGACGCTGTTCAACCTCCTCACCGGCTTCAGCCGGCCGACCAGTGGCCGCATCGAGGTCCACGGCAGGGATGTCACCCGGCTGTCGCCGGATCGCATCGCCCGGGTGGGGGTGGCCCGGTCCTTCCAGATCACCAGCCTGTTCGAGCAACTCTCGCTGACCGCTCACGTCCAACTCGCGCTGCAGGGCACGACCGGCCTGGGCTACCGGTTCTGGCGGTCACAGCGCCTCATGCGCCGATTTAGCGACGAGGCGAGCCACCTGCTCGACGAGGTCGGCCTGGCCGGTCTGGCAGACCGCCCGGCGGGCACGTTGGCGTACGGCCAGAAGCGAGCCCTCGAACTCGCGCTCGCACTCGCCCTGCATCCGTCCCTCCTCCTGCTCGACGAACCCACCGCCGGGATGGGCACCGAAGACGTCGAGCGCACGATCGGGCTGATCGACCGGGTCCGCCGCGACCGCACCGTGATCCTGGTCGAGCACAACATGAGCGTGGTCTCGTCGCTGGCCGACCGGGTGACGGTCCTGCAGCGCGGCAGCATCCTGGCCGAGGGCGCGTACGACGAGGTGCGCCGCGACGAGCGGGTCATCACTGCCTACCTCGGGTCGTCGGTTGCTTAGCGTCGCCGGCCTGTCCGCCGGGTACGGGCAGGCGCAGGTGCTGCGCGACATCTCACTCGAGGTGGCGCGCGGCGAGGTCGTCACACTCGTCGGCCGTAACGGCGCGGGCAAGACCACCCTCCTGCGCTGCCTGATGGGCCTGCATCCGATCACCGCCGGCCGGGTGGAGTTCGCCGGCACCGACATCACCTCGGCGCCGGCCCACCGCCGGGCCAGGCAGGGGCTCGGATTCGTGCCGGACGACCGCGGCGTCTACGCCGGCCTGTCGGTCGAGGAGCATCTGACCATGCCGCCCGCCGCACCTGGCGGCTGGAGTCTCGACCGGATCTACGACACGTTCCCGTCACTGCGGCAGCGCCGCCGCTCGCCGGGGACCCGGCTCTCCGGTGGCGAGCAACAGATGCTGGCGGTGGCCCGGGTGCTGCGGACCGGCGCCTCGCTCCTGCTCTGCGACGAGCCGACCGAGGGTCTCTCGCCGCTATTGGTGGGCCAGATCGGCGACATCCTGCGCGAGGTCAAGTCGCACGGCGTCACGGTGCTGCTGATCGAGCAGAACATCCACTTCGCCGCCACCGTTGCCGACCGGCATTACCTCATCGTCAACGGGCAGATCGTGTCCTCGCTCGGCAACGACGAGGTCAAGACGCGTGAAAAAGAACTGCTGACCCATCTCGGAATGTAAGCCAACCCAGGAGGCCCGGATGAGAAAGAACATCACCGCTGCATCGGCGCTGCTCGCGGCCGGACTGCTGGCGACCGCGGCATGCAGCGGCGCGGGCGGTCCTGGCGGCGGGGGCGGCAAGATCACTGATGACAAGGTCGTCCTCGCCGTGCTCACCGACGAGTCCGGGGTCTATGCCGACCTCGCCGGCAAGGGCAGCGTGGCCGCGGCGAAGCTGGCCGTGGCCGACTTCAAGAAGAAGTACGGCGACAAGGCGGTCAGCAAGAACATCACCGTTATCGACGCCGACCACCAGAGCAAGCCCGACATCGCCAACAGCAAGGCGCAGGAGCTCTACGACCGCCGGAAGGCCGACGTCATCCTCGACGTGCCGACCTCGTCGGCGGCCCTGGCGGTGGCCTCGCAGGCCAAGGCCAAGAAGAAGGTGTTCATCGACACCGGCGCCGCGACCACGGCGCTGACCGGCAAGTCCTGCAACAAGTACACGTTCGGCTGGGCCTACGACACGTACATGCTCGCCAACGGCACGGGCAAGCAGGTGACAGAGGCCGGCGCCAAGACGTGGTACATCGTCTATCCCAACTACGCCTTCGGCCAGGACATGAACAAGAGCTTCACCGCCGCGGTCACGAAATCCGGTGGCCAGATCGTCCGCTCCGACCCGGCGCCGTTCCCGAACGACAACTTCTCCACGTTCCTGCTCAAGGCGCCGACCCTCAATCCCAAGCCCAACGTCATCGGCGCCATGCAGGCCGGCGGTGACTTGGTCAACCTGGTCAAGCAGTACAACGAGTTCAAGCTGCGCGACAAGGGGATCGGCCTCGCGGTCGGGCTGATGTTCCTGACCGACATCCGGTCCATCGGTGTCGAGTCACTGGCCGGGACCAAGTTCACCGATGCGTGGTACTGGGACTTCGACGACCAGAACCGCAAGTTCGCCGACGAGTTCAAGGCGCAGACCGGCAAGCGGCCGAGCTTCGACCACGCCGCGGTCTATTCCGCTGCCTTCCAGTACCTCGAAGCCGTCCAGGCCGCCAAGACCGACAACTCCGACAAGGTGGTGGCCGGGCTCGAGGGCAAGAAGATCGACGACGTGTTCTCACGCAACGGCACCGTGCTCAAGGGCAATCACCGGCTGATCCACGACGCCTACCTGGTCGAGGTGAAGCAGAAGAGTGAGGTGGTCAAGGACGAGGACTTCGAAAAGGTCGTCAAGACCATCCCGGCCGACCAGGCCTTCCAGAGCGTCGAGCAGTCGGGCTGCTCGATGACCGGGTAGTCGACCGGCCGCAGGGCCAGGAGAGGGACAGTTGAGCAACGTATTGCAGCAGGTCTTCAACGGCCTGGTGGGTGGCAGCTTCTACGCGCTGCTGGCGCTCGGGCTCGCCGTCATATTCGGCATGCTCAAGGTGGTGAACTTCGCGCACGGCGCGTTCTACATGCTCGGTGCGTTCGCCACCTATCTGCTCCTGGACAAGGTCGGGGTGTCGTTCTGGATCGCGCTGGCGGTCGTCCCGGTCGGGCTGTTCGTCGTCGGGATCGTCCTCGAGCGCGCATTCGTCCACCGGCTGACCAGGCTGGACCCGTTGTACAACTTCCTGCTGACCTTCGGCGTCGCGCTGATCCTGCAGGACCTCATCCGCCGGGAGTTCGGCATCCAGTCCAAGCCCTATCCGCGGCCGTCGCTGCTGAGGGGGTCGATCGACCTGGGGCTGTTCAGCTATCCGGCCTATCAGGTGTTCGTGCTCGCCTTCTCCGCGGTGATCTGCCTGCTGGCCTGGCTGCTGTTCACGCGTACCCGGCTGGGGACGATCGTGCGGGCGAGCACCGAGCGGCCTGACCTGACCCGCGCGCTGGGCATCAACGTCGGCCGCTGGGTCACGCCGGTGTTCGGGTTCGGGATCGCCGTGGCCGGCCTGGCCGGTGTCTTGGCAGCGCCGATGAGGGCGGTCAATCCGCTGATGGGCGCCGACCTGATCATCGTCGTGTTCGCGGTGGTCGTCATCGGGGGACTCGGATCGGTGTTCGGGTCGGTGGTCGCGGGCTTCGCCATCGGGATGCTGCAGGCTCTCGGGAATCTGTACGTCCCCGCGCTGTCGCAGGTGCTGGTCTTCTTGCTGATGGCCGTGGTGCTGCTGTGGCGACCGGCCGGGCTGTTCGGCGCCGAGGAGTCGGCGTGACCAGGGCGGTGCTCCAGCGGGTCAACGCGGCCCCGGGTCTGGTCCGGATGGCACTGCTCGCAGCCGGCCTCGTCGTTGCGCTGGGGTTGCCATGGGTGCTCTATCCGCCGCTGGCGATGGACATCATGGTGTGGGCGCTGTTCGCCATGTCCTTGGACCTGCTGCTCGGCTACACCGGGCTGTTGTCCTTCGGTCACGCGGCTTTCTGGGGCGGCTCCGCCTACACCACCGGGATCATCGCGTTGCGACTCGGCTGGCCCTTCCCGCTGGCCGTGGCCGGTGGTGCGCTGGCCGCGATGCTGCTGGCCGTACCCATCGGCTACCTCGCCGTACGGCGCACCGGCATCTACTTCGCGATGGTGACCCTGGCCTTCGCCCAGATGGTCTATTTCGTCGTCAACCAGTGGCGCAGCGTCACCGGCGGCGAGAACGGCCTGCAGGCCATCCCGCGCAGCTTCCCCGGCCTCGACCTGGCCGACCCGTTCTTCTTCTATTACGGCGGACTGCCCATCGTGCTGCTGGGAATGTTCGTTGCCTGGCGGGTGGTTCATTCACCGTTCGGCCAGGTGCTGGTGGCGATCCGCGAGAACCCGGCGCGGGCCAGGGCGCTCGGCTATTCCATCGACCGATACAAGATCATGGCCTTCGTCGTCTCGGCCGGCCTGGCCGGGCTGGCCGGCGGCCTCAACGCGATCAGTCACGGTTTCGCTTCTCTCGACGACGTCTACTGGACCACGTCGGGCAAGGTCGTGTTGATGACGGTGATCGGCGGCATCGGGACCCTCTGGGGGAGCGGTCTCGGCGCGGCGGTCATCGAGCAGTTGGAGGACTACCTCGCCACCAGCGGTTTCGACGGCATCGGCATCGTGACCGGCGCCGTCTTCGTGCTCGCCGTGATGGTCTTCCGCCGCGGCATCTGGGGCACCGTGGCCCACTGGTTGCCACGGTCGGGTGATTCCGAGGTGATGCCGAGCGCCGAGCCGGGCATCGGTCCGGCCGGCACCCCGACGAGCGAGGTGACGGCCTCCACGACCGACCGCTGAGCGTCAGTCGCCGTCGGACTCGGCGAAGATGCAGTTGTTGAGCTGCGGGCCCTCACCCGTCTTGCAGATCCGGTACGGCGCGATCGCGCGCGGCGGTGAAGTCTTCGGCAAAGCGAGATACTGCCTCTCCACCGTGGTCGCGGCCGGTCCCGGTGGCGGGCCAGTGGAGGCGAACCTCGCCAGCAGGTTGCTCATCATCTTGCTCACCGCATTGACGCCGGCCGAGCCGCTGGGCGCACAACTGACGTCGAGGAAGCACACCCAGTTCTGGGTGCCGGCCGAGAAGACCTGCCCGCCTGCGGAGTTGCGGTAATAGACCATGTCGGAGTACATCCCGGCAGTTCCGGCTGCGGTGTTGCGGCACAGCGAGAGCGGCGAGTGCGACAGCACCGTCAAGCCGGCCGGAGTCGGCTGGCCCTTGCCCACGACGTCGGTCTCTGTGCCGGTGTGCCCGCCGAGCAGGTTCTGGACCTTGGCCCCAGGGGCCAATCCGGTTCCGGCCCACAGCCAGTTGTTGCCCACCACCGCATCGCCGGCGACCCCCCAACAGTTGTACTGCACGCCGAAGAGCGCCTGCGAACTGCCGTAACAGCCATTGGCGACGTCGTGGAAGTAGCCGGTGCGGTCGGGTGAACAGGATCGCGACGTGTGGATCGACCGTTGCGGATAGCCTGACGGCCGGCCGGGTGGCAGGTCGACCTGGCCCCAAGCCTGGTTCGCGCCGAAATTGAGCAGGTTCATCCCTGCCTTGACCCGGCCGTCCACGTTGGCCCGCATCGTGGTGTTCCAGTACTCCGAGTGCGGCCCGAGGATCAGCGTCTTGTGCTGGTTCAGGTGCGCGGCACTGTTGGCCAGGTCGACGTCGGCGATGTAGCTGGTGGGCAGGCCACGTCGCTCCAGGTCGGCGATCAGCCGAGCGTCCTGATGCAGGAAGTTGCCATCGCTGGCCTTGCCGACGCCACCGAGTGGTCGGTCGAAGGACGCCACCACCGCCTGGTCGTAATCCAGTCCCGAGACGCCGAGGTACAGGCTGGCGCCGCCCCAGGTGTTGTAGGCCTGGTACGTCAGGAAGCCCAGGGCCATCTCGTACGTGGAGGTCGAGTAGTCGTCGCGCACCACGAAGGGCGCGTAGCTCTCGCGCCCCTTGGCACTGGTGAACTTGAACAGGTAGGCGCCAGGCGTCCAGGTGGGCGGAACGGTGACGTTGAACGTGGTAGCCCAGTTGTTGGCGGCTGTCGCGATGCGCGGCGTCTGCAACGACGGGGTGAGCGAGTTGCTGGGCCGTTCGAGTGTTCTCAGCACGCCGCCCGCCTGCACGCCGGCCGGCGTCGGTCCGAGCGTGGTGATGAGGCGGCCCATGTCGCCGCCGTACCACCCGTAGCGCCAGACCTCGGTGGTGAAGGTGCTGGAGCCGTCCGTGACGCTCACGTGCATGCCGAAGGTCTGCCCGCACAGCGCCGAACTCCGGTCGGGATAGGCAGTGATCTCAGGTGCCGACGGGTTGACCGGTGCGGTCAACTGCCAGCCGGTGCCGCCCGGGAGGGCATTCTCAGCCGCGATCGAATACGGGTCCGGAGTGCAGAGGTGGTCGGCCACCGGATAGCTCCGCACTGCCGGGTAGGTCGGTAGCGGTGCCAGCGCGAAGGCGGAGGCGCCGGTGCGGAACGACGTGAACTTCGTCCCCGCGCTGTTCCACGCCTCGATCAGCGCACTGACGGTCGACGGCCGCGGGTTGATGGCTCCGGTGATCGTGAAGTAGAGCGTCCAGCCGGCCCCCACCATCGTCGGCTTGGCCGGATAGAAGTCGTAGTAGACGCCGTACTTGAGGGCATGACCGGTCGGGTAGTTCGGGCTGGAGATGGTCGAGTTGCTGGCCAGTGTGGCGAACTGCGGGAGCCCCACGTGGATGTTGCGCATGGTCGCGCCATTGGGCATCACGACCTTGTAGCTGTACGTCTGGTGCGTGGAGTAGGCGTAATGGTCGGTGGCAGCGATCGTCGTCGTCGCCACGGCCTGGGCGATTGCCGGCGCCGATGGCGTGCGTTCAGGCACCGTCGTAGCCATGGCGGCCAGGGCACCCAGACCGGTGGCCGGCAACAGGAGCATCAGTGCGATGCCCGCCATGAACATGGCGTGTCGTCGGACGGACTTCCTCAGTGTCACCATGCGGATTGCCCCATTCCCCCGTGCATTGGGCAAAGTTCGCCCAGCTGTTGTGCGTGATGAGTGGTCGCAGGCTCGGTCGACGCCTGTGGCGCTCTCCGGCTAGCGGCTGACGGCCCGTCCCTCCCCGGTGGACACCGAGTCAGCGAGATTGCCCAAGTCGAGCGCTCCTCAGTGACTCGTACGTCTATAAAGACGCGGCGCTGAGCAGCGGGTTTACCTGACTAGGCAACGAGAATCGACGGGGCCGCAGGATGTGCCGGTATATGTGGGGCTATCAGTGTGAACGTTTCGCCACAGCGCCCGTGAGGGCGTGCCTGGCGATGGTTGAGGCAGTCAGCTCTGGTCGTAGGCGAGTACGACGAGTTGGCTGATGTAGCCGTCGGCATCGGACGACGTCTGTGCCACGACGGCATATCTGCCCTTGGGGACAACGTTGGCGGCGTTCCCGAGGACGACCTTCCACGGTTTCTCCGACCCGGCCGCACCGTCGTACCCGACGGCAACCGGTCGGCCGGACGTGCTGATCAGGCGCGCCTGAACGGACTGATGGGGGCCTCCGACACTCCCGGTCACGGTCACGGCAGTGCTCCCGCCCGAGGACACATCGGTGATTCGCAGGTCAGGCGCGTCAGCCCGGACGACGACGTACGGCGCCGAATCCTCGCGGCTGACCCGAACCAGGTAGACCGTGGTCACATCGAAGAGCTGGCCGTTGGGGTTGGCCCGACCGAGCGTGACGCCCACGCCGGCCTCCAGCGGTTCGGTCCGCAGGACCTGCAGCGGGCCGAGCACACGGACGAATTCGCGGACGAAGTACAGCGCGGCCGACTTGGCATCGGACAGACCCGGCAACTGACCGGCCGCGACGGCAGCCGGCTCCCGCTTGGTCGCCTCGCTCCGGCTGGAATAGGGCCAGACGGTCACCATGTCCTGCAGCGGACCGGTGCCCGGAGACTCAGCCGGGGTCGAGGGATCTGCTGAGCCGCCGGGGGAGCCCAGTTGCGAGACCGGCGGCCGATCGGTCGCCGAGGAGGGAAGAAGGTTCGGGACCACGAGTACGCCCACGATGGCGGCGGTGACCGCGGCAAGACCGACTCCCGGCACCAGCCAGCGCAGGCGGTTTCGCCGCGCGTCGATCCGGGCGCGGATCCGGGTCAGGCCGTCACCGCTCGGCTCATGCGACAGTGCCTCCTGCTCGAGCGCCTCACGTACGACGCGATCGAAATCCTCGGTCATCGCCCCTCCAGTGCCGCGCGCAACGCGGCCATGCCACGAGATGCGTGGCTCTTGACTGCTCCGGTGCTGATGCCCATCGACTCGGCGATCTGGGCCTCGCTGAGATCACCGTAATAGCGGAGTACGAGGCATTCACGCTGCCGGGTCGGCAGCGCCCGTAGCGAGGCCATGACGGCCTGCCGCTCAAAGCCCTCCATGGCCACCTGCTCCGCCGACGCCGCGTCCGGCATCGGCTTGGCTGCGTGCTTTGCGGCGACCTGGCGGCGCCGCATTCGCGAGCGGGCGAGGTTGAGCACGGTGGTCCGAAGGTACGCCTCGGCAGCCTGTGGCTCGCGGAGCCGGCGCCAGGCGGAGTGCATCTTCACGTATGCGTCCTGCACGACCTCTTCGCTGGTCGACAGGTCATCGAGCAGCAGCGCAGCCAGGCGCACCAGGCGACGGTAGTGGGCGGTGTACAGCGCTGTGAGCGCGGCGTCGGCGTCCAGCGCCGCGTCGCGGGTCCCCCCGTGGGTGGTAGCCATTGGTAATGCCATTGTGGCCTGCACGCATAGGAAGACGCGCGACTGACCCGCGGGGTTTACCCGCACAAGGGCCTAAAATCTCGCCATGCCTGAGGACTGCCTCTTCTGCCGGATCGTCAGCGGGGACATTCCCGCGACGATCATCCGCGAAGGACCACGCACGCTGGCGCTTCGAGATGTCACCCCCCAGGCGCCGACCCATGTGCTGCTGATCCCGCGTGAGCATCACGACACGGCGGCCGACCTGGTCGCCAACGCCCCCGATGTGCTGCGGGAACTGCATGAGCAGGCCTCGGCGGTCGCCGAATCCGAGGGCATCTCGGTCACCGGCTACCGGCTGGTCTACAACACCGGCGAGCAGGGCGGCCAGAGCGTCAACCACGTGCACCTGCACCTTCTCGGCGGCCGTCCGATGGGTTGGCCGCCCGGCTAGCTCCGGGGGAGCGGCCATAAGCGGGGGTGGTCCAGTGCCGGTGCGGAGTAATATCTGGTCAGACACTCCCAACCGGAAGCAGGCCGGCACCGACATTGGCCGACACATCCACGAGCAGTCCGCCCACCACGACGAAGATCGTCGTCCCGCCGTCTCACGCGATGGTCAGTCTGCTCGGCTCCGGTGACGAGTTGCTCCGTGTGGTCGAGCGGGCACTCACCAGCGACATCCACGTCCGCGGCAACGAGATCACCATCACGGGCAGTCCTGCCGACAACGACATCGCGGTCGACCTGTTCACCGAGTTGCTGGCGCTGCTGCAGAAGGGTGAGGTGCTCACCGCGGACTCGGTCCGGCGCACCGTGTCGATGCTGGCCAGTGGCGGCGACGAGCGCCCGGCCGAGGTGCTCACCCTCAACATCCTCTCCCGCCGCGGCCGGACGATCCGGCCCAAGACGCTGAACCAGAAGAGGTACGTCGACGCGATCGACGAGCACACGATCGTGTTCGGGATCGGCCCGGCTGGCACCGGAAAGACCTACCTCGCGATGGCCAAGGCGGTGCAGGCCCTGCAGGCCAAGCAGGTCACCCGGATCATCCTGACCCGGCCCGCCGTCGAGGCCGGCGAGCGACTCGGGTTCCTGCCCGGCACGCTCTACGACAAGATCGACCCCTACCTCCGGCCGCTCTACGACGCGCTGCACGACATGGTCGACCCGGATTCCATCCCGCGGCTGATCCAGGCCGGCACGATCGAGGTCGCGCCGCTGGCGTACATGCGCGGCCGCACCCTCAACGACGCGTTCATCATCCTCGACGAGGCGCAGAACAGTTCCGCCGAGCAGATGAAGATGTTCCTCACCCGGCTGGGTTTCGGCTCCAAGATCGTCGTCACCGGTGACGTGACGCAGATCGACCTGCCCTCGGGCACGCGTAGCGGCCTCAAGGTCGTCCGCGAGATCCTCGACGGCGTCGAGGACGTTCACTTCTCGCTGCTCAGCAGTGCCGACGTGGTGCGGCACCGACTGGTCAGCGACATCGTCGACGCCTACGCCCGGTGGGACGAGACCAACGAGGCAGCGGCGCCGAGCGGCCAGGTCTCGCGGAGCCGTCGGCAGCGGGGCCGGTAGCTGCCAGTGACCGTCGAGGTCGCCAACGAGTCAGGCGTGCAGGTCGACGAGGCAGAGCTTGCTGCCTTGGCCGGTCACGTGCTCGTCGCGATGGGGGTCAATCCGATGGCAGAGCTGTCGGTGCTCCTCGTCGACCAGAGCTACATGGAGCAGTTGCATGTGCGCTGGATGGGCGAGCCCGGCCCGACCGACGTCCTTGCCTTTCCGATGGACGAGCTCGACTTCGCCCGCGGGCCGGGCACAGAAGCATCGGAGGCGCCGGTGTCGTTGCTGGGCGACGTCGTCCTCTGCCCGGAGGTTGCCCAGCGACAGGCGAGCGTCGCCGGCCATTCGACCCAGCAAGAACTTCACCTGCTGTGCACACACGGCGTCCTGCATCTGCTCGGGTACGACCACGCCGACCCCGAGACCGAACGCGAGATGTTCGCGGTGCAGAGCCGGCTGCTGGCCGGCTGGCCCGGAGTGCGCTCGTGATCATGTCCGATCTGGTGCTGATCGTTGTGGCGGTGACGCTCGTCGTCCTCGCGGGAGTCTTCGCCATGATCAACGCGGCGTTGACCAACATTTCGCGGGCGCGGGTGGTCGAACTCCAGCGGCAGGGAGCGAGGGGGGCGCGGACCCTGCTCGCCGTGGTTGACGACGTCCCGCGGCACATCAGCTTGTTGTTGCTCCTGCAGCTCACGTGTGAGCTGCTCGCGACCACCCTGGTCGTGCTCGTCTGCGTCGACCACTTCGGCGTCGGCTGGAAGGCCGCGCTCATCGGCGCCGGCGTGATGATCCTGGTGGCGTTCGTCCTCGTCGGAGTCGGCCCACGTACTTTGGGCCGCCAGCATGCGTATCGGGTCGGCCTGCGCAGCGCTGGGCTGACCCGCGCACTCGGCCGGATCCTGGGGCCGCTGGCGCGCCTGCTCATCGTCGTCGGCAATGCGATCACGCCTGGCCGCGGCTACCGCGACGGTCCTTTCGCCTCGCAGGTCGAGCTGCGTGAACTGGTCGACCTGGCCGAGCAGCGTGGCCTGGTGGAGCACGGCGAGCGCGAGATGATCCATTCGGTGTTCGAACTCGGCGACACGATCGCGCGTGAGGTGATGGTGCCGCGTACCGAAATCGTCTGGATCGAACGCGACAAGACCGCGCAACAGGCCGTCGCTCTGGCCCTGCGATCGGGGTTTTCGAGGATCCCGACCATCGGCGAGAACGTCGACGACATCGTCGGGATCGCCTACCTGAAGGACCTGGTCAAGTTTCGGCAGGACCGCTCCGACGCCGGCCGTCCGGTCCGGGTCGAGCAGGCGATGCGACCGGCGACCTTCGTGCCCGAGTCCAAGCCGATCGACGAACTGCTGCGCGAGATGCAGGCTCAGCGCACGCACATCGCGATCGTGATCGATGAGTACGGCGGGACCGCCGGGCTGGTCACGATCGAGGACATTCTCGAGGAGATCGTCGGCGAGATCACCGACGAATACGACGTCGAACGCCCACCCGTCGAGCAGCTCGACGACGGCACCGTACGCGTCACCGCGCGGCTGTCCATCGAGGACCTCGCAGGGATATTCGACGTCGAGCTGCCCACCGATGACGTCGAGACGGTGGCGGGTCTGCTCGCCCAAGCCTTGGGCCGGGTGCCGATCCCGGGGGCGTCGGTGTGCCTCGGTTCGCTGCAGTTGACGGCCGAGAGTGCGGGTGGGCGGCGCAACCAGGTCGACACCGTGCTGGTCCGCCGGGTCACCGCCGCGGAGAAGGCGCAGATCGAGGCGCCCGAACAGGCCAGGGTCGGCGATGGCTGAGCTGGACCCCGAGGACGCCAAGATCGTGACGCTGGCCCGGGCCGCTCGTCAGCGCGCCTACGCACCGCACACCGGCGTGAGCGAGGGTGCCGCGGTGCGGGACACCGAGGGCCGCACCTACGCGGCAGCGACCGTCGAGGTCGCCGAGCCGGTGCTGACCACATCGGCACTGCGGGCCGCTGTCGTCGCGGCAGCGGCGAGCGGTGCGCGCACCTTCGAGGCGGCGGCGCTGGTCACCGACGCCGACACCGCCGATCCCCGTGACATCGCCGTGCTGCGAGAGTTCGGCACCGGCATCCCGGTGCTGCTGGCAACCGGTGACGGCACGGTGCATGCGACCGTCACCACCTGAGCGCCATACTTCAAGGAATGACCTCGGATGACGGCGAGCCGCCGATCTGGGTCCCACTCGAGGATCCGGGATCTGCGGGGGATCAACCTGCAGGGGGCGACCCGGTTGCCCCGTCACTGCAGCGATTGACCGGCATCCCGGTCGGCGTGCTCGCCGGCGGTGCCGCCGTCGTGGTGCTGGCAGCCACAGTCGTTGTGGCCATCATCGCCAGCAAGGGCCCGGAGGCCGGCCCTGCCCCGCAACCGGGTGTCGCGGCGACGGCGTCCCAGTCGCCGTCGCCGTCGGCTCAGCCGGGCACCCCCCCGGCGCAGGCAGGGGTGGCGACGGCCACCTGCCATTACTCTCGCACCGACGAGCGGTCGGTGACCCGCGTGGCGAAGCTCCCAACAGGCTCAGGCGTTCCCAGCCGTGGCCAGGTCGCGGTGAAGCTGGCCACGACGCAGGGCGACATCGTCGTGACTCTCGACCGCCAGCGGGCGCCGTGCACGGTCAACAGCTTCCTCGCCTTGGTGCATCAGCGCTTCTTCGACGCGACGCCGTGCCACCGGATCACGACCAAGGGGATATTCATCCTCCAGTGCGGCGACCCGGGCGGCACCGGCACCGGCGGCCCGGGCTACAGCTTCGCCGACGAGGGCCTGCCCAGCGTGCGCACATCTCCGGTCGTGTACCCAGCCGGGACGGTGGCGATGGCCGGTGGGACCAATGCCAACGGCAGCCAGTTCTTCGTGGTCTACCGCGACACCCAGTTGATGCCCGCGTGGCCGATCTTCGGCCGGGTGAGCGCCGGTCTCGATGTCGTTTCGAAGGTAGCCGCCGCCGGTTCCCGCCCGGCGCGGGACGGAAAGCCGGTGAAACCGGTCACCATCACCTCGGTGACGGCAGCCGGGCCCGGCTGACCGCGGTCCACCGCGCGCCGGGGCCATGGCAACCCCCGGGTCGACTCAGCGCTGCACAGTCCGGTCGTACGGCAAGATGGGTGAGGTGAGCCATCCCGAGGGCCCGGTCGTGCCGCCGGGTTTCCGCGCCGGCTTCGCCTCCCTGGTGGGCCGGCCCAACTCCGGCAAGTCGACGCTCACCAACGCCTTGGTCGGCGCCAAGGTCGCCATCACCAGCAGCCGGCCGCAGAC
>JBAVXU010000019.1:0-8573 GCA_049698415.1 Mycobacteriales bacterium
CGATGGTGGCGAGCCCGATCGCGACCTGGAGCGGGCCGGACGTCGACGGTGCCATCCGCGCCTGCGGGTCGGCCGGTACCGAACCCGGCGCCGCAAACAGGCCGGCCGCCACCCGCAGGTAGTAGTACAGCCCGATGACCGTGTTGACGGCCATGATCAACGCCAGGTCGCTGGCCTGGCCCACCAGCGTCGAGCGGAACACCACGACCTTCGCGAACAGCCCGGCGAATCCCGGCGGCAGCCCGGCCAGGCAGAGCAGGAAGAACGCCAGGGCGACGGCCACCAGAGGTGAGCGCCGGACCAGGCCGCGGTAGTCGGCAAGAGAGTTGCGTGGGGTACGCCGCGCGACCCACGCCACGCAGGCGAACGCGCCGAGGTTCATCGCGACGAACAGTGCGAGGTAGCTCATCGACGCCGCGCCGGCCGTACGCAGGACCGCTTCTGACCTGCCCTCAGAGCGGGCGGCAACACCGAGCGGCAGCAGGATGTAGCCGGCCTGTGCGACCGAGGACCACGCGAGCAGCCGGACCATGTGCCGCTGCCGCAAGGCGACGAGATTGCCCAGCGTCATGCTCAGCACGGCCAGGGTCGCGACGACCGGCCCCCAGACGGAGGAGTACGGCCGGAATCCGAGCAGCAGCACCAGCAGCAGCCCGGCCAGCCCGGCGCCCTTGGACGCGGTGGACAGGAACGCCGCCACCGGGACCGGCGCACCCTGATAGGTGTCCGGCGCCCACCAGTGGAACGGCACGGCGGACACCTTGAAGGCGAAGCCGACCAGTACGAGCAGCACCGCCGCCCCGGTGAGCGGCAGGGCGCGCAGGTCGTCCCGCTGGGCGAGGGCGGCGGCGATGCGATCGAGATGCAGCGACCCGGTCAGGCCGTAGATCAGGCTGGCGCCGTACAACGTCACCGCAGAAGACAACACCGAGATCAGGAAGAACTTCAGCGCGGCCTCGGCAGAGCGCGCCTCCCCCCGGCGCAGCCCGACCAGGACGTACAGCGGCAGGGTGAGCACCTCGAGGGCCACCACGATCGTGATGAGGTCGCGGCCCCCGGCCAAGGTCAGCATCCCGGTGAGCGAACACAGGACGAGGAACGCGTACTCGCCGGCCGGCAGGTGGTCCTGCGCCAGTGGCGCCACCGAGAGCAGCAGCACGATCAACGCGGCGAGGCAGAACAGCGCGCCGAAGAGCACCGTGAAGTGGTCGACGACGTACGAGCACGATTGTCCGACGCGCACTCCGCCGCGCAGTGTCGCGGCCGGCGTACAGAAAGTGCCGCGCTGGCCGGTGCCGACCGCGACCACCGTGGCCAACGCCGCGACGACGCCGGCCACAGCCAGCCACACCGCCAGCCCCCGGCGGGCCAGCGGCAGGGCGAGGTCGGCGACCAGCACCATCAGGGCGGTGCCGGCAACGATCAGAACCGGCGCCATCGCGGCGTAGTCGATGCTCTGCAGTTGGCTCATCCGGCATACGCCCTGATCAACAGGTCGACCGCCGGGCCGGTCCAGGTCAGCACCAGCGCTGGAAACAGCCCGATCGCCAGTGCGAGCACGACCAGCGGCGCCCAGCTCGCCGCTTCCAACGGCGTCACGTCGGCGACAGCGAGCCGCACGCCGGTCGCACGCGGATTCGCGTCGGGCGGACGGGCCACAACGATGCGCAACATGCGCAGGAAGTACGCCGCGGCCAGGGCCGCCCCGATCGCCGCAAGACCGGCGAGAACGACGTAGGGCATCCGGGCCAGGCCGGCGTCGGGACGGTAGGCCGCCGCGATGGCGAACGCCTCGCCCCAGAATGCGGCCAACCCGGGCAACCCCAGGCTGGCGATCGCGGTGAAGGTCAACAGCCCGCTCAACAGTGGCAGCCTGGTGCCGATCCCACCGCCGAGATCTGACATCTCCGACGTGCCGAACCGGTCCTTGATCCCGCCGACGAGGAAGAACAGCAGGCCGGTGATGACGCCGTGCGCGATGTTGCCGATCAGCGCGGCCTGCACCCCGGTCGCGGTCAGCGTCGACAGGCCGAGCAGGACGAAACCCATGTGCCCGACGCTGGAATAGGCGATCAGCCGCTTGAGGTCGGTCTGGACGTAGCAGCACAGCGCACCGACGAGGATCCCGGCCACGGCCAGGACTGCCATCGTCGGGGCGAGCCGCCGGGCACCCTCGGGCAGGATCGAGATGCCGATCCGCACGATGCCGTATGTCCCCATCTTGAGCAGGACACCCGCCAGCAGCACCGAGCCGACGGTGGGCGCCTCGGTGTGCGCGTCGGGCAGCCAGGTGTGCAGCGGCCACAACGGGCTCTTGACGGCCAGGCCGAGGAACACCAGGGCGAACGCGAGGATCTGCGTCGACTTGGCCATCCCCGCACCGGCGCCGCCCTGGGCGAGTTCGCCCATGTCGAGGGTGCCGGCACCGGCGTAGATGACCAGGATGCCGACCAGCAGCAGCACCGAGCCGAGCAATGTGTAGAGCACGAACTTGGTGGCCGCATGTCGGCTGGCGGTGCCGCCCCACACCGCGATGAGGAAATACATCGGCACGAGGACGATCTCGAAGAACACGAAGAACAGCAGCAGGTCGCGGGCCAGGAAGGTGCCGACCATGCCGACTTCGAGCAGGAGTACGAGAGAGAGCATGGTGCCCGGCCGCCCGGGCGCAGGCATCGAGTGCATGGTGTAGAGCGCGCAGAGGAACGTGAGCACCGTCGTGAGCAGCACCAACGGCAGGCTGATCCCGTCGACTCCGATGTGGAACCGCAGGCCGATGGCCGGCACCCACGACAGATCGACCGATTGCCAGTCGCGGTCCGCTCCGGACTGCCGGCCCATCACGAGACCGAGGCTGGCAAGCATCGTCAGCCCCGAGAAGGCGACGGCACCTGACGCGGCGTTGCGCGCGAAGCGGGCCGGCCGCAGGGCGAGCACCCCGGCGCCGAGTGCCGGCAGCGCGATGACGGCGACCAGCAGCACGCGGCCCGTGGTCACGCCGGCCACCACGTCCTCCATCTCGCCGCCGGTCACAGCAGCACCGCGATCACGGCCAGGACTACCGCGGCTCCGAGCACAGCCCCGGCGTAGGTCTGCACGTTGCCGGTCTGGAGCCGGCTGAGCCGGCTCGACAGTGCCATCGCGACGCGGCCGTTGCCTTCGACGGCGCCGTCCACGACCCGTGCGTCGTAGTCGCGGATCTCCTGTGCCAGCCGGCGATAGGGGCGTACGACGAGGAAGGACTGGATCTCGTCGAGGTAGAACGCCCGGGCCAGCACTGCGGGTGCGGGCACCGGGTCGGCGCCGGGGAAACGCCGCCACACGAGGACCACGACCCCGATGCCGTTGAAGGAGAGCAACAGCGACAGCGCGGTAGTCGCCAGAGTCGGTCCGAGCGCCGTGTGTCCGACGTCCAGCCAGGTGCCGAGCCACTCACGTCGCAGACCGACGATCCCGAGCAGCACGGTGGGCACGGCGAGGACGACCAGCGATCCGGTCATCAGCGGCGAGGGCTGCCGCAACGTGCGCGGCTCGGGGCGCGGGCCGAAGAAGGTCAACAGCCAGAGCCGGGTCGCGTATGCACCGGTCAGCGCCACCGTTGCCAACCCGGCCAGCAGGACCACCAGCGCCACCCATGCGCTGCCCCCGCCGGAACCGTGCACCCGCTCGTAGGCCGCGCCGAGCAGCGCCTCCTTGGAGAAGAACCCGGACAGCGGTGGTATCCCGATCAGCGCCGCCAAGCCGAGAGTCATGGTGACGAAGGTGACCGGCATCGCGGTCCGCAGGCCACCCATCTTCGACATCAGCGCCTGCCCGGTGGCATAGAGCACGCAGCCGGCCGCGAGGAACAGCAGCGCCTTGAACGCCGCGTGGGTCAGCAGGTGGAACACCGCGGCGGCCGGCACACCGACGGCCAGACCGCCACTCATGTAGGCGATCTGGCTCACCGTCGACCACGCGAGCACCCGCTTGAGGTCGTCCTGCGCCAGCGCGGCGAGTGCACCGAGCAGCATCGTGATTGCCGCGATCACGCCGAGCACGTTCAGCGCGAGCGGGTCCACCAGAAACAGCGGGAACAGCCGGGCGACGACGAAGATGCCGGCCGCAACCATCGTCGCCGCGTGGATGAGGGCGCTGATCGGGGTCGGGCCGACCATCGCGTCGGGCAGCCAGGTGTGCAGCGGGAACTGCGCGCTCTTGCCGGCAACCCCCGCCAGCAGCAGCAGGCACGCGATGGCGACCGTGCCGCGCGGCAGGGCGCCGGCCTCGGCGAGGATCCGGCCGATGTCGAAGCTGCCCGCCCCGACGCCGAGAACGAGGACGCCGAGCAGGAAGCCGATGTCGCCGACCCGCGTCACCACGAACGCCTTGACGGCCGCCGGCCGTGCCTCGGGCAGATGGCGGTAGTGACCGATGAGGAGGTATGAACAGATGCCCATCGTCTCCCAGCCGACGACCAGCATGATCAGGTCGGAGGCAAGGACGACGATGAGCATCGCCGCGGTGAACAACGACACCTCCGCGGCGTACCTCACGTACCTCTCGTCGTCGTTCAAGTAGGCGACGGAGTAGATCTGCACGAGCAGGGCCACGACGCATACCGCAACCGCGACGACGACCGCCAGGCCGTCGAGTCGCACTCCCGCCCGGACCTGCAGCTCGCCGAAACGAGCGATCGTGGCGGCGCTCACGACGGCCTTGCCGTGGTCACCGACGACGGCGAAGGCGAGAGCCACTGACAAAGCGGTGCTCACGGCCAGTGCACCGACCGCGACGAGCGCGGCCACCCGCCGGGCCGCCGACGGCAGAGCGAAACCGGTCAATACGGCCAGCAATGGGAGTACGAGCAGCAGCCAGCCGATCTGCCTCACCGCGTCTGCCCCGACTCAGCAGCCGGCGGTCGTACGGCCTCGGAGTGGGCGGGCTCGCGTAGGTCGTCGATCTCGTCGATCGCGATGTTCGCCCGCAGCCGGTAGATCGCGACGACGATCGCCAGGCCGATGCCGACCTCGGCGGCAGCCAGCGCGACGACGAAGAGCGCGAAGGTCTGCCCGCTGTGCAACGTGTCGCGCAGCCACACGTCGAACGCGACCAGGTTGATGTTGACCGCGTTGAGCATGAGCTCGACCGACATCAGCACCAGGATGGCGTTGCGGCGCGCGAGGACGCCGTAGACCCCGATGCTGAACAGCAGGGCGGCCAGCACTACCGGCAACTCGATGTGCACGTCAGCGGCTCCCGGCCGTGCCGACGCTGGGCCGCGCTAGCGCGATCGCCCCGACCAGGGCCGACAGCAGCAGCACGGAGATCACCTCGAACGGCAGCACCCAGGTCCGGAACAACGCCGAGCCGATCACCGCCGCGCTGCCGGACTGGTCGAGCTTGACGACCACGCCGTGGAAGGCCTGCACCGACAGCACGCTCAGGGTGCCTGCGGAGGCCAGCGCCACCAGCGCCGCCACCAGGCGGTGGCCGGAGTTGAGCTCGTCGGTCGGCCCGACCGGGGCGCGGGTCAGCATCAGTCCGAAGAGGAGCAGAACGATGATCGCGCCGATGTAGATCAGCACCTGCACCCACGCGACGAACTCCGCGGTGAGTACGAGGAAGCAGCCGGCGACCGCACCGAACGTCACGACCAGCCACAGCGCGGCGCGTACGACGTTGCCGGTAGTGACCACGAGCAGCGCGCTGCCGATGGCGACCACGCCCATCAGGGCGAAGACGATGTCGGCGGCTGTCACACGAACTCCTCGTCGTCGAACACCCGGGCCGTGGCGACCTCCTTGGCCGGTTCGCCGGCGAAGTCGTGCGCGGGAGGCGGCGGCACCGTCCACATCCATTCGCGCAGCCGGTCCATCTCGTGGGTCAACTCGGTGATGTCGTACTCGGAGTACTCGAACTCCGGCGACCAGAACAGGGCGTCGAACGGGCACACCTCGATGCAGATGCCGCAGTACATGCACAGCGCGAAGTCGATGGCGAAACGGTCCAGCACGTTGCGCTGGCGCGGCCGGGCCGCGCCCTCGACCTGGAAGCTCTCTTTGTGCGAGTCGATGTAGATGCACCAGTCGGGGCACTCGCGGGCGCACAGCATGCACACCGTGCAGTTCTCCTCGAACAACGCGATGACGCCGCGGCTGCGTGGCGGCAGGTCGGGCAACACGTCGGGGTACTGCCGGGTGTGCGAGCGCTTGCTCATCGTGCGCAACGTGATCGCCAGCCCCCTGGCCAGACCGCCGCCAGGCACCGCCCTCATGCGATCGCCAGGCGTACGACGCCGGTCACCAGCAACTGGGCCAAGGCGATCGGGACGAGCACCAGCCATGCCATCCGCTGGAGTTGGTCGGCTCGCAACCGCGGGTAGGACACCCGCAGCCAGATGACCAGGAAGCTCAGACCGAACACCTTGAGCAGTGTCCACAACCAGCCGAGCTGGTCGCTGAGGAACGGCCCCTTCCACCCGCCGAGGAACAGCACGGTGGTCAGGGCGGCGATCACGACGATGCCGGCGTACTCCGCGAGCAGGAACAACGCGAAGCGCAGGCCGGTGTACTCCGTGAGGTAGCCGAAGACCAACTCGGACTCGGCCAGCGGCATGTCGAACGGCGGCCGCCTGATCTCGGCCAGGCCGGCGACGAAGAAGACCACCGCGGCCGGCGCCTGCCAGATCAGCCACCACGGCTTCCACGCCGACACGATGCCCGACAACGACAGCGTGTTCGCCGCCATCGCCACCGAGGCCGCGGCCAGCACGAGTGGGAGTTCGTAGGCCAGGATCTGGGCTGCCCCGCGCAAGCCGCCGATCAGGGAGTACTTGTTGGCCGAGGCCCAGGCGGCCATGAGGACCCCGATGACGCCCACTCCAGCGATCGCGAGGACGAAGAAGAGGCCGACGTCCAGCGGCTGCGCGACCATCCCGTGGGCGCCGATCGGGATCACCACAAGCACCATGAGGTACGGCAGCAGGCCGACCGCGGGTGCCAGCTTGAACACCATCCGGTCGGCGCCCGCGGGAGTGACGTCCTCCTTCTGGATGAACTTCACCCCGTCGGCCACCAGTTGGGCCCAGCCGTGGAATCCGCCGGCGTACATCGGCCCGAGCCGCGACTGCATGTGCGCCATCGCCTTGTGCTCCATCTGTCCCACCACCAGAGGCAGCACGAGGAACGCCGCGAGCACACCGACCACGCGCAGGCCGATCTCGACCCAGGCCGGGATCATGTCGCATCCTCAGCAGACTCTTCAGGCTCGGCCGGCTCGGCCGGCTCCGCCGCACCCGCCTCCGCGGGGGAGATCTCGTGAGGCGGCTCGGAGGAGCCGGTGGGACTGGTCGCAGTGCCGGCCCCGGTGAGCGGCTCCTCGTCCGGAGCGCTGGTCGCGACCGTGGCCTTGGGGCCCCAGTCGGCCGGATCAGGCACGCCGGGCGGGCGCATCCGGCGCCGGGAGGGACCGGCGGCCGAGCTCTCCCCCGGCTCTCGGGCACCCGGCCATTCCTTGGCCACCCGCGAGGCGAGCACGAAGTCCTTGCGCAGCGGATGGCCTTCGAAACCGTCGGGGAGCAGCAGCGGGACGAGGTTGGGGTGCCCGTCGAAGACGATCCCGAACATCTCGTGGGTCTCGCGCTCGTGCCAGGCGGCACCGGCGGCGACCCCGGTGAGGGTGGCCAGGTGCGGATCCTCGCCGGTCACCGAGGTACGGATCAGCAGGCCGCGGTGGTACTCGACCGACCACACATGGCAGACGACCGCGAACCCGTCGCCGCCCTCGTCGACAGCGGTCAGCCAGTCGAAATAGCGGCAGCCGAGCTGCTCGCGGGCCACCGACACGGCGCGTACCCACTGGCCGGCCGGGACGTCGACAGTGGTCTCACCGAAGCTCTCGGAGACCGAGCATCCGGGCAGGGCTTCGGTCATCGTGCGCCCGAGACTTGAGGGGAAGGCAGCAGGCGAGCTGACTGGCGGGTCAACGCTCAACGCGACTCCCTCCCGGCTGCGTCGCAATAGCCTAGAGGAACCCACAAGGCACCGATTGGAGGCGACGCCTAGGCGGTCGGACCGGCCCGGCGGGCGCAATGATCCGGCAGCCTCAGGTGGGTGCCGGCGGGCGGACCAGCCCGGTGGTGAGGGCGGCCGGTCCGGGGCGGGAGCCACCGACGAGCGACACCTGCTCGCCGGCGATCTTGTTCTGCAACCGCAGGATCCCCTGCAGCAGCGCCTCGGGCCGCGGCGGGCAGCCGGGGACGTACACGTCGACGGGGATCAACTGGTCCACCCCCTTGGTCACGGAGTACGAATCCCAGTACGGGCCGCCGCAGTTGGAACACGCGCCGAAGGAGATCACGTACTTCGGCTCTGGCATCTGCTCGTAGAGCCGCCGAACCGCCGGGGCCATCTTGTCGGTGACCGTCCCGGACACGACCATCAGGTCGGCCTGCCGCGGGCCGTGCGCGAACGGGATCACGCCGAGCCGGATGAAATCGTGGCGAGACATCGACGTCGCGATGAACTCGATGGCGCAGCAGGCCAACCCGAAGTTGAACACCCACAGCGAATATCGCCGCCCCCAGTTGAGGA
>JBAVXU010000020.1:0-2566 GCA_049698415.1 Mycobacteriales bacterium
GACGGGTTGTCAGCGCGCCTTCCCTTGCCCAGTACGAGCGGGATGCCCACCAGCAGCAGCACGCCGCTGATCACCATCCCGCTAATGACGTACGGCCTGATCCGGATGGGGACCACCCGCGCGACCAGCAGGCCAATGACGATAACGGCGGGTGCCAAGACGACATCGGTGAGGAGGTTGGCCCCGACGAAGAACTTCAGCCACGGCACCGGGTGCGGGTGCCGGGCTGCGGTGAACAGCCCGAAACCACCCCATGCGGCGAGGATCGTTCCGGTCGCGTACAGCAGGCGCCTCACAGAGCCACGATCCGGTGCACCCACTTGGTCTGCAGAACGCCGGGCCGGTTGGGCGCGATGAGCCGGCACGGGTAGCCGTGATCGATCGCCAGGGGCTCATCGCCCAGTCGGAGGGCGAGCAGCGTCAACGGGTCGCGGGCGAGTGTCGGGCTGACCTGGGAGCTGCGGTAGAGGCCGCCCTTCTCGAGTGACTCCACCCGCAACCACCGGCCGCGGGAGATACCGGCCCGGTCGAGCAGGTCGCGCAGCCGCACCCCGCTCCAGTACCCCACGGCGCTCCAGCCCTCCACGCAGGCGATCGGCAGCGTCGCCGTGCGCTGGGGGAACGCCTGTAGCTCCCGGAGGGACAGGGACAGGCTGCCGACGACGAGCCTGTACGCCGGGTCGTGGGCGGTGTCCATCACCCGGGCCGACGCGGCGCTCTTGTTGACGGGCAGGTGCTGGGGGCCGATCGACGCGCGGCGGGTGGCCAGCGGAGAGAGGTGGCTCAGCGGACCGACCGTGGCGCCGACCGTGGCCAGCGTGACCGCGCCGGCCGCCGCCCCCACGGTGGTCAGGAAGGCGCGCCGCGACAGGCCCTCAGCCGGCCGCATCCGATTCCTTTGTGGACAGTGAGTCGCGAGTGACGGCCAGCTTGGTGCCGATGTGGATCAGCATCGCCCCGATCGTGATGTAGGCGGTCCAATAGTGTGCCGGCGTGAAGAAGAACTTGAAGGCGTACCACCCCAGGGTGTTGAGCAGCCCGGTCAGCAGTTGGAAGGCGGCGCCGGCTACGAGCAGGAACAGCGACCCGCGTTCGATCAGGTGGGCGACGCTCCGGGCCGGGGGCCACTCCCACAGCTTGGGATAGACGGTCCACAGCTTTGCGAGCAGCAGTGGTATCGACGCCAACCCGGTCGCTACGTGCAGACCTTGGGTGACCCGATACAGCGACACCGGGCGGGTCGGGAACCACCCGGCCCAGTGCGGCTGGTTCTGCAGGAAGTGGCTGTAGAGCCCGGTCAGGAAGCACACGCCGAAGGCGATGCCGAGCCACATTCCCAAGCGCGCGGCCACCCATTGCGAATGCAGCCGGCTGGTAAAGCGGCCTTGCGTGAACGGCCCGCGGCGCAGAACCACAGGCGGCGCCGGCAACGGTCGGTGTACGAGCGCGGTCAGCGTACGAGGGTGGAAAACCACCGACCCGCCTCCTCCCAGATGTCCGCCGGGGTCAGGGCGGCAGTGCCGGCGACGCGGCCGATATCGCTCACCGAGACGTGCGCCCAGCCGAACTCCGCGCTGCAAAGACCACGGGGGTCCTCGATGCGGACCTGCACTGCCCGGGTCAGCGCGTGCGGCGGATCGAGCTCGCACAGAATCTGGCCTCCGGGTGCCAGCAGCGATCGCAGTCGCGTCAGCAGCGACACCGGGTCGCCGCCGATGCCGATGTTTCCGTCGGCCAGCAGTGCGGTCTGCCAGCGCCCCTCTGCCGGCAGTGGGTCGAAGATGGACCGCCGCAAGGCACACACACCGCGCTCGCGGGCCAGCCGAACGGCGGTCGCGGACACGTCGACACCGATGACCGGCAGCCCCTGCCAGGCAACGGCAGCAGCCAACCGGCCGGGACCGCAACCGACATCGACGGTGGCGCCGGCGCAACGTCGCAGCAGCGACCGATCGCCTCCGATCAGCGAGCCGCACCACCGTCCCAGCGCCAACGGCTTGGCGCTCCCATCGGAATAGCGCAGCGTCCACCCACCGGCTTGGCCGGCACTGGCGGCCCGCAGGCCGGCGGCGTACATCGCCAGCGCGCTCAAGCCGGCTCTTTCGCTTCGACGAGGACGCCGGCCAGCGTTCGGGCGAACCGAGTTGCCGGGGCAATCGCGGCCACCGCAGTCGCGTCGGAGATCGTATCGACGTCGCGCAGCCTCGGCAGCCGGCGGACGCAAAGTCCGCGCCGATGCAGCGCGGCGAGGGTGCGACCGGCGGTGTCGCGAGTTGACATGGGTACGTCACGCAGCACCTGTGCGTGCCGAACGTCGCGCAGCCCGAGCGCCCACCAGCCGCCGTCGAGCGCCGGGCCGAGCACCGCGTCTGCGTCCGCGAGCAGCGCCATGGCGTCGGAGAGCAAGTCGACGCGGACCTGCGGGGTGTCCATGCCCACGAGCAGCACGGGGCCGCCGCCGGTATCCGCGTCGACGAACGCCGCAGCCAGCCGATCCCCGAGCCCGTCCCCGCGCTGCGGCACCACGTGCAAACCCACCGGCACCGACTCGAGGACCCCCGCCAAG
>JBAVXU010000021.1:0-11437 GCA_049698415.1 Mycobacteriales bacterium
GAACATGCGAGGGCGACAACGCGATGTTGAAGTCCTTATCGGTGACGGTCAGCACCGGCCCGCGTTGCGGGGGGGTGGAACTTCCACATGCCGCTACGACCAAAACCGCCGAGCAGGCGATGCCGAGCAGCGCAACTTTCGCGCGCATAGCTGCCTCCGCTCGCCCGAAATATCACCTGGGCACCCACCCAGGCATCTCCGAAGCATCGGCAGGGCAGACGGAATCCTGTATGAAGCCGCAGGCGCGCGCATCCGGATTGTCGCCTGGGCGTACGGACAAATGCGGCTATCTGCCGCTCCAGCGGGTCCGGGGCAGGTCCACCCGTCCGCCGCGCACCGGGACCCCTTCGGCCCGGAGCAACCGCGCTGCTCGAGCTTCGTGCCCGGCCGGCAGCCTGCCGTCGGAATAGACGACCCGATGCCACGGCACCTCGCCCCCGAACCGAGCCATCACGGCGCCCACCGCACGCGGGGCGGCGCGGCGTGAGCCGGCCTCCACCACAAGCTCGGCGATGTCGCCATAGCTCAGCACCGAGCCGGACGGGATCCGGTCAACGACGTCGAGCACCCGGCGAGCGAAGTCGGTCAGCTCGTCGGCCACCCGACGAACGTTAGCCCTGCTGGATCAGGCCAGCGGTCCGCGGAAAGACACCGTGCCAAGAGCCAGAGAGATCGCGCCGTTGTAGTGCGCCCGCATGTAGGCGTACTCGTGGTTGAAATCACCGACGCCGTTGGCCGCGACCAGCGGAGCGATCTGCAGGGTGCTGAGGACTCCCAGCGCGCGGCCCTGGCGGTCGAGGAAGGCAGAGCCCGAGTCGCCGGGGATGCCCGGGGTCACGGTGTAGACCGGGTGGTTCCAGCCGCCCGAATCGGTGCCGAGGCTCACACCCTGCTTGGGGCTGAGCGCGGTGACGCCGGCGCGCAACGAGGAGTTGCCGTAGGAGAGCACGGTGTCGCCGGTGTTGGTCCCGGTCGTGTTGATGCCGGTCGGGCCGCCCCAGAAGGGCACCGAGGGGTTGGTACGGCCGATGTCAGCAGCGTTGAGCTTGACGAGCGCGAGGTCGTTGTACTGGCAGACGTTGGCATTGGTCTCGTGCAGCTTCTGCATCGTCAGCCACGAGTTGTAGACCAGCGTGCCCGGCTTGGTGGCGCCGCGGACCTGCACCGCCGTGCCGAGCGGCAACGAGTGGGAGTTGCAGCCGTTGGTGTCGGTCGCCGCGCCCGTGCCCGAGCAGTGCGCCGCCTGTCCGATGTAGACGTTGGTGCCGTCGGTGAAGACGAAGTTGGCCGTGCACTGGGCACCGGAGGTATAGGTCATGACGCCGGGGTGCACCGCCGCCGTCGCGGCGGGCGCCCACGCCGGAGCGGCGTTGGCGGCCCCGACAAGGCCGAATATGGCGAACACGGCGATCGCGGCAGCGACCGGCACAGTGGCAAGTGACAAAAGGCGCGAACGCATGCCGCTCTCCCTCTCGGTTGGGTGACCGGCATGTCCAACGACGCGATCGGCCGGAGGTTACGCCGCAAAGCCGGACGCAACCGCCGGACATATGAGGTCATATCCGCTCAACCGATATGAGCAGGGTGCTCGCTTTCTTCGTCGAAGGTGTTGCCCTCCGCGGGAATGGGACTCGCCGCCAGGATCCGGGCCAGATGCACGGTGTTGTGCGCCATCCACCTGGTCGTTCGCTGGGTGTACGGGTGGTCCTCGCCGTGTGCCTCGATGTAGGACGGGCCCGGACCCGCGTCGCCGACCCAGTAGGTGTCGGCATTGGGCGGGATCACGCAGCCCAGATGGCTGAGGTTGAACAGCGTGGTCCCGGCGCAGTCGTGGGCGCCGTCCTCGTTGCCGGTGACCACCACACCGCCCACCTTGTTGTAGAGCGGGTACTGGCCGGCCGCGTTGCGCTCGGTGTAGGTGCCGTCGAGTCGTTCGATGACCATCTGGGCCACCGAGGAGCGCACTCCGAACCAGATCGGCATGCCGAGCACGAGGATGTCGCACGCCTTGATCTTGTCGAGGATCACCGGCCACTCGTCGCCGTCGCCCTCATCGGACGTCACGCCGAAGCGAACGTCGTAGTCGACGACGCGCACGATCTCGCTCTCGACCTCGAGTCGGTCGTACCACTCGACCACCCGGCGCATCAGCGCCTCGGTGTTGGACTCGGCCGGGCTCTTCTTCAGGGTGCAGTTGAGCAGCAAGGCACGCATGCGGGCGACGCTAGCGCAGACCAGTGCCGGCGCGGCTTACGAAACCGTGAACTCACGGTCGGCCCGGTCAGTACGTGGGGAGTGCCCGGTCGACCTGCCGTGCCCAGGCGGTGACTCCGCCCTGCACGTGCTTGGCACCGCCGAAACCGGCGGCCTTGACCGCGGCCAGCGTCTCGGCCGAGCGGACACCGGTCTTGCAGTACATCACCACCGTCTTGTCCTGGGGCAGTTGCGAGAGCGCCCGGCCGGAGAGGATCTCGTCCTTGGGGATCAGCACCGAGCCGGGGATCTTCACGATTTCGTACTCCGCCGGCTCGCGAACGTCGACGAGGTAGATGTCGTCGTTGCGGTCCAGCATCTCCTTGAGTTCGGCGGCGGTGATCGTTGCGCCCTGGGCCGCCCGGGTCGCCTCGTCGGAGACCGTGCCGCAGAACTCCTCGTAGTCGATCAGGGCGGTGACGGTGGGATTCTTGCCGCAGACCGGGCACTCCGGGTCCTTGCGCACCTTGATCGTGCGCCAGGTCGCCTCAAGGGCGTCGTAGATCTGCAGCCGACCGACCAGGCTGTCGCCCACACCGGTGATGGTCTTGATCGCTTCGGTCGCCTGGACCGCGCCGATCGAACCGCAGAGCACGCCGAGGACACCACCCTCGGCGCAGGACGGCACCATCCCCGGCGGCGGCGGCTCGGGGTAGAGGCAGCGATAGCACGGGCCGTGCTCGGCCCAGAACACCGACGCCTGGCCGTCGAAGCGATAGATCGAGCCCCACACGTAGGGCTTGCCGAGCAGCACGCAGGCGTCGTTGACGAGATAACGGGTCGCGAAGTTGTCGGTGCCGTCGACGATCAGGTCGTAGTCGGCGAAGATCCCCATCGCGTTGTCGGATTCGAGGCGCTCTGTATGCAGCACGACGTTGACGTACGGGTTGATCTCCTTGATCGTGTCGCGCGCGGACTCGGCCTTGGAGCGGTCGATGTCGCTCTGGCCGTGGATGATCTGCCGTTGCAGGTTGGACTCGTCGACGGTGTCGAAGTCGACGATCCCCAAGGTGCCCACGCCGGCTGCGGCGAGGTACATCAGCACCGGCGAACCCAGCCCGCCGGCGCCGACGGCGAGCACCTTGGCGTTCTTCAGGCGCTTCTGACCGTCCATGGCCACATCGGGAATGATCAGGTGACGGCTGTAACGGCGGACCTCATCGACGGAGAGGTCCTCAGCAGGCTCGACCAGCGGCGGCAGGGACACGGTTGACTCCCGAATAGACGTGCGTACCGAACACATTGTCCCAACCAGGGACAAGGCGGCCGGATTCCCCTAAGGGTAGGGCCAGGAATTTCGGCGGCAGCCCTGCATGCCCAGCGTCTGCTGCTGCATCACCGGCGCGAGAGCCCCGGGGGCCGGGCAGTTCTGGTGGCCATGGCCCAGCGCGTGACCGACCTCGTGGTTGACCATGTACTGCCGATAGGACGCCAGGTCGTTGGCGTACCACGGCACGGCTTCCTGCCAGCGCTGCTCGTTGAGCACGGATCGGCCGTTCATGTAGCAGGACGTGTAGCTGTTGGTGTTGAGCGGTGCGCAGTAGCGGTCGACCGTGCGGGGCGAGGCGAGCACCACCCGGAACTCCACCGAGCCGGCGCTGACCCGCTGGAAGGACTGCACCCCACCGCGCCCCCAACTGCGCGGATCGCCGAGGGTGCGCTCCACCGCAGCGGCGAACTCCTGCGGGTCCTCGCTCAGCCCCTGCTCGACCTCGACGATGTAGCGGCGCAGCGGTCCGGACCCGAAGACGCGGCCGGTGCCCGGGACGACCACCAGCCGGCCAGTGGGCCGCGCGGCCGCAGGGGACTTCGCTGCGGCAGGCGAAGGTGTGGACGCGGGGGCGGCCGAGGCGCTCGCGCTCGGCGACGGGGACGGCGGGGTGAGGGTGGCGTTGTCCCCCGTCGTCGTGAGCCCCTGCCCGGTGTCGGCCTGCGACGCCGGCTGTACCGCGTGCCAGACCCAGAGCATGGTCACGACCGAGAGGACGGAGATGAAGGCTGCCCGGCGCCGTCGGCGCATCATCCGCGCCCGGGCACGCCGGGAGACCCGGCTCTGCGAAGCGTGCCGAACGGCGCTCACGGCGTACAGCCTGCCATGTCAGGCGATCAGCGCCTTCGTACCGGTGTGGCGTGCCGCAAAGTGGGGAATGACCTCCGGCGCACGGTTCGCCACAACAACGTGATTCACGATGGAGGGTGGGGCCACATGGGTGCCGAAGACAAGCTCAACAATGCCGCCGAGTCGGCAAAGGGCAAGGTCAAGGAAGGATTCGGCGACGCCACCGACGACGAGTCGCTGCAAGCCGAAGGAAAGGCCGATCAGAGCAAGGCCGACCTCAAGCAGGCCGGCGAAAAGGTCAAGGACGCATTCAAGAACTGACGCATAGCGCGTACGCCCGAAAAGGCCGGATCTCCTAGCGGGGACCGGCCTTTTCGCTGTCCTCGAGCAGGCCGAGCACGGCCCGCGCCACGGTCACGGGAGCCTCGAGCTGGGCGGTGTGCCCGATCCCGTCGAGGAGGAGCAGCCGCGAGCCGGGAATGATGCCGGCCAGCTTGGGCGCCACCGACACGCTGACCAGCCGGTCCTGCCGACCCCAGACGATGAGCGTAGGTGCGGCGACGCCGGCCGCCGTCCGCCACAGCGACTTCGGCCCGGGAGCCAGGTGATAGCCGATCAGCCCGCGGAGGGTACGCACGAAGGCATCCATCGCCCAGTCCAGCTCGCGCCGCCGCTCAACCTCCGCCGCGGCTTCGTCCAGCCGGTGCTCGGGCACGACCGAGGGATCGGCGAAGCAGACGTCTATCACCGACTGGGCGCGCTCACGCGGGGTGAGCTTGGCCAGCCGCCGTTCGGCCAGCGTGCTCAGGCCGGGGACCGCCATCAACGGAAGCAGGGCGTCGGTGCTCAGCCGCGGCCGCAGGTCGGGCATGGCCGGGGAGATGAGGGTGAGGGTGCGTACGAGGTCGGGTTGGGTGGCGGCGACGTTCACGGCGATCGCTCCGCCGAGGGAGTTACCGAACAGGTGCACCGGCTCACCGCGGCGTTCGATGACCTTGGCGACCCGGCGTGACAGGGCGCCGAGGGTGTAGCCACCGCGGGGAGCCGGCTCACTGTGCCCGAATCCGGGCAGGTCCATGGCCTCGGCGTCGAGCCAGGGCGAGAGCAGGGCGGCGATGTCGGTCCAGTTCGTCGACGAACCGCCGAGTCCGTGGACGTAGAGCGCGGGCTCGCTGCCCGGGCCGCCGGGGGTGTGGCGCAGATAGGTGTCCCGGCCATCGATCGCTACGGCCCGGCCCGGCCACGGCGGCCGGTTGGGATCGAGCGCGGCAAGCGGGGTTGATGAGAGAACGGCCTCCGAGGCACGCAGTGCCGGGGAGTCGTTGAGCATGCCCTCGACGTTACCTCCGCGGCCGGCGCTCACGCGCTACGGCGGGTCGCTGCCTTCTTGGGGGCAGCCTTCTTGGTCGCGGACTTGCCGCCCGCCTTGGCGGCGGCGGTCTTCTTGGCCGGCTGCTTCTTGGCCGATTTTCCGGCCGACGCGATCTTGCCGGGGGAAGAGCTCTTGGTGGCCGAGGACTTCTTGGCCCCGGTCTTCTTGGCGGCCGGCGCGGCGCGCAGCGGCTCCTTGCTCGACGATGCGTCTCCGCGCGACTGCTTCGCGCGTTCGACACTGGCTCGCAGAGCCGCCATCAGGTCGACGACCCCGGTCGGCTGCTGCTCCCGGTCATCGACGGGTTCGACGACCTCGCGGCCCTCGACCTTGGCCTCGATGACCTCCTGCAGTGCTTCGCGGTAGTCATCGGTGTAGAGCGTCGGGTCGAAGTCGCCCGCCATGCTCTCGATCAGCGACTCGGCCATCGCCAACTCCTGCGGCCGAACACTCACGTCCTCGCCGAGGAAGTCGAAGTCGGGCTGGCGCACCTCGTCGGGCCAGATCATCGTCTCGAGCACGAGGACGTCGTCACGGATCCGCAGGGTCGCCAGGGACTCCCGCTGCCGCAGCGCGATCTTGACGATCGCCACCCGGTCGGACTGCTCCAGCGCGTCACGGAGCAAGACGTAGGGCTTGGAGGCCCCCTTGTCGGGCTCGAGATAGTAGCTCTTGTTGAAGTGGATCGGGTCGACCTGCTCGAGCGGTACGAAACTGAGCACGTCGATCGCTCGGCTGGTGCTCAGCGGCAGGTCGGCGAAGTCGTCGTCGGTGAGTACGACCATCTCGCCGCCGGGCAGTTCGTAGCCCTTGGCGATGTCGCCGTAGGACACTTCCTCGCCGCAGACCTGGCAGACCCTCTTGTAGCGGACCCGGCCACCGTCGGTGCGGTGGACCTGGTGAAAGGAGACGTCGCGTTCCTCGGTCGCGGAATACAGCTTGACCGAAATGCTGACCAGGCCGAACGAAATGGCGCCCTTCCATATCGATCGCATGGCCACGCTCCTTCCGTCCCGACGTGAGCATTATGGCAAGGGTGCCTGCCGGACTGGCAGAGCGCCAATACCGCCACACGTGCAGGATGGATCCGTGCTGCCCATGCTCGCCACTTCAGGTGACCTCCCCCACGGTCCCGGGTGGGCATTTGAGTTCAAATGGGACGGTGTTCGCGGCCTGGCCGACATCTCGGCTGACGGACTGCGACTCATCAGCCGCAACGGGCTGGACATCACCGCGGGGTATCCCGAACTCTCCGACCTCGGCTCCGGCCTCGAGGACGCCCTGCTCGACGGCGAGATCGTCGCGCTGGTCGACGGCCGTCCCTCCTTCGGAGCACTGCAACGCCGGATGCACGTACGCGGGATCCAGGTGCCGGCCCTGGCCGCGGCGGTCCCGGTCACCTTCCTC
Organism: Mycobacteriales bacterium; assembly: GCA_049698415.1. GTDB lineage: Bacteria > Actinomycetota > Actinomycetes > Mycobacteriales > QHCA01 > QHCA01. Next base: position 7,092 of record JBAVXU010000021.1, read on the forward strand.
GTCTTCGACGTGCTCCGGCTCTACGGGGTGGACCTGTGCGCCCGGCCCTACGTCGAGCGACGCGCGACCCTCGAACGCCTCGAACTCGACGGCCCGCACTGGACGATCCCGCCGTCGTTCGACGACGGCCCGGCCACCCTGGCGGCCAGTCAGGAGCAGGGCTTGGAAGGCGTGGTAGCCAAGCGCCTGACCTCGACGTACCGGCCGGGCAAGCGCACCCGGGACTGGGTCAAGGTCAAGCACACCCAGACCCAGGACCTGGTCGTCGGCGGCTGGAAGCCGGGCGAAGGTGGCCGGCGCGGGCGGATCGGGTCACTGCTCATCGGCACCTACGACGGTGCGGAACTGAAGTTCGCCGGGCACGCCGGCAGCGGGCTGACCGGCGAGACGATCGAGGAGCTGGGGCGGACGCTGGCACCGCTGCGCCGCGACAGCAGCCCGTTCTCCGACGACGTTCCGCCGCTGCAGGCGCGCGAAGCGGTGTGGTGCGAGCCGGCCGTCGTCGTCGAGGTGCGGTTCAGTGGCTGGACGCCCGAGGGCCGGATCCGGCACCCGGTGTTCCGCAGGCTCCGCCTCGACATCGATCCGACCGAGGTGCACCGGGAAAGCTAGGTGCGGACCGGCTCGTCTCATCGCGCCCATCTGCCCAACTCGGTCACCGCCACGTACGGTAATGCCGTGCAGCCGCATTTGCGTAGGCTGGCGGCCGACATAAGGAGGGCAGCCTGATGAGCGAATTCCCGATCGACGGGGCTGTCGAGCAGGACCCGCTGGCGTTGCCCGACGACGCCGACGACGCCGAGCTGCCGTCCCACGGCGACGACGTCGATCCGGCGGAGGCCTTCGCGGAGGACCGCATCGTGCCGGTGGATGAGGATGAGCGGCTCTGACGTGACGACCTCCCGGCCAGGCGGCGCGTCCACCGCCGAGGAGTCCCGGCCGTCGCGCATGCCGCGTTCGGCCAGGCGGCGCCAACTGCTCGCGGCGGCCCAGGAGGTCTTCGTCACCCAGGGCTACCACGCGGCCGCCATGGACGACATCGCAGAACGCGCCGGAGTGTCCAAGCCGGTGCTCTATCAGCACTTCCCGAGCAAGCTCGAGCTCTACCTCGGGTTGCTCGACTCGGCCGCGGAGGAGTTGCTCCTCAGCCTTCAGGGGGCCATGGAGGCCACCACCGACAACAAGTTGCGGGTGCAGAACGCCGTGTCGGCGTACTTCGACTTCGTCGACCAGGGCATGGCCTTCCGGCTCATCCTCGAATCCGACCTGCGCAACGAGCCGGCCGTCCGCGAGCGGGTCGAGCGCTTCTCCCGCGCGTGCATGCAGGCGGTGGCCGACACGATCGCCGCCGACACCGGGGTGCCGCGGGCCGAGGCCGAGCTGCTGTCCATCGGCCTGATCGGGATCTCCGAGGTGAGCGCGAGGTACTGGCTCGACACCGACCGGGGGGTGAGCAAGGACGTCGCCGTCCGCCTGCTCTCGCACCTGGCCTGGCGCGGGATCTCCGGCTTCCCCCGCCATCCCTGACCGCAGGCGGGGCCGTTCGCGCACAGCACAGGCGCCTGTGGCGCGTCCGTACGCCGGGCTGCACTAGCCTCGGAGAAGATCAGGCGCAGGCACACCCGAGTTCCCGAGCCCGTCATCCGGGCCGACCAGGAGGCAGTCGCTGTGGAGGTCAAGATCGGCGTTCAGTTTGCGCCACGTGAGCTCGTCGTCGAGAGCAAGCAGACGGCTGAAGAAGTGGAGAAGGCCGTCACCAAGGCGCTGGCCGGCAGCTCGGACGTGCTGATCCTTGTCGACGAGAAGGGCCGCCGGGTCATGGTCCCGACGGACAAGCTCGCCTACGTCGAGATCGCCGAGACCGAGACCCGCCGGGTCGGTTTCGCAGCGCGCTGACCATGGGTGCCTTCTTCGGCCTGCTGTTCACCGGCCTCGTCGTCGGCCTGCTCGGCCGCCTGGTCGTGCCGGGCCGCCAGCCGATCGGTTTCGTGCGCACCCTGCTGGTCGGCGTGGGCGGTGCGCTGGCCGGCGGATACCTCGGCAAGGAGCTGTTCAGCTTCGGTGGCCTGGGCCGGTTCGTGCTCGCCGTCCTGGTCGCAGCGCTGCTCGTCGTGCTGATCGAGGGCGCTGCCTGGCGCAGCAAACGGTGGAGCTAGGAGGCGGGAGCTAGGAGGCTGAAGCTAGGCAGACAGCCCGAGACCTTGTAGCCGCACGGCGTGCGCCGAGGTCACCCGCTTGATCAGCGCCCCGATGCCGGTCATGTCCCCGGATCCCTGCACCAGCAACAGGATCAGTGCATCGCGGTCGGCAGCCACCCGCTGGGCCTGCGACAGCGCCTCCCCCACCAGCCGCCTGGCCCACAACGCCAACCGACCCGCTTGCGACGGGTCGGCTGCGATCGCGGCGCGAACCTCCCGCACGACGAACTCCGCGTGGCCGGTGTCGGACAGCGCATCGAGGACGAGGTCGCGGGTCGAGTCATCGAGGGCGCCGGCGATCTCGCGATAGAAATCCGCGGCGATGCCGTCGCCGACGTAGGCCTTGACCAGGCTCTCCAGCCAGTTGGCGGGACGGGTCGAGTCGTGGAAGGCGTCCAGCGGTGCGATGAACGGGCGCATCGCCACCTCGGGGTCGACGCCGAGTTCTTGCAGGCGCCCGGCCAGCCGCCGGAAATGTCCGAGTTCGGCCGCGGCCATGTCGGCAAGGGCGGCTCGACCGGCGATGGTGGGGGCGAGTCGGGCATCGACTGCCAGGCGGTCGAATGCCGTGAGTTCGCCGTAGGCGAGGACACCCAGCAGATCGATAACTCCCTCGGCCGCGGGGTCGAGACCGGGGGCTTGCGGCGTGCTCACCAGCGGACTCTATCGGGCCGCGCCGGCCGCCGAAGGGCGGAGCCGCCGGTGGGCGTGCCGTAGAGTGGGGTTCGTGGCGGTGCGCGTTCCGCGCCTGCCGGTAATTGTGCGTTGACGCTCATCTGCCCTCTCAGGCCTCGCGTCGGCGCGTCTGAGAGAGGCTTTTCCGTGACATCCGAATTGCACATTAGTGACCTGACCGAGCATGACGCGGTCGACATCGACACCGCCGAGCCGCTGGCAGCCAAAGCGCCGGTCACCGAGCAAGACCCACTCTTCGCCGATCTCGGTGTGCGCCCGGAGACGGTCGAGGCACTCGCCTCGGTCGGCATCGAGCGGGCGTTCGCGATCCAGGAGCTGACTCTGCCGATCGCGCTGGCCGGCAGCGACGTGATCGGGCAGGCGCGCACCGGCACCGGCAAGACGCTGGGCTTCGGTATCCCCATCCTGCAGCGCATCCTCGGCCCGGACGAAGGCGGCAGCGGCAAGCCGCAGGCCCTCGTCGTCGTACCGACCCGCGAGTTGTGCCTCCAGGTCACCCGTGACATCGCCACAGCCGGGGCGACCCGGCACGTACGCACCCTCGCGGTCTACGGCGGGCGGGCCTACGAGCCGCAGGTCAACGCGCTGCGCAAGGGCGTGGAGATCGTGGTCGGCACACCCGGCCGGTTGATCGACCTGGCCAAGCAGGGCCTGCTCGACCTCGGCTTCCTGCCCGACATCGAGCGGATACTCGCGCAGCTTCCCGACGTCAAGCAGACCATGTTGTTCAGTGCCACGATGCCCGGCCCGATCGTGACCCTGGCCCGGGCATTCATGCGCCAGCCGGTGCACATCCGCGCCGAGCACCCCGACGAGGGCCGGCTGGTGCCGACCACGTCCCAGCATGTCTTCCGCGCCCACGCCATGGACAAGGTCGAGATGCTGGTGCGCATCCTGCAGGCCGAGGATCGTGGGCTGACGATGGTGTTCTGCCGCACCAAGCGCACCGCGCAGAAGGTCGCCGACGAGTTGGTCGACCGCGGCTTCGCTGCGGCCGGCGTGCACGGAGACCTCGGCCAGGGAGCACGTGAGCAGGCTCTGCGCGCATTCCGCGCGGGCAAGATCGACGTGCTCGTCGCCACCGACGTGGCCGCCCGCGGGATCGACGTCGCCAACGTGACACACGTCGTCAACTACCAGTGCCCCGAGGACGAGAAGGTCTATCTGCACCGCATCGGCCGGACCGGCCGCGCCGGGGCGGACGGCATCGCCGTGACGTTCGTCGACTGGGACGACGTGCCCCGCTGGCAGTTGGTCAATGCCGCACTCGGCCTGCCGTTCAATGACCCGCCCGAGACCTACTCCAGCTCCGAGCACCTCTACGCCGCACTGAAGATCCCGTCGACGGCTGCGAGCACGCTGCCCCGATCGCAGCGCAGCCGCGCGGGACTCGGTGCCGAGCAGCTCGAGGACATCGGCGAGACCGGCAAGCGCGGCCGCCCTCAGCGCGCC
>JBAVXU010000022.1:0-4103 GCA_049698415.1 Mycobacteriales bacterium
GAGGAGGCAGGAGCGGCAGGTGCGGCCTTCGCCCCATCGGCGGCGGCCGGCACGTGCGGTGCAGTGGTGGGTTGCGGCGCGATGAACGCGACGGGGGGCGGCACGGCGACCACGCGCTTGGCGCGACGCGCGACCTTCATCGCGGGTTCGGCAGCATCGACCGCGGTCGCGGTGTCGGCTTCCGAGGTGTTGGCTGCCTTGCGGGCCTTGGTCGCCTTCTTGGCGGACTTGGCCGGCTTGGTCTCAGCCGACTTGGTCTCGGCGCTCGGGTCGGCGACCTTGCGTACGCGCTTGGCTGCCTTCTTGGCAGGTGCGGCACCCTCCGGTGTTGACTCAGCCGGGCCGGCTACGGCCTTCTTGCTGGTCCTGCGGCGGGTGGGGGTGGTGGTGCTGGTGTCGGAGGAGTTCTCCGCGCCTTGTCTGGACTCGTCGTCCGGCATTGCTTGTGCTCCGTTCGATGCCCCCGGGCGCGAGTGACGCGGCCGCTCAGGGACTTTCTGTTCGGTGTGCGCGAGCGCGCACAAAGTTATGAAACCTGTCGCACGGTCTCTCGCAGCGCTACCTGCCGGGCCGTGAAGTCTGCTTGCGGTCCGCTTGGAGCGGATCGGCGATCTGTCCGGTTGCGTCGAGTAACCCCTGAGCCAGCCGGGTCGCACGAGGCGGTTCTGGCAGCTCCAGGTCGGCCACTGACTGCAGACCGGTCAAGATATCGTCGGGTCGCACAGCGGGCGTCACATGCCGTACGACCACCGTCAGTGTCGCACATTCCTCCCCTGAACCGCCTCCGGACGGCCGAGTGTCGGCGAGTACGACCGCCGCACGGGCATCCACCGGGCGGCTGCCCGACTTGGTCAAGCGTTGGACCGGAACCTCCGATAACGCCATGAAACGGGCAACCGCCGCAGTCAGGGTCGCGTGCGTGACGGCCGGCAGATCGATCTCCCAGCGGGACGCATCGATGCGCTCGGGGAGGCTGCCGCCCTGCGCCTCGACGACCTCGACCAGGTCGAGTCCGGCCGGCAACGACTCGTCGAGGGCGGCCAGCAGTCGCTCCGGTTCGACGGCTTCGGCCAGCCCGATCTCGAGGTACTCCGCCTCGCTGGCCACCCCGGTCGGGCACGCCCCGACGTAGGACACCTTGGGGTGGGGGCTGAAGCCGGCGGAGTACGCGATGGGCACCCGGGCCCGCCGGATCGCGCGTTCGAGCGCCCTGGCGAAGTCGCGATGTGAGGTGAACCGCAGCCGGCCACGCTTGGCGTAGCGGATGCGGAGGCGCTGGACGACCGGCGGCGGTGGCTCCCCCTCTGGCTGGCGCTTCCCGCTCACCGCGCGCTTGCCGTCACGTGGCGACGGTCAGCGGCAGGATCGTCCGGCCGGTCGGCCCGATCTGGATCTCGGTGCCCATCCCGGGGCAGACCCCGCAGTCGAAGCACGGTGTCCAGCGGCAGTCATCCTGCTCCTGGTTGTTGAGCGCGTCCTGCCAATCAGTCCACAGCCAGTCCTTGTCGAGGCCGGAGTCGAGGTGGTCCCAGGGCAGCACCTCGGTCTCGCCGCGCTCGCGGGTGGTGTACCAGTCGAGGCTCACGCCGTGGTCCGGCAGCACCTCGTCGCATGCGGCCACCCACCTGTCGTAGGAGAAGTGCTCGCTCCAGCCGTCGAAACGCGCGCCGGCCTCCCATGCTGCCCGGATGACCGCGCCGACTCGCCGGTCGCCGCGGGAGAGCAGGCCTTCGATGATCCCGGGTTTGCCGTCGTGATAGCGGAAGCCGATCGCCTTGCCGAGGCTGCGGTCACTGTTGATCGCGTCACGCAGCGCGTGCAGGCGCCGGTCGATCGTCTCGGCGCTGGCCTGCGCCGCCCACTGGAACGGCGTGTGCGGCTTGGGCACGAAGCCGCCGATGGACACGGTGCACCGGATGTCCTTCGTACCCGTCGCCGAGCGACCGGCCCGGATCACGTCCTTGGCCATGGTGGCGATCTCAAGCACGTCGTCGTCGGTCTCGGTGGGCAGCCCGCACATGAAATAGAGCTTCACCTGCCGCCACCCGGCCGAATAGGCGGTGGTGACCGTGCGGATCAGGTCCTCGTGGGAGACCATCTTGTTGATCACCCGGCGCAGTCGCTCCGAGCCACCCTCCGGTGCGAAGGTGAGGCCCGAGCGCCGGCCGCCGCGCGAGAGCTCCTGCGCGAGGGTGATGTTGAAGGCATCTACCCGGGTCGACGGCAGGGACAGACCGGTCTGCGTCCCTTCGTATCGATCGGCCAATCCCTTGGCGACCTCGCCGATCTCGGAGTGGTCCGCGGAGGACAGCGACAACAGGCCGACCTCTTCGAACCCGGTCGCCGACAGGCTCGCCTCGACCATGTCGGCGATCCCGGTGATCGAACGCTCCCGGACCGGGCGGGTGATCATGCCCGCCTGGCAGAACCGGCAGCCGCGGGTGCAGCCGCGGAAGATCTCGACGCTGGCGCGCTCGTGCACGGTCTCGGCCAGCGGGACCAGCGGCTGCTTGGGATAGGGCCACGCGTCGAGATCCATCGTGGTGCGCTTGTGCACGCGGAACGGCACGTCGGCGCGATTGGGCACCACCCGGCGGATCCGGCCGTCGGGCAGGTAGTCGACGTCGTAGAAGCGCGGGACGTAGACCGCCTCGGTGCGCGCGAGCCGCAGCAGCACCTCGTCGCGGCCGCCGGGGCGGCCCTCGCGGATCCACTGACCCACCACGTCGCTGATCTCGAGCACGGCCTCCTCGCCGTCGCCGAGGACGGCGGCGTCGATGAAGTCGGCGATCGGCTCGGGATTGAAGGCGGCGTGGCCGCCGGCGAGCACGATCGGCTGACCGTCGGTGCGCAGACGAGACTCGAGCGGCAGCCCCGCGAGATCGAGCGCGGAGAGCAGGTTGGTGTAGCCCAGCTCGGTGGCGAAGGAGACACCGAGCACGTCGAAAGCGGCGACCGGGCGGTGGGCGTCGACGGTGAACTGTCCGATGCCGGCCTCGCGCATCAGCTTCTCGAGGTCGGGCCACACGGCGTAGGTGCGCTCGGCGAGCACGTCCGGTCGCTCGTTGAGCACTTCGTAGAGGATCTGGATGCCCTGGTTGGGGAGGCCGACTTCGTAGGCGTCGGGGTACATCAGCGCCCAGTGGACGTCGACGGCGTCCCAGTCCTTGATCGTGGAGTTCAGCTCGCCGCCGACGTATTGGATCGGCTTCTGCACCCGGGGCAGCAAGGTCTCGAGCTGCGGGAACAGCGACTCTACGGTCATGGGAACCCAGCCTACGCGGCCCGATCGAGGCGACTACGGCTCAGTGGTACGCCGGTGGACGTTGAGCAGCAACCCCACGCCGATCAAGTTGGCGAACATCGCCGACCCGCCGTAGGACACGAACGGCAGCGGGAGGCCCGTAACGGGCGTGATGCCCAGCGTCATCCCGATGTTGACGAAGCTCTGGAAGGCCAGCCAGGCGACCACCCCGGTGGCCAGCAGCCGGCCGAACAGATCCGGCGCCCGCGCTGCGATCGTCAGCCCGCGCCACAGGACCAGGCCGAGCAGCGCGATGATCAGTCCCCCGCCGAGCAGCCCGAGTTCCTCGCCGGCGACGGTGAAGATGAAGTCGGTCTCCTGCTCGGGAATGAACGCACCGCCTGTTTGGCCACCCTGGAACAGCCCCTTGCCGGTCACGCCGCCCGAACCGATCGCGATCCGCGCCTGCCTGGTGGCATAGCCCGCCCCGCTCGCATCTGCGGCCGGGTTGGTGAAGGACGTGAACCGCTCCACCTGGTAGTCCTTCAGCGCACCGGCGTGGACGGCCAGGGCGGCTGCCAGCGCCCCCGCGACGAGCAGCCCGGCCAGCCACCGCGCCCGGGCACCCGAAACGGCGAGCACGCCGAGGATGACGAACGCGAGGACCATCGCCGTCCCCACATCCGGCTGGAGCAGCACGAGTGCGAGCGGCAGGGCGGCCATGAGCAGCACCAGCACGACGTCCGAGCCGCGCGGAGCCTCCTCACCGTCGCGCCGTTCGCCCAGCAGCACGGCCATGCTCGCGATCAGGCCCACCTTGGCGAACTCCGACGGCTGAACCTGAAGGCCGCCCCCGACG
>JBAVXU010000023.1:0-4498 GCA_049698415.1 Mycobacteriales bacterium
CCCCGAAGGGGAGCACCCTTGTCGACACGTTCACGGGTACCACCTCCTCGTTCTCACGCACGGCCTGCGAAAAATAGCAGTGGTCGCCGCAGTCCGCCAACAGCTTTCGGAGGCTCCGGTGCCAGCAGCGGCGGCGGTCACGCTTCGCCGGCAGGATCCAACGAATTCATATCCGCCCGCTTGACTACTACAGAGAAGACGCCACGTCGCACACAGCCTGGCTCGGAGCTCGCGTTCAGCCGATGCGCTCCGCCAGCGAGACGATGATGCCCTCCGGGCCGCGGACGTAGGCCATCTTCCACGAGTCCTCGTACACCCCGATGCCGCCGACCAGCCCGAAACCGTCCGCCGCAACGCGATCGACGGCCGCCTGCAGGTCCGCGACCTCGAAGGCCACGTTGCGTAGCCCCAGCTCGTTGGCGGGCGCGGCCGGCGAACCAGGCAGGTGGTCGGGCCGGACGAAGCTCGAGAGCTCGAGCCGCGTGCCCCCGTCCGGCGGCTGGAGCATCACGATCTCGGTGCGCGAGTCGGGCATGCCGATGACAGTGTCGAGGAACTCGCCCTCGACGAACATCCTGCCCTCGGCCTCCAGGCCGAGCGCCACGAAGAACGCTGTCGCGGCGTCCAGGTCTGCGACGGTGATTCCGACGTGGTCGAAGTGTCGTATGTATGGCATGCGGTCCATCCTCCAGGTCATGGCGGTCCCGCACCCAGGCCGACGCTCAGGTCGCCTCCATGCCGGCCAGGTAAGAGTGCACCGCCGAGATGACCACTGACCCCTCGCCTACTGCCGATGCCACCCTTTTGACCGACCCGGCGCGCACGTCACCGACGGCGAACAGCCCGGGCACCGAGGTCGCGTAGCCGTCGCGGGTCACTACGAAACCCTTGGCGTCGAGTTCGACGCCCACCTCGTGAAGCCACGTCGTGCACGGGTCTGCTCCGATCATCAGGAAGAGCGCGGCGGCGTCGAGCCGAACCTCCCGATCGAGGGCGTGGTCGCGCCAGGTCAGCGCGCTGAGCCGGCTCGTGCCATGGACCCCGGACAACTCCGAACGAGGGTGGACGGTGACCCGCTCGTGGTTGGTGAGGCGCTGAGCCAGGTAGTTCGACATCGTGTCGCGAAGGTCGTCACGGCGGATCAGGACGTGGACCTGTCCGGCGTGCCGCGCCAGAAAAAGCACCGCTTGGCCAGCCGAGTTGGCACCACCCACCACGACGGCGTTCCGGCCGGACACCACCTTGGCCTCGAGCTGGCTCGCGGCGTAGTACACACCGCGCCCCTCCAGATCGGCGAGACCGGGAAGGTCCAGGCGTCGGTACCGGACACCGCTGGCGATGATCACGGCGCAGGCGAAGACATCATGCTCGTCGTCGAGCCGGACTCGGAACCCGCCCGACACCTGCGACACCCCGGTGACGGAGCGGGGAGACACCAGCCTCGTCCCGAACTTGACTGCCTGAAGCATCGCGGCCCGCGCCAGTTCAACGCCGGAAACGCCCCGATAGAAGCCGAGGTAGTTCTCGATCCGTGACGAACTGCCGGCCTGGCCCCCGATGGCGACGTCCTCGACGAGGACCACGTCCAGTCCCTCCGAGGCGCCGTAGACGGCAGCGGCCAGCCCCGCTGGTCCCGCGCCCACGACCAGCAGGTCACATCGGGAGTCTTCGGAGATGCCCCACAGGTCGATCCCGAGCGCGGTCGCCATGCCGCGTGTCGTCGGTGCGGTCATTACCTTGCGCTCTCCGGTCACCACGGCCGTACCAGCCTCGGGCAACGCAGAGGTCTGCGCCAGATCTGTCCACGCCGACGAATCAGAGCGCAGCACGGTGCGGTACGGGATCTGGTTGCGCTCGGCGAAGTCCTGGAGCCGGTGCAGGTCGCGGTCGTCGTCTCCGGCGAGCACGAGACCGCCCTCACCGATCCGGCTCAGCAGACGCCGCCGGGCGTCGAACGCGGAGAGCAGGACGTCGCTCAGCTCCCCGGAAATCTCCACGAGCTTGCGAAGTTCGTCGACCCGCACCCGCAGCAGCGTGGTGCCTTCCATGGCCACTCCGGGAAGGAAGGCCCGCTGCCCCATCAACATGCCCAGCTCGCCGACGAAGTCGCCTTCTTCGACCACGAAGACGACTCGGTCGTCCCTGCGGTCGAGGAGCAGAACTCCTCCGGCGAGGACGAGGCTCAAGTCGTACGGGTCACCGGCGTCCCACAGCAGCTCGCCCGGCTCGGGATGCAACACCTCACCAGCCGACCGCAGCATGCCCAGCGCGTGCTCGCTGAAGACCGGCCAGGCCAAGGCATCGACGTCGTCCTGCCGCTGGGACGAGTAGATGGTCCGTTCGTCGGGCACTGGGATGCTGCTCATGCCTCGTCTTCCTCTGGTCCTGCGCCAACGGGCAGGCACGCGGCGCATTCCAGCGACCGCATCACGAAAGCCTGACAAGTATCACGGCGCATATCACGACTAGCCGCCCCGCGATGAGTCACGTGCCCACAGACGACACCGTACGTGTCCCCCCGCGAGGTTCGAACTGTTCGCATGGAGGGACGCGCGTGTGAATGGAGTTACGGACAGATCGGTGGGCTGCTCACCGCCGCTGGTCGTACCAGTCCAGGACGCGCAGCGCCCGCAGCGTGTTCCAACGGCTCGGTTTCCCCTCACCGTCATCGAACTCGAACTGGGTCTCCCCCGGATGGGTGTTCTCCAGCAGCCACGTGCGGTCGGGACATCGCTTGTCCCGGACAAGCTGCACGGCCTCGGCGATCCGCTCATCAGGCGAGTCGCCCGTGCGGCGGAAGTAGTCCACGGCGCGCAGAACGTCGTAGTGCCAGCGCGGCGGCCAGGAAAACTGCAGCCAGCGTGCCGCCGGAACCTCACCGGTGCTCTTGCGTCTGAACAGCTGCCGCTCCAGCAGGTACTCCTCGCCACGACGGCGAGCCGCGGCAACGGCGACCTTGCCCCCGGACCGCTCGTACTCGAGCAAGCCCTCGAGTACGCAGATCGTCGAGTCGAACGACGACACGGTGGCGCCGTTGCCGGCCTCGCAGTTCCAGCCGCCGTCGCCGAGCTGCTCATCGAGCAGACCCGATGCCAGACCATCGACGTCAGCACCGAAGTACGCGCCGATCGAGAGCGTCCGGCCGTTGATGCACGCTTCGACCTCGCCGTCGAAGAACGCCTCGTCGTCGTGCTCCCATCGGCAGTTCGCCGCCACCAGCCTGATCGTCTCGCGTGCGGATGCACTCGCGGGATGGAGGCCAAGGTCGCGCAGCAACATCAGCGTGGGCAGGGTCGATGTCCACGGCTGGCTGGTGGAGAAGTCCGGCTCGATGCCGGCCCGCCAATCATCAGCGACCCGCCGTGGAAAGCACGCGCCGCCGTCCCACTGCCCGTCGGGATCGCGCATCGCGAGCAGGCGAGCTCCCCACCCCTCATGCTCGACGCGGGCGCGCTCCGCAGCAATCTGCTCGGCAGGCGCACCGGTCAGGTCCCGCAGCACCTGCCACCGGATCGCGGGATCACCCTCAAGAAGCCAGTCGATGACATCCCGGTGCGGTCCGTCGACGGGACGTCTCACTGTCGCTCGCCGGCAGACGAACGCTCACGGCGGAGCGACCGCCTGACGACTCGTGGCAATGACAGGTGGGCGGCGTTGGCGGGGAGCCCTTGAAGGTCGCCGCGACTGCCCCCGAGCAAGTCGACGACCCGCCCGGGCGATGGCGTCTGAGCACGGTGGGCGCTGAAGTGCACGTACAACCGCACCGTGTTGAACATGACCCCAGCCAGGGCAATCTCGAGGACCGCGCTCCCCCAACTGAAGAGGCGATCCCAGCCGGCGGCGGAGGAGAGCACGTCAAACCACGCGTCGCAGGCCAGCAGCGTTCCGGTGATGAAAGCGGCCAGCACCACGGTCTGCCGCCTGACGAAGGCCAGCCAAGCAGTAGTCGCCAGCGCCAGCGCGAGAACGATGTCGAAGCCCACCCAGGTCGCCCGCCAATGACTGACCGAATGCGTTGCCGGCAGAAGCGCGGCAAGGGCAATGATCCACGGGATGAGCAGCAGTGATGCGAAGGCAGTCACCGTGATGAACAGCTCGCGCGCCTCGTCACCACCGCTGACTCCGGCATCGAGCTCTCGCACCACGACACCCAGCCGCTGCGACAGGGCGGCGCGGTCAGCCGACGTCAGGTTGCGTAACGCATCGTCTTCGTAGGCAGGATGCATTTCTCCAACCTCCGGCCGCTCACGTCCCCTGACGATCGAGAGTAACGATCACAGCAGGCTGCGAGTTGCCGTGCTGGGCCGCGCCTCCCCGCGGAGTCGAGACGCCACGACAAATTCCAGGGCACCACCGGTACGTGAGGAAAGGCCCGATGCGGCGAGGTGCTGTGGTCCGCGTTGGTGTACGTCCTGTGCCACGAGCTCTCCGGACTGGCCGTGATCGGGTCCCCTTCATGTCTCATCGTTCGCACCCTTAAAGACCTGCGTCTGGTGCC
>JBAVXU010000024.1:0-9390 GCA_049698415.1 Mycobacteriales bacterium
GGAGGGCTCGCCTAGTGGCCGATGGCGACGGTCTTGAAAACCGTTAGGGGTGCAAGCTCCTCGTGGGTTCGAATCCCACGCCCTCCGCTCTGGCCCGCAGACACCGCCGGGCAGCCTGGCCGACGCCGCTCGACCAGCAGCAGTTTGCTGATTCCGACGACTTTCGGGGCTGCTGGCGGTCTACAACTGGTGAGTGGCCTTTCCCCAACCCATGAGGAGCCGATCATGCTTGCAGACAGCAAGGCATTCAGCGGGTTCGCCGTCGATGACCTCGAGAAGGCTCGCGCCTTTTACACCGACGTACTCGGGCTCAGTGCCTCGATCGACGACGAGCAGATGGGTCTGATGACCCTGCACCTCGCCGGCGGCCGCAACACTCTCGTCTACGCGCGGCCCAACCACGAGCCCGCGGCGTACACGATCTTGAACTTCCCGGTCGCCGACATCGACAGCGCCGTCGCCGACCTCGCCGCCCGTGGCGTGAAGTTCGAGCAGTACGACGGGATGGAGCAGACCGAGTCCGGTGTGTTCACCGAGGGTGGACCGAAGATCGCGTGGTTCAAGGATCCGGCCGGCAACGTGATGGCCGTTCTCCAGGACAGCTAGCCGGCCGGAAGGCGCCCGACGGGTTGGTAGGGTGCGGCACCACTGCATCGCCCGCGAGGAGGATCTTGTGACCGCCAACGGGGACCCGTCGAACACTGACTCCGGCCAACCGGGAGCCGACCACGAGACGCAGGGCGACCGCGAGCCCGCTTCCGATCCCGCGCCGACCCTGCGCCTGCAGCCCATCGAGGTCGAGGAAGAGCCAACGCCCGACGGCGACGACGAATGAGCCTCGATCCCGTCCTCACCAACCCCAAGCACTACAAGGTCCTCTTCGAGAACGAGCGGGTGCGGGTGCTGGACTACACCGACCAGCCGGGCGACAAGACCACCGTCCACGAGCACCCGGACAGCGTGATGTGCACTCTCAGCGCATTCCAGCGGCGGCTGTGTTCCGGTGACACGGAGCGCGACGTCGATCTGCCGGCCGGCCTCACCACCTGGCTGCCGGCTCAGCAGCATTACGGCGAGAACATCGGCGGGACCGACACCCACGTCGTGTTCGTCGAGCTCAAGGCGCCGGCCATCTCTTCCGCGGCTGGCGTCATCGGTCCCGACGCCTAACCGACCGCACCCACCGGTGTGATGGCGGGCGAGCCGGACATCATCGGGCGCGACACACGTGCCCGGGTGGCACCGCCATGGTTTCGACCACTCGCTCTTGTCCTCGCCCTGGCGGGGGCGGCGGGGTGGTTCTTCTTCACCCATGGCGTGGACCAACTGCATCCGAAACCGGCACCCCGGCCGTCCGCTGCTCCATCCGGGTCCGGCTTCGCCGACGTCTGTGCGGCGCCCAACCGCGATGGGGTGGCCTGGGGACGGCCAGCAGGCGAGATCCAATCCGACGGCCGGCTGGTGGTCTGGAGGGTTCACCTGTGCAACCGGGCCAGCGAGGAAGTCCAGGTCGACTCGCTGGGTCCGCTGAGCTCCGGCGAACGAAGCGTGCCGCCGGATCAGGTCAGGGTGCTTCTCCGCGCCGGTGCAGCAATCAACGGTGACGCCGTGACGCCGCTGCCCGTACGCATCAGGCCCGGTGCGGAGCTGACGGTCACCACCGCGACGGCGCTGGTGAGTTGCGCGGCGACCAACCTCGACCCGGGCCTGCGTGCTTCGGTCCGCATCGGCGGTGAGGCCAAGACAGTGGACATGCCGGTGCGGCGGCCCACCGAGGTGCCGTTGGAGTCGTGGTGCAACAACGCACCTGCGGGACAGGCGGCCCTGCCGGTGCTTCGCGACGGGCCACTCTCCGTCGCGGTGCGGGCGCGGACGATCGACATCCGGGTGTCGTTGTTCAATCCCAACGGCGTGTCGATCAGGCTGACCGGGCTCGAGAGCCCGAGCCCGGGAGTGCAGCCGCTGGAGATCTCCCCAACCGCACTTCCGGCGGGCGGCCGGGCGACGGTGTCCGCGCGGCTTACCGTCGACTCCTGCGATGTCGTCTTCGTCGACGCCCCCTGGCAGTTGACCTTTCGGGGCGTGACAGACAGTGGTGACGTGCGCCTGGCACCCACTCGGCTGGCCGCGACCGACTGGCAGGCCGCCGCGGTGCGCCGGATCTGCCCGCGCGCCAGACCGCTCACGGCGTCGACCAGCCCGCCTGCGCTGAAGGTGTCCGGTCCGTACGACCGTGGTGACCGGGCGTCGTACCGTGTGACGCAGGTGGTCCGGAACTCCAGCACCACGACGCTGATCCTGCACGCCCAGCAGAGATCGGCACCCGGCATGACCTATGTCAGGACCGACATCATCCCGGGTGCGGCCGCGCACGCGGCGACGGACGAAGCCACCGGCGACCCGCTGCACGAGTGGTTCCTTCCGCCCGGCGCCGAGGTTTTCCTCACCTACATCTACCGGCTCCGGGGCGACTCGGGTCCGGGCTGTCTCTCCCCGCCGGTCGACCAGTGGCGGGCGCCGGTCTACGCGACCGACACGGCCCGGCACCTTGTCACGGTGGCCGACGAGCCGACGCAGGCGCCGCAGGTGCCCCAGGCCTGGGTCGGCGGGTGGCGGGTCCGCGCCAGTCAGGGCTGCTCCCGGCCCGTACGCGTCGGGAAGGGCGCGCCCTTCCTGGTCTTCACCGGTCAGGCGGCGTCCACTCAAGGCGGCACGAAGATGGGGTACGCCGTGACGGCGTACGGGCTGCCCGGTGAGCCGCCGGCCACCGTGACCGGAGCACGCATGGTGGGCGCCTTCGCGGGACGACCGGCGGTGATCACGTCGCGGCAGGACGCGATCCACGCCGGACAGACCCTCGGGCTGATGCTGGAGGTACCGATCCGCTGCCCCCCGCCGGGCGTGCCGGTGACCCTGGCGCTGTCGTACCGCGTGGGCTCCGTGCAGGCCAGCGCACCTGTGCTGGTCGAACTCCGCACGACGCCGGTCGACACCGGCCAACTCTGCTGAGGCGCGCCACGCTCCGGTATACCCGATGAGCGTCTAGCGACCCCGACATTTAACCCGGAAACGGTTGACGCGGACTTTTTGCGGCCACCATTCTGAACCTCGCAATGCTGCATAAAAGCCGCCTTACCCGGCTCACTTCGAGCGACCTTCACAACGAGAGGGGCTCACCATGTCCGACACCGATTTCTCCCGGCGAGGATTTCTCAAGGGAGTTCTGACCCTGCCCGTCCTGGTCGGAGCCGCGTCGATCGGCTTCACCGGCACCGCGCAGGCGTACTCCTGGACCCGCACCCTTCAGCAGGGCAGCAGCGGTTCGGACGTGGTCGAGTTGCAGATCCGAGTGGCCGGCTGGGCCGCCAACAGCGCGCAGAAGACCTACGTCGCCGTCGACGGCAGTTTCGGTCCGGGGACCGATGCCGCGGTGCGCCGGTTCCAGACTGCGTACGGGCTGTCCAGCGACGGGGTGGCCGGCCCGGCGACCCAGAGCAAGCTGAATTCGCTGGAGAGCGCCGACGGTTCCACGGCGCATTTCGACTGGTCGGAATTCACCTCGCATGACGGCAGTGGCTTCTCCGGCGGCAAGGTCAGCACCGCCACGGTGCAGGAAAACGTCCGGCGCAACATGTACAAACTGGAGGCGCTCCGCAAGAAGGCCGGCGATCGCGGGACGACGATCAATTCCGGATTCCGCAGCGTTGCCTACAACACCTCGATCGGTGCCGCCAGCAACAGCATGCACATGTACGGCGTCGCGTCCGACATCGTGGTCAGCGGGCTCTCCACGTACAGCGTCTACAAGATCGCCGAGACGTGCGGCTACTCCGGCCTCGAGGCCTACACCAACTCGTGGCAGCACGTCGACAGCCGCATCGAGCATGCGTACGGCTCGCAGTCGTGGTGGTGGGAAAGCGGCGTGGTCTGAGTGCCCATTCTGGACAGACGCGGCTTCCTCAAGGGGGCGGTCCTCCTCGGCACGGGGGTGGCGATCGGCGGCTTCGAGCTGCGGCTGGCGACCGATGCGCTGGCGGTGACGTCGCCGAGCATCTCCAGCTGTGCGACGTGGGGCGCTGCCCCGCCGAAGTCGGCGATCACCATCCTCAACCAGCGGCCGACGAAGGTGATCGTGCATCACACGGCCAGCTCCAACAGCACCGACTACTCCCAGGCGCACGCCTTCGCGCTGGCCCGCTCGATCCAGCAGACCCACTTCAACAACGGCTGGATCGACAGCGGGCAGCAGTTCACGATCAGCCGCGGCGGCTACGTGATGGAGGGGCGGCACCAGAGCCTGGGCGTGCTCAACGGTGGCACCCAGCACGTCCTCGGTGCGCACTGCACCGGCCAGAACGACGTGGCGGTCGGGATAGAGAACGAAGGGACGTACACCTCGGTCGCACCCCCGGCCGCGCTCTACGACCAGCTGGTGTCGATGTGCGCCTACATCTGCCAGCAGTACGCGATCGGCTCCAGCCAGATCTTCGGCCACCGCGACTTCAACTCCACCGAATGCCCTGGTGACGTGCTCTACGCCAAGCTGCCGCAGTTGCGTTCCGACGTGGCGGCGAAACTCGGCGGCGGTGGTGGTGGCGGTCGCACCTGGCCGACGGTCTCCACCGGTCAGTCCGGCGAGCGGGTGCGCACGGTGCAGTACCTCCTCAAGTCGCGCGGCTACACGATCACGGTTGACGGGGCCTTCGGCAGCGGGACAGAGAGCACCGTGCGCAGCTTCCAGTCTTCGAAGGGGCTGGCGGTCGACGGGGTGGTCGGGCCGCAGACGTGGGAGGCGCTGGTCGTCACCGTCAGCAACGGCAGCAGCGGCGACGCCGTACGCGCCTGCCAGTCGCAACTGGTGGCTCACGGCTACTCGCTGACCGTCGATGGAGCGTTCGGGTCGGCGACGAAGTCCGCGCTGCAGAGTTTCCAGTCCTCGGTCGGCCTTGCCGCCGACGGCGTGTGCGGTCCGGACACCTGGGCGAAGCTGGTCGCCTGAGGGACCGCGACCAGCGGCACTGACCAGCCACTGCGGGTGGCGCTTTGATCACTCGGGCGCGAGGATCGGGGTCTAGCTCACTCGCGGAGGTAAGCACTGTGCGCAGCACCATGCAGGATGTCCCGCTCTCGATCGGCTCGCTGATGAAGTACGGCACGACGGCGTACGCCACCAGCGAGGTCGCGACCTGGACCGGCGAGGGCTCCCGGCGGATGACGTACGGCGAGGTGGGCCGTCGGTGTGCCCAGCTCGCCAACGCGCTGCGCAAACTCGGGGTGACCGACGACCAGCGGGTGGCGACGTTTCAGTGGAACAACCAGGAGCACTTGGAGGCCTACCTCGCGGTCCCGGCGTTGGGCGCGGTGCTGCACGCGCTCAACATCAGGCTCTTCCCGGAGCAGTTGATCTATGTCGCCAACCACGCCGAGGACCACGTCCTCATCGTCGACAACAGTCTCGTCCCGTTGCTCGCCAAGATGCTCCCCGAGCTCAAGACCGTCGAGCACGTCGTGGTGGTCGGGCCGGCCGACACCTCGCCGCTGGAGGGCGCCGACAAGACGCTGCACTCGTACGACGACCTGCTGGCCGCCGAGCCGGAGACCTTCGACTGGCCCGAAGTCGACGAACGCCAGGCTGCCGCGATGTGCTACACGAGCGGGACCACCGGCAATCCCAAGGGCGTCGTCTACAGCCACCGCTCGGCCTACCTGCACTCGATGGCCATCTGCATGGGCGACATGCTGGGCCTGTCCGACCGCGACCTGGTCCTGCCGGTCGTGCCGATGTTCCACGCCAACGCCTGGGGGCTGCCCTACGCTGCGGTGCTGGTCGGCGCGAGTCTGGTGATGCCCGACCGGTTCCTGCAGGCCGAGCCGCTGGCCAAGCTGATCGAGACCGAGAAGCCGACCGTGGCCGGAGCGGTGCCGACGATCTGGAACGACCTGCTCCGCTACGGGCGGGAGAACGACTCCGACCTGCGCTCGCTGCGGCTGGTCGCGTGCGGTGGCTCGGCGGTGCCGCAGGCGCTCATTGAGGGCTTCGAGCAAGATCTCGGCGTCACCATCCTGCAGGCCTGGGGGATGACCGAGACCTCGCCTGTGGGCAGCGTGGCGCGGGCGCCGCACGGCACGCCACCAGAGGAGGAGATGCGCTACCGCGCCTCGGCGGGGCGTTTCCTCAGCGGGGTGGAGTACCGCCTGGCCGGTCCCGACGACAAGCCGTTGCCGCACGACGGATCGGCGGTCGGCGAGCTCGAAGTACGCGGTCCCTGGGTCGCCGGGGCTTACTACCTCGACGACGACCCGGCCAAGTTCCGCGACGGCTGGCTGCGTACCGGCGATGTCGGGTCGATCACCCCCGACGGGTTCTTCACGGTCAGCGACCGGTCCAAGGACGTCATCAAATCCGGCGGGGAGTGGATCTCGTCGGTGGCGCTGGAGAATCAACTGATGGGTCACGATGCGGTGCTCGAGGCGTCGGTGGTCGGGGTGCCCGACGACAAGTGGGGTGAGCGGCCACTCGCTACGGTCGTACTCAAGGAAGGGGCGTCGGCTGACGCCGCCGAACTGCGGGACTTTCTCGCCGGGAGCGTTGCAGACTGGCAGTTGCCCGAACGCTGGGCGTTCATCGACGCGGTGCCCAAGACCAGCGTCGGCAAGTTCGACAAGAAGGTGCTTCGCCGGCAGTACGCCGACGGCGAGCTGGAAGTGACGACACTGCGCTGAAAGGACACTGACATGCCCATTGCCCGCCGCATTGCCCGTCCGATGCTCGCCGCGATGTTCATCTCCGGGGGGCTGGAGTCGCTGCGCGATCCCAAGCCCCGCGCCGCCAAAGCCGGGGGGGTGGCGACCAAGATCGCCGACGCCCTGCCGGTGCGGCTGCCCGATGACCCGGTCCGGCTCGTGCAAATCGACGCCGGCGTCAAGATCGTGGGTGGCTTCATGCTGGCGACCGGGCGACTGCCTCGTCTGGCGGCGCTGGCGCTGGCCGGGTCGTTGGTGCCGACGACTCTGGGCGGCCACAAGTTCTGGGAGTTCGACGACCCGCAGCAGCGTAAGAACCAGCAGGTCCACTTCCTCAAGAACGTCGGGCTCCTGGGCGGTCTGATCCTGGCCGCTGTCGACACCGAGGGGCGGCCGTCGGCGGCCTACCGCACCCGGACCGGTGCTCAGCGGACCGCCAAGCAGGCCAAGCGACGGGCCAGGCAGGCTGCCAAGACCGCTCGCCAGTCGCTGCCGGACTGACCCGGCCGAGTCACCCGGTGCCGCCGCCTTTCAGCGCGTCGAGCACGGCAGCATCCGGGACCTGGCGGAAGTCGTCGTACCACTGACCGACCGAACCGAATCTCGTCGACGCGTGGTCGACGACGACCTCGTCGGCCTCGGATTCGAGCCGGCGCACAGTGTCCAGCGCCCCGACGGGTGCAGCCGCGATGACCCGGGCAGCACCCATCGCCCGGGCGGCGCGGATGGCTGCCAGCATCGACGCTCCAGTGGCCAGCCCGTCGTCCACCAGCACCGCGGTCCGGTCGGTGAGGTCCAGGGGTGGCTTGCCGCCGCGGTAGAGGCTCTCCTGCCGGTCGACCTCGCGTTCCTCCCGCCCGGCGATCCGGTCGAGGTCGGCAGGGCTGACCCTGGCCCGTCGCACGATGGAGTCGTGCAGCACCCGGACCCCGTGCGGGGCGATGGCACCCATCGCGAGCTCCGGCTGGTCCGGGACGCCGAGCTTGCGTACGACCAGGGCGTCGAGCGGGAGCCGGAGCGCCGTGGCGATCTCGGCGGCTACGGGCACGCCGCCGCGGGGAAGGCCGAGGACGATCGTGTCCGGGTGGCCGGAGAGATGGGTGAGCCTGTTGGCAAGGGCTCGGCCGGCAGCAGCGCGGTTGGCGTACCGCATTGACCGACGGTCGCGCACTCGTTGCGCTGGGGCAACTGCCGCGTTGGCAGGCGAGCGCTTTGTCAGGCTTGCTGCCCGCCTTGTACCCTGATCGATCGGTGGCCTAGTTGAGGTCCCAGGAGGCTTCGCCTAGTCCGGTCTATGGCGCCGCACTGCTAATGCGGTTTGGGGCTTCAACCCCATCCCGGGTTCAAATCCCGGAGCCTCCGCGGTCATCCGGCCATGAGAGACTGGCCGTCGGCGCTCGTAGCTCAACGGATAGAGCACTTGACTACGGATCAAGAGGTTGGGGGTTCGAGTCCCTCCGAGCGCGCCACACAGAGCAGCCCCCGGTGGTCTGGTGCACCTCAGGTTTCGAGCACGCGCTTGAGATTCTGGACGAAGACCTTGTTCCGGCGCGGGACCATGAAAGCCATCATCGGCGTCATGAGCACCTTGAGCCCGCTGGGGTGCAGCTCGACCGCGCGGGTGAACCGCGTACCCTCCCCGACGAGTTCGACGGTGTAGGTGATCCGCGGCTGTAGTCCGGCGAAGTCCCCTCGATAGACCACACGCGCGCCGGGCTCGACCTCAAGGGCCGTGAACGTGCCGTCGGTCTTGCCCATGAACGGCTTGAACTTCAGGGCGTAGGTCTTACCGACGACTGGAACTCCATCGGTGTCGGGCGGCACCGCGGCGACGTCGACGTGCCAGTTCGGCTCGTTGCGGAGGTCAGCCACATATCGGAAGACCTCGTCAGGCGTGCGGGAGACCACGACGCTCTCTGCAGATGTGACCACGGGCGCCTCCAACCAGACGCGCATGAAGTTCATCGACGGCGGCCATTCTAGGCCTCAGAACATGAGAAGGATCCTTCGGAAGCGGGTCGACTGACCGCCGGGAAGCCCGGCAAGCGTCGCATATCTGGACATTGGGACGCGCCTCAGGCATTCTGCAGCGATGCGATCTCGAGTGGGCGGCATGTGGTGGGGAGCGGCGATCGAAGCGCCAGACCCCGGCGCCTTGGCGACGTTCTATTCCGACCTGCTCGACTGGCCCATCGTGCACAAGGAACCCGGAACGGCCATCGTCGGCGCTCCGCCGGGGTCGATCTTTCTCGTGTTCCAGCAGGCGGACGGCTATCAGCCGCCCGTGTGGCCCCCGGTAGACGGCGCTCAGCGCCCGATGATGCATTTCGACTTCCAGGTCGGTGACCTGGAATCCGCGGTCGCCGACGCGGTCGCCCTCGGGGCCACGCTTGCCGAGACCCAGCCGCAGGAGAACGTACGCGTGCTCATCGACCCGGCCGGGCACCCGTTCTGCCTCTGCCTGGACGTCGACTGATACACCCTCCTGCCTGAGGCCGGCGGCCTGTCGTCCGATGCGGGCTTCGGCATGGGGGACGATGTCGGCGTGCAGCACCTGCGGATCACGACACCTGCGGCGCTGTCCGATGCCGTGATCGAGTTGCTCGAACAGGATGAGGCGGTCAGCAGCCTTGCCGTCGTCCGGCA
>JBAVXU010000025.1:0-6517 GCA_049698415.1 Mycobacteriales bacterium
GCCCTACTCCATCACCGTCGCGGGCCGGATCGCGTTCGCGGCCTGGATCAAGCGCCGGCCCGGTCCCGAGACGATCCGTTTCACGCTGCTGCTGACGGTCGCATTCGGCCGTCATCTCACGCCGGCCCAACTCGCCGACGTCCTCGGCCACCACCGCGGGATCCATGAGGCGCGTCTCGCCAGATACGCCGAACAGCAGGCGGCGGAAGAGGCCGGCGATGACATCGACACGTTCGCACTGGCGACGCTGGACTTCGGGCGGACCTACGAGCGCGCGGTCCTCGACTGGCTCGATCGGCTCCCGGCCAGCATCACAAATCCGTCGTAGCTAGAGCCGGCGCAGAGTGTAGACGCGGAAAACCGTGCCGTCGCATGAGCTTCGCAGTTGCGGTGCTGCGCGACCGAGCACCTCGAGCCGCTCACCGGCGCGTACGTCGTTGGCCGGCTCCCCCACCAGCACGTACCTCGTGTTGTCCGCGACCAGCACCCGACACTCCGCAGGAGTGCCGGATGCGACGACGCCGCGGACCGTGGCCGGGCGGATGAGGTCGGTCGGCTCCTGCGGCGGGCCCGTACGCAGCGCCGACGGGGGCGGTGTCTGACTCGACGACACCGACTGCGACGGCGCCGGTGTGGGCGAGCCGACGCTGCCGGCAGCCTGGGGCTTGGATCCATCCGCACAGCCGGCGACAGAGCTGAGCGCGATCCCGCACGCCACCAGCAGGGAGATCCCCGCCGGATAGGTGCTGCGCGTCACCGTCATGTCCCTGTGACGGGACCAAGCTGCCGAGGGTTCCCCGAGCCACACAACGGCGGCCGAACAATGCGGCCAGAGCCGCGTGGCGGGTCATTGTGACAAGCAGGGCCGGTCGCTGATTCTGCGAGAGCTACGAGAGCTCTGCGCAGACCATCTCGGCGATCTGCGCGGTGTTGAGCGCGGCGCCCTTGCGCAGGTTGTCACCACACACGAACAGCTCCAGCGAGTGCTTGTCATCGAGTGAGCGACGGACCCTGCCCACCCAGGTCGGGTCGGTCCCGACGGCGTCGGCCGGCGTCGGGAACTCCCCGGCTGCAGGGTCGTCGTAGAGAACGACACCTGGTGCGGTCCGCAGCATGGCCTGCGCCTTGACCTGGTCGACCTCGCTGGCGAACGTCGCGTGCAGGGCAACGGAGTGGACGGTCACGACGGGAACGCGGACGCAGGTCGCCGAGACGCGCAGCTTCGCCAGCCCGAGAATCTTGCGCGACTCGTTGCGGATCTTGAGCTCCTCGGAGGACCAGCCGTCGTCCTGGAGCGATCCCGCCCAGGGCACCACGTTGAGCGCCAGCGGGGCCGGGAACGGGTCTGGGTCACCGACGACGCCACGGATGTCGCCCGGCCGGGTGCCGAGCTCGCCGGCCCCGGCGACCTTGTCCAGCTGGGAACGCAACGTGTCGATGCCGCTCTGCCCGGCCCCACTCGCCGCTTGATAGGACGCGGCGACGATCGACAGCAGGCCGTACGCCCGGTGCAGGACGCCGAGCGCGACGATCATCGACATGGTGGTGCAGTTGGGGTTGGCGATGATGCCCAGCGGTCGCACGCGGACCGCCTCCGGATTGACCTCGGGCACGACGAGCGGCACGTCCGGGTGCATCCGGAACGCACCGGAGTTGTCGACCACGACGGCGCCGTGGGCGACAGCGATCGGCGCCCACTGCGCCGACACCTCGTCGGGTACGTCGAACATCGCGACGTCGACGCCGTCGAAGACCTCTGGAGCAAGCTCGCGGACCTCGACCGGCTTTCCCCGGACCGACAGCACCTTGCCCGCCGACCGTGACGAGGCGACCAGCCGGATCTCACCCCACACGTCCGCCCGCTCGGTGAGCAGCGACAACATCACCGTGCCGACCGCACCGGTGGCGCCGACAACGGCCAGCGTTGGCCGCGGCTTGATCGCCTTGCCCTTCTTGCGCACCGGCCGACTCATCGGCCGCTCCCGGCCAGGACCTGGCCTGGCTCGTCGCCGTCGAGCCCGAACGCGTCGTGCACAGCCGTGACCGCTCGCGCGACCTCGTTGTCACGGCACACGATGGAGATCCGGATCTCTGAGGTGGAGATGATCTCGATGTTGACCCCGGCATCGGCCAACGCGGTGAAGAACCGCGCCGAGACGCCGGGATGGGAACGCATGCCCGCTCCGACCAGCGTCACCTTGGCAATGTGGTCGTCGTAGAGCAGGTCGCCGAAGCCGACCTTGTCCTTGATCCGCTGGAGCGCCGACATGGCGGCCTGGCCGTCACCTTTGGGCAGCGTGAAGGAGATGTCCGTACGCGCGTTGGGACCGGCCGAGACGTTCTGCACGATCATGTCGATGTTGATCTCGGCGTCGGCGACGGCCTGGAAGATGGCGGCCGCCTCGCCGGGTTCGTCGGGCACCGCCACCACGGTGATCTTGGCTTCGCTGCGGTCATGCGCGACGCCGGTGATGATCGCCTGTTCCACGGATAGCTCCTTGATCGATCCGGACACCAGGGTGCCGGGTTGGTCTGAGAACGACGAACGCACGTGTACGGGAATGTCGTAGCGACGGGCGTACTCCACGCAGCGCGGCATCAGCACCTTGGCACCGGAGGCCGCGAGTTCGAGCATCTCCTCGTAGGTCACGTGCTCCAGCCGCCGCGCATGCGGCACCAGCCGCGGGTCGGCGGTGAACACGCCGTCCACGTCGGTGTAGATCTCGCAGATCTCGGCCCCCAGCGCGGCTGCGAGCGCAACCGCCGTGGTGTCCGATCCACCGCGCCCCAGGGTGGTGATGTCCTTGGTGTCCTGGCTGACGCCCTGAAAACCGGCCACGATCGCGACCGCGCCTGAGCCGAGCGCGTCGCTGATCCGGCCGGGCGTCACGTCGATGATCCGGGCGCGGCCGTGGGAGGAGTCGGTGATGACTCCGGCCTGCGATCCGGTGAAGGAGCGGGCTTCGTACCCGAGTGCCTTGATAGCCATGGCAAGTAGGGCCATGGAGATTCGCTCGCCCGCGGTGAGCAACATGTCGAGTTCGCGCCCGGGAGGTAGCGGCGAGATCTGCTCGGCCAGGCTCAGCAGGTCATCGGTGGTGTCGCCCATGGCCGAGACGACGACCACGACGTCCTTGCCCCCACGGCGCGCGGCCACGATGCGCTCGGCCACCCTTTTGATCCGCTCGGCATCGCTGACAGAGGAACCGCCGTACTTCTGGATGACGAGTCCCACTGCGGTCCTTCCGGTCGGGGCAACAGCGTCCAGAGTAACGACAGCTCAGGGCGGCGGCGCTCAGACGTCGAGGAGCCGGCGACCCTCGAAGGCGCGGCCCAGCGTGACTTCGTCGGCGTATTCGAGGTCGCCGCCGACGGGCAGGCCGCTGGCCAGCCGGGTGACCCGCAGGCCCATCGGCTTGATGAGTCGGGCGAGGTAGGTGGCCGTCGCCTCGCCCTCGAGGTTGGGATCGGTCGCCAGGATGAGCTCGGTGATCTTGCCGTCTGCCAGCCGCACCATCAGCTCGCGGATGCGCAGGTCGTCCGGGCCGATGCCCTCGATCGGGCTGATCGCACCGCCCAGCACGTGGTAGCGGCCGTGGAACTCCCCGGTGCGCTCGATCGCCACGACGTCCTTGGGCTCCTCGACGACACAGATCACTTCGAGCGAACGGCGGGGATCGCGGCACACCCGGCATTGCTCCTGCTCGGCGACGTTGCCGCACACGGTGCAGAACCGCACCTGCGCCTTGACCCGTTGCAGGGTGTCGGCCAAACGGGTGACATCGGCCTGATCGGCGGCCAGCAGGTGGAAGGCGATCCGCTGCGCACTCTTGGGCCCGACGCCGGGCAGCCGGCCGAGCTCGTCGATGAGGTCTTGGACTACGCCTTCGTACATCTACATCCCGGGCAGGCCGAGGCCGCCCAGCCCGCCGGCGAGCGGGCCCATCTTTTCCGCCTGCATCTCCTGCGCTGTGCGCGACGCATCACGTACGGCAGCGACGACCAGGTCGGCAAGGGTCTCGACGTCGTCGGGGTCGACGGCCTTGGGGTCGATCACGAGCGACAGCAACTCGCCAGCACCGTTGACCGTCGCGCTCACCAGCCCGCCGCCGGCCGATCCCGTGACCTCGGCCTCGGCCAGCTCTTCCTGGGCCTTGAGCATCTGTGCCTGCATCTGCTGGGCCTGCTTCATCAGCTGTTGCATGTTGGGCTGGGCTCCAGGCCTCACTGCTGCTCCTCGGTGGCGCGGGATGGTCATCTGTTGGGCGGCCCCAGCGTATCCGGCCCACCCGACAGCCGGGTCCGTGCCTCGCCCGGCTCGATTCGGCCGCCGCCGAGGCTCAGGCGTCGGGGATCTTCTTGGCTCCCAGGCTGGATTCGAGCAGCGAGATGGCGCTCTCCTCGGGGGATTGCGCGGGCTGGTCGCCGGCGTCGGGCGAGTCGCCGGGTTCGTCGCCGGGAGCGAATCCCGGGATCGCCGACTGTTCGACGACAGGCGTACCGGCAACCTCGCAGTTGACCTTCCAGTCGACGCCCAGCACCTCTTTGAGCGCCTCGCAGAAGTACTCCATCGCCGGGGACTGGGCCAGCCCACGGGCGTGGAAGGCGTGCGGGAAGCTCAGCGAGAGCACCCCGTCGTCGACCGACGTCACGGTGGCATCAAGGAGGTAGGCAGCGACGGTGCGCTTCTTGGCGCGTACGCGAGCCACGACGTCTGGCCAGACCCGCCGGACCGCTGCTGCGTCGATGCCGGTGGGGGCGTCGGCGACGGGCTGGGTCTGCGCGGCCGCAGACGCGGGTTCGGCCGCGACCTTCGTCACCCGAGCCACCGGGGTCGGCGGACTTCCGGCGCCGGGTCCGGCCTGGTCCGTGCGCCCTCTCTTGGCGGTCGCCGCCTTGGCAGTTGTCGTCTTGGAGGGTGCCGTTTTGGCAGGTGCGGTCTGTGCGGTCGGCGGCGCTGCCGACGCCACAGCGGGCTCGATGTCGATGCGGCGCTCGAGTCGCTCCACCCGCTGCAGCAGCGAACCGGTGCCGGTCGACGCGGCGGGGAGCAGCATGCGTGCGCAGACCAACTCCAGCAGCAGTCGCGGAGATGTGGTGCCGCGCATCTCGACCAGCCCGTCATGGACGATGTCGGCCAGCCGGGACAGCGTGGCGGTGCCGAGCCGGTTGGACTGGCCGGTCATCCGATCGAGTTGATCAGCCGGTGCGTCGATGATGCCCTTGGCGGCAGCGTCGGGAACCGCGTCGATCACGACGAGGTCGCGCAGGCGCTCGAGCAGGTCGTTGGCGAACCGGCGCGGGTCGTGACCGGCCTCGACGACAGAGTCAACGGCCTCGAAAACCGCGGCACCGTCGGCAGCGGCCAGCGCGTCGATCACGTCGTCGAGCAGCGCGGAGTCGGTGACGCCGAGCAGACCCATCGCGCGTTCGTAGGTCACGCCTTCGGAGCCGGCGCCCGAGAGCAACTGATCGAGGATGGACAGCGCGTCCCGCGCCGACCCACCGCCGGCGCGTACGACCAGGGAGAAGACGGCTGGCTCGACCGTGACGCCCTCCTTGGCGCAGATGTCTTCGAGCAGGCCACGCAGCACCGTCGGCGGCAGCAGCCGGAACGGGTAATGGTGCGTGCGCGAGCGGATGGTCGGCAGCACCTTGTCGGGCTCGGTGGTGGCGAAGACGAAGGTGACGAACTCCGGCGGCTCCTCGACGAGCTTCAGAAGTGCGTTGAAGGCCGCCGTCGTGACCATGTGCGCCTCGTCGATCACGTAGATCTTGAAACGCGAGGAGACCGGGGCGTAGAACGCGCGCTCGCGCAGGTCGCGTGCGTCGTCGACCCCGTTATGGGACGCGGCGTCGATCTCGATCACGTCGAGGCTGCCCGATCCGCCGGGCGCGAGCGCGACGCAGGAGTCACAGGTGCCACACGGCTCCGGTGTCGGCCCCTTTTCGCAGTTGAGCGAACGGGCCAGGATCCGCGCGCTGCTGGTCTTGCCGCAGCCGCGCGGCCCGGAGAAGAGGTAGGCGTGGTGGACGCGCTCGTTGCGCAATGCCTGTTGGAGCGGCTCGGTGACGTGTTCCTGGCCGACGACCTCGGCGAAGGTCGCCGGACGGTACTTGCGATAAAGAGCCAGGCTCACGTACGTCTCCCCGAAACGGATGGGGACCCCCCGCGCACCCGTCAGAGCCTGCTTACCCTTGCTGCCTTCCGGCCCTGGGGGAGTTCACGGGATGGACGCCGCACGAGGGGTCTGCAGCCAACTCTAGCGTGACCCGCCGACACCTCAATGCGGGCCAATGCCGGTCAATCCGCCGGTGGACCTCGGGTAGCCTGGCCCGCGGAGGATTCGCCTAGTGGCCTAGGGCGCACGCTTGGAAAGCGTGTTGGGGGCAACCCCTCAGGGGTTCGAATCCCCTATCCTCCGCCACCAGATGCAGGGCCCGAGCTGCGAGAACGCCGACCGTCGCCCAGATCGGGCAGCGGCGGCGTACGTGGCTTTCGGGGTTCGTAAGTCTC
>JBAVXU010000026.1:0-15845 GCA_049698415.1 Mycobacteriales bacterium
CGGCCGGTTCACGACCGAGTCGGCCGGCGCGCGAGCGGGCACCCAGGGGACTCTGCTGAGCATCCCGCTGGGGCGGACTGCTCCGGCCGGGTCGCCGATCCTCGCCGACCTCGCCTTCACCCTGCGCCTGCCGCCGCCGCAGTTCGAGCGCTGGGGCTCGACCGGCACGACGGCTTGGTGGGGGACCGGCGAACCGCTCCTCGGCTGGGAGGACGGACGCGGCTGGCAGCGTCAGCCGGCCGTACGGTTCCCGTCGGAGGCGGCGGTCAGTGAGGCCGCATCGATCGACCTGACGGTCACCGCCCCCGCGTCGGACACCGTCCTGATGACCGGGCTCCCGGAGAAGCCGCTGGCGCTCCCGGGCGGGCGCAGGCAGTGGCGCTCGAGCTCCCAGAGCGCCCGCGACGTCAGCGTCGCGGCCGGGCAGTTCGAGACGCGTACGTCCACCGCTGGTGGCATCGACGTGAGGGTCGGCGTCTCGTCGGAGACCACGGCGGACGTCGACGACCTGCTGGCCCAGGCCGAGAGATCGATCAAGGGGCTCATCGAGCGGTTCGGCCCCTTCCCGTATCCCAGTCTCTCGATCGCCGCGCTTCCCGGGATCTCCTCCGGTGGCATCGAGTTTCCGTCGGCCATCATGGTCGGCGCCAGCGGCTGGGACGTCGTCGTACCCCACGAGGCAGCGCACGAGTACTTCTACGGGATGGTCGGCGACAACCAAGCCCGCGACCCGTGGCTGGACGAGGCGTTCGCGACGTACTCCGAGGCGCTGGTCAACGGCTCCGGGCAGAAGTACCTGCCGGGCCTGGCGTTGCCGGGTCGGGTCGGCAGCAGTGTGGCGTCGTGGGGCAACAACCAGGACGGCTACTACGCGACGATCTACTACAAGGGCGCGGCGGCGCTGCTGACCGCTCGCGATCGGGTGGGTGCGGCGCGCTTCGACGCGGCACTGCGCTGCTACGTCAACGACAACGCCTGGACCGTCGCCACGCCTGACGACCTGCAACGCTCGCTGGCGCAATTGCCTGCCGCGATAGACGTTCTGCGCAAGGCGGGCGCACTGCCCTGACAGCGGCTGGAATGCACGCGGCCACGGTCACCGTTCTGCTGCCGCCCGGCCGGAGCCGGTGTCAGACTCGCCGAATGCGCCGTCTCGACGAGGTCGACCTGTCCGTACGCCTGTCCAGGCGTGAAGAGGCCGAGCAACTTGCGGCCGAACAGCAGCGACTGCTGCACCTGCGACTGGAGTTGGGCGGCCAGGTCGGCGAGGGCGGGATCGGCCCGCCGCTGTGCGTGGTGTTCGAGGGCTGGGACGCGTCGGGCAAGGGCGGTGCGATCAAGCGTCTGGTGGGCCAGTTGGACCCCCGGCATGTGCGGGTGTCGCAGTTCGCGGTGCCGACCTATGACGAGAAAAGGCACCACTACCTGTGGCGCTTCTGGCCGGTGTTGCCCGGCTGGGGCGGGATGGCCGTGTTCGACAGGTCGTGGTACGGCCGGGTGCTCGTCGAGCGGGTCGAAGGCCTGGTCAGCCCCGAGCAGTGGCAGCGGGCGTACGACGAGATCGTGGCCTTCGAGAGCACGCTGGTGGCCGAAGGCATGATCCTGGTGAAGTTCTGGCTGCATCTCTCGCCCGAGGAGCAACTGAGGCGCTTCGAGCGGCGCCGCGCCGATCCGTACCGACGGTGGAAGCTCACCGAGGAGGACTGGCGCAACCGGGAACGCCGGCCTGACTATGAAGCGGCCGTCGAGGACATGCTCGAGCACACCGACCACCCGGCCGCGCCCTGGCGCCTGGTGGCAGCCGAGGACAAGCGCTGGGCGCGGGTCGCGGTCATCCGGGAGGCCTGCGAGGCCATCGAGGCCGCTCGCTGAACGCTCAGCCCGGGTCGCCGAAGAGCTTTGCCAGCCGGCCGATCCCTTCGGCCAGGTCGTCGTCGCCGAGGGCGTACGACAGCCGCCAGTAGCCCGGAGTGCCGAATGCCTCGCCGGGCACCACCGCGACCTCGACCTCCTCGAGGGCGAGCGCGGCCAGATCCAGCGACGAGGCTGCCGTGCG
This sequence comes from Mycobacteriales bacterium, assembly GCA_049698415.1. Classification (GTDB taxonomy): domain Bacteria; phylum Actinomycetota; class Actinomycetes; order Mycobacteriales; family QHCA01; genus QHCA01. The sequence continues at coordinate 2,057 of JBAVXU010000026.1, forward strand.
TCCGCGTACCGGCCGGTCGAGCAGATCGCGAACGGAGGGGTAGCAGTAGAACGCGCCCATCGGCTCGGGGCAGGTGATGCCGGGGATGTCGCGGAGCAGTCCGGTCATCGTGCGACGGCGGCGGTCGAAGGCGCTGCGCATCTGCTCGACCGCCGTGAGGTCGCCGGTGACCGCAGCCAACGCCGCGGCCTGAGACACGTTGGCGACGTTCGAGGTCGCATGCGACTGGAGGTTGCCGGCCGCCTTGACGACGTCCTTGGGCCCGATCAGCCAGCCGACCCGCCACCCGGTCATCGCGTAGGTCTTGGCGACGCCGTTGACGACCACGCACCGGTCGGCCAACTCCGGCACCAGCACCGGCATCGACGGGGCGACCGCGTCGCCGTAGACCAAGTGCTCGTAGATCTCGTCGGTCACCACCCACACGCCGCGCTCGACCGCCCAGCGCCCGATCGCCTCGACCAGGGCGGGGGGATAGACGGCTCCGGTCGGGTTGGACGGCGAGACGAAGACCAGCGCCTTCGTACGCTCGGTGCAGGCGGCCTCGAGTGCCTCGACCGAGGTGAGATAACCGCTGCCCTCATCGGTCGCCACCTCGACCGGGACGCCCCCGGCCAGCCGGATCGACTCGGGATAGGTGGTCCAGTACGGCGCGGGGAGAAGCACTTCGTCGCCTGGATCGAACAGCGTGGCGAACGTTTCGTAGAGCGCGTGCTTGCCGCCGTTGGTGATCAGCACCTGGGCTGCCTCGACGTCGTAGCCGGAGTCGCGCCGGGTCTTGGCGGCGACCGCCTCCCGCAACTCCGGCAGGCCGCCCGGCGGGGTGTAGCTGTGGAAGCGGCGCTCCGAACAGGCTCGCTCGGCCGCCTCGACGATGTGCTGCGGCGTCGGGAAGTCCGGCTCGCCGGCACCGAAGATGATCACCGGCGCGCCGCCCGCCCGCATGGCCTTGGCCTTGGCGTCCACGGCCAGCGTCGCCGACTCGGCGATACCGCCGACACGTGCAGAGATCCGTCGCCCGCTCGTCATGCCCACATCGTTGCAGACCTGCGCCCCTGGCGCGGACGCTGCACGGGAGCGCAGGCATCGCCGCTATCGCCTGCCGAAGTGGCGTCCAGCCATGAGGGCCAGCTCACGGCGGCTCGCCGGCTCGGTGTGCCAGAGTTCGACCCCGTCCACGCTCACCTCCGGCTGGTGGTGGCAATCTGCCGCTGACCGTGCCGGGAGGGCGACGGGCTTGGGCCGGCGAGCGGCTAGCCCGTACACTGTGCCTCTGGGGCCTCGGTCCCTGCCCTGGCATGCGCTTCAGCCGGATCCGGCGGCGGGTTCGGTGCTCCAAAGGGGCGTGGCTCAATTGGTTAGAGCACCGGTCTCCAAAACCGGCGGTTGCAGGTTCGAGTCCTGCCGCCCCTGCGACGAGCCTGCTGAAGATTTACTGTTGACGAACGGATCGAAAGCCACGACGTGAGAAGGATGACGTGACCCAGACGAGCGGGGATGCCACCAAGACCCCGAGGAAACCCCCCAGCGACGCCGTTCCCGGCGAGCGTCGGCGCAACCCGCTCTCGCGGGCGGGGCGTTTCTACCGCGAGGTCGTCGCCGAGCTGCGCAAGGTCATCTGGCCGACGCGCAAGGAGCTCGTCACCTACACCACCGTCGTCGTGGTCTTCGTCTCCATCGTCGTCGCCATCGTCGCGGGCTTCGACTACGGCTTCGCCAAGCTTGTCCTCTACGTGTTCGGCTGACCGCACAACTTGCCCATCCGCGTACCACCATGGAAGAGAGTCCTCGCGTGCCCGAGTTGGATCAGTCCAACGAGATCGACAGTGACGTCAGCGATGACGTGGCAGTCGTCCCCGACGCTGCCGGCGACCTAGCCGCCGGCGCTGACGCCGAGGCCGAGCCGGTGGCCGAGTCCGCACCTGCCGCCGACGCTGAGCCGGAGGGCGACGCCGAGGTTGCGGCTCAGACCGAAGCCGAAGTCTCGCCAGAGGCCGGGACCGAGGTTGCCGCGGAGCCCGAGGCCGAGGAGGACCCCGCCGAGGAGCTGCGCAAGGTTCTGCGTTCGGCGCCGGGCGAGTGGTACGTCGTGCACTCCTACGCCGGCTACGAGAACAAGGTGAAGACCAACCTCGAAAGCCGGATCTCCTCACTCGACATGGAAGATTTCATCTACCAGATCGAGATCCCGACGCAGGAGGTCACCGAGGTCAAGAACGGCAAGCGCCAGCAGATCCAGAGCAAGGTGTTCCCCGGCTACATCCTGGTTCGCATGGACCTCACCCCGCAGTCGTGGTCGGCCGTACGCAACACCCCCGGCGTGACCGGCTTCGTCGGTGCCACGTCGCGGATGGACCAGCCCTCGCCGCTGCACACCGAAGAGGTCGTCAAGATCCTCATCCCGGCGGTCGAACGTGAGGCCAAGGTCGCGGTCAAGGTGCTCGACTTCGAAGTCGGTGACTCGGTCACCGTCACCGAAGGCGCGTTCGCGACGCTGCCCGCCACCATCGCCGAGATCAACCCCGAGTCGCAGAAGCTCAAGGTGCTCGTATCCATCTTCGGCCGCGAGACGCCGGTCGAGCTCAACTTCAACCAGGTCTCGAAGATCTAAAAGGAACTCACGATGCCCCCCAAGAGTAAGAAGCTGGCCGCTGTCATCAAGCTGCAGATCAACGCCGGTGCGGCCACGCCGGCCCCGCCCGTAGGCCCTGCCCTGGGCCAGCACGGCGTCAACATCATGGAGTTCTGCAAGGCCTACAACGCCGCGACCGAGTCACAGCGCGGCAACGTCGTGCCGGTCGAGATCTCCGTGTTCGAGGACCGTTCGTTCACGTTCGTCACCAAGACGCCGCCCGCGTCGCGGCTGCTGCTGAAGGCCGCCGGGGTCGAGAAGGGCAGCGGGGAGCCGCACAAGACCAAGGTCGCCTCGGTCACCCGTGCGCAGGTGCGCGAGATCGCCGAGTCCAAGATGGTCGACCTCAACGCCCGAGACCTCGACGCCGCCGAAAAGATCGTCGCCGGCACCGCCCGATCGATGGGCATCACCGTCAAGGGCTAGTCCGACTTCCAGCCACATCGTGGGAGGGCCTTCCGGCCCGCCTGACCACAAAGGAGACACATGAAGCACGGCAAGAAGTACCGCACCGCCGCCGACAAGATCGAGCCCGGCAAGGTCTACAGCCCGCTGCCTGCGGCACGGCTCGCCAAGGAAACGTCGGTCACCAGCTATGACTCCACCGTCGAGGTGGCGATCAGGCTCGGCGTCGACCCGCGCAAGGCAGATCAGCTGGTCCGCGGCACCGTCCAACTCCCGCACGGCACGGGCAAGACGGCCACCGTCATCGTCTTCGCCAGCGGCGACAAGGCCGCTGAGGCTGAAGCGGCCGGTGCCGACGTGGTCGGCTCCGATGACCTCATCGAGCGCGTCCAGGGCGGCTTCCTGGAGTTCGACGCCGCGGTTGCCACGCCCGACCAGATGAGCAAGGTCGGCAAGATCGCCCGCATCCTCGGCCCGCGTGGCCTGATGCCCAACCCCAAGACGGGCACGGTGACCACCGACGTCGCCAAGGCCGTTTCCGACATCAAGGGCGGCAAGGTCAACTTCCGTGTCGACAAGCAGGCCAACCTCCACCTGGTGATCGGCAAGGCGTCCTTCGACGCCGAGAAGCTCGTCGAGAACTACGCGGCGGCGCACGACGAGATCACCCGGGCGAAGCCGTCTTCGTCCAAGGGCAAGTACATCCGCAAGGTGACGTTCTCGACCACGATGGGTCCCGGCATCCCGGTCGACGCCAACCGCAGCCGCAACTTCCTCCAGGAGGAGGACGGAGCACCCCTCAGCTGACGGCAACCCCGACGGGTTACTCTGTTAGCTGTTCCACCCGAAGACCGCTGGTCGCCGTGCCTGGCACGGCCGAAGGTCCGCTCACGCGGCCGACCCGCGCAGGATGGACGGTACGTCTCGCGACCGGATCGCTCCGGCGCTGCGAAACGCCCCGTGCGCCCTGCGCCGGGGCGTCTGTCGTTCACGGCCTCGCTCAGCGGAGTTGACCGCAGAGGAGGCTCATGCCCGAAACCCGTTCGGAACCCCGACCGGACAAGGTGGCCGCTGTCGCTGAGATGACGGCTGCCTTCCGCAATTCCACAGCCACGCTGCTCACCGAGTATCGCGGGCTGAGCATGGCCGCGCTGATGACCCTGCGTACCTCTCTCGGTGCCGACACGACCTACGCGGTCGTGAAGAACACCTTGACGAAGCGCGCGGCGGCGGAGGCCGGTCTCGATCTCGACAAGAGCTTGTTCACCGGTCCCACCGCCATCGCGTTCGTCGGCGGCGACCCGGTGGAGGCGGCCAAGAGCCTGCGGGACTTCAGCAAGACCTTCCCCCTCCTGGTCATCAAGGGCGGCGTTCTCGACGGCGAGTTCCTCTCCGCCGACGAGGTGCGCAAGCTTGCCGACCTCGAGTCCCGTGAGACCTTGCTGAGCCGCCTGGCCGGCGCCATGACGGCGTCGCTGTCGCAGGCAGCATCGCTGTTCCAAGCGCCGCTGTCCCAGATGGCCCGGCTGACGGCGGCCCTGGCCGACCAGAAGCAGGCCGAAGCACCGGCCGAAACACCGGCGGAAGCACCGGCCGAAGCACCGGCGGAAGCACCCGAGGACGTAGCACCTGCGGAGGCGTCAGCCGAGGCAGCTGCAGAAGCTCCGGCCGCACCGGCGGAGCCCGAAGCAGCCTCAGCCGAGTCGGAAGCTGCGTCGACCGAGCCCGAGGCAGCACCAGCCGAGCCCGAAGCCGTACCCGCAGATCCCGACTCCGCCCCCGCGGCGTCGGCAGACGACGCGCCGGCAGAGCCGGCCTAACCCGACCTGAAACGAACGGAAGGAACCACAGAGATGGCCAAGATCAACCAGGACGATCTGCTCGAGGCGTTCAAGGAGATGACGCTGCTCGAGCTGTCGGGCTTCGTGAAGCAGTTCGAGGAGACCTTCGGCGTCACGGCCGCCGCTCCGGTGGCGGTTGCTGCTGCGCCGGGTGGCGGTGGTGGCGGCACTGACGCCGCAGCGGTCGAGGAGCAGGACGAGTTCGACGTCATCCTCGAGGCCGCGGGCGAGAAGAAGATCCAGGTCATCAAGGAGGTGCGCACGCTGACCAGCCTCGGCCTCAAGGAGGCCAAGGACCTCGTCGACGGCGCGCCGAAGCCGGTCCTGGAGAAGGTCGCCAAGGAGCAGGCAGACAAGGCGAAGGCGGCCCTTGAGGCGGCCGGAGCCAGCGTCACCGTCAAGTAGCCAGGCTCGCAGCCAAATGTGCGAGGCGGAGCCGAAAAACGGCATCGCCTCGCACATCCGGGCAGATAGTGCGAGACTCCACGGCGCCCCCCGGCGCCCCCGTCACCGGGCCCCGGGGGCGTCGTTAGAACCCCTGGAGCCGCCGAGGCCCCGTACGCCTGTGTTTGGAGGAGTCGCGCGTGGGTGTTGAGGTCCGCGTCGAGGGACTCACCAAGTCCTTCGGGAAGCAGCGCATCTGGGGCGACGTCACGCTCACGCTGCCAGCGGGCGAGATCTCCGTGCTCCTGGGGCCCTCAGGTACGGGGAAGTCGGTGTTCCTCAAGACCGTCGTCGGCCTGCTCAAGCCTGACAGCGGCGACATCTGGATCGAGGGCAAGAACCTCCCCAAGCTGCGCGAACGCGAACTCTACGAGGTCCGCAAGCTGTTCGGGGTGCTGTTCCAGGACGGCGCGCTCTTCGGCTCGATGAACCTCTACGACAACATCGCCTTCCCGCTGCGCGAACACACCAAGAAGAGCGAATCGGACATCAAGAAGATCGTCGGCGAAAAGATGGAACTCGTCGGCCTGATCGGCGATGAGAAGAAACTGCCCGGTGAGATCTCCGGCGGCATGCGCAAGCGGGCCGGGCTGGCCCGCGCGCTGGTCCTCGAGCCCGAGATCATGCTGTTCGACGAGCCCGACTCCGGCCTCGACCCGGTCCGCACCGCCTATCTCAACCAGCTCATCGTGGATCTCAACGCGCAGATCGGCGCGACCTTCCTGATCGTCACCCACGACGTCAACACCGCCCGCACCGTCCCTGACAACATCGGGCTGCTCTATCGACGGCACCTGGCCATGTTCGGGCCCCGCGAGATGTTGTTGTCGAGCAACGAGCCGGTCGTTCGCCAGTTCCTCAACGCGCGCCGGCAGGGGCCGATCGGCATGGCCGAGGAGAAGGACAGCTCCGAGCTGGAGTCCGAGAAGGACGACGTGATGCCCGACCTGCCGCCGATCCCCGATCAGCTCGAGCCGAGCGACGGCAGCCGCCGGGCCAGCCAGCACGAGCCGGGGGAGTGGCTACGCGAGCACGGAGTGACCGCCCCCGAAGGGTCGGCGGTCAACGGTGCCGCGGACGGCAAACCGTCCGATCGCGACGACGAGGACCGGACCCGCGACGACCGGGACGGAGCCGATTCCCGGCAGCCGGAGTACGAAACGGCAGGCCGCGACGAGCACGCCGAAGAACCTTGGCCGTCGTTCTGGTCCCGTCCTGAGGACCGGCGATGAGCGAGCGCAACCTCGCGGCGCGGCCTTTCGTCGCCGGCGGCAACATGTTCGCCTTCGTGCTCGACACCTTCCGGGCGGTCTTCCGGATGCCGTTCCAGATCCGCGAGATGATCACCCAGGCGTGGTTCATCGCCAGCGTGACCATCCTTCCGACGGCCCTGGTGTCGATCCCGTTCGGCGCCGTCCTCGCGTTGCAACTGGGCAGCATCACCCGACAGCTGGGCGCCCAGTCGTTCACCGGATCGGCGGCGGTTCTCGGCATCGTGCGTGAGGCCAGCCCGATCGTGACCGCACTGCTGATCGCCGGGGCGGGTGGATCGGCCATCTGCGCCGACCTCGGCTCGCGCAAGATCCGCGACGAGATTGATGCGATGCAGGTGCTGGGTATCGACCCGATCCAGCGCCTGGTCGTGCCGCGGTTGATCGCCACGATGCTGGTGGCCGTCCTGCTCAACGGCCTGGTCTCGGTGGTCGGCGTCGCCGGCGGCTACTTCTTCAACGTCATCCTGCAGGGCGGAACGCCGGGTGCCTACCTCGCGTCGTTCACCGCCCTGGCGCAGCTCCCCGACCTGTGGGCCGGTGAGATCAAGGCGCTCATCTTCGGTGCGATCGCCGCGGTGGTCGCGTCGTACAAAGGCCTCAATGCCGGTGGCGGTCCCAAGGGCGTTGGCGACGCCGTCAACCAGTCGGTCGTCATCACCTTCATGATGCTGTTCTTCACCAACTTCGTCCTCACCGCCATGTACTTCCAGATCGTGCCGCAGAAGGGCATGTGATGGGTTTCCTCGACTCCTCGGTGCGGACTGCCGGCAAGCTCGCCAGCAAGCCCGTCGGCGGTCTCGACGGTCTCGGCGGTCAGCTCTCCTTCTATCTCGAGGCGTTGCGGTGGACCCCACGCACACTGCGCCGCTACAAGAAGGAGGTCTTCCGGCTGCTCGCCGAGGTGAGCTTCGGCACCGGGGCGCTGGCGATCATCGGCGGCACCATCGGCGTCATCGCGTTCCTGACCTTCTTCACCGGCACCGAGGTGGGCTTGCAGGGCTACGCCGCCCTCAACCAGATCGGCACCGAGAACTTCACCGGATTCATCTCCGCGTACTTCAACACCCGCGAGATCGCACCGCTCGTCGCCGGGCTCGCGCTGTCGGCCACGGTGGGCTGTGGTTTCACGGCGCAGTTGGGAGCGATGCGGATCAGCGAGGAGATCGACGCCCTCGAGGTGATGGGAGTCCCCTCCCTGCCCTTCCTGGTGACCTCCCGGATGATCGCCGCGTTCCTCGCCGTCATCCCGCTGTACGTCATCGGCTTGCTGTCGTCCTACCTCGCGACCCGCACGATTGCGACGGCGTATTACGGGCAGTCAGCAGGTACCTATGACCACTACTTCCACCAATACCTCCCGCCGATCGACGTCCTGTGGTCCTTCGGCAAGGTGCTGATCTTCGCCGTGGTGATCGTGCTGATCCACTGCTACTACGGCTACAACGCCAGCGGCGGTCCCGCTGGGGTAGGCATCGCCGTGGGCCGGGCCGTGCGCGCTGCGATCGTGGCCATCAACATCGTCGACTTCTTCCTCAGTCTCGCCATCTGGGGCGCCACGACGACCGTGCGGATCGCGGGGTAGCCGGGGGGTGAGCGGAACAGCCATGTCTTCGATCGCGTCCAAGGTGCGCATCCGCCTGCTCGGTGTCGCCTTCATCGTCGTGCTGTGCGGGCTGGTGGCGCTGTCGATCGCGGTCTACACCAAGACGTTCACCACCATCGTCCCGGTCACCCTCAAGGCCGACCGGATCGGCAACCAGTTGCTCATAGGATCCGACGTCAAGCTGCGCGGGATCATCGTCGGTGAGGTCCGCTCGGTCAGCAGCAACGGCACCAACGCCACGATCAAGCTGGCCCTCAAACCCGGGTCGATCGGCCAGATCCCCAGCAACGTCAGCGCCAGGCTGCTGCCCAAGACGTTGTTCGGCGAGCGCTTCGTCAACCTCATCGTGCCGGCCGCCGCCTCGGCGCAGCACATCCGCTCCGGCGATGTGATCAGGCAGGACCGGTCCTCGACATCCCTCGAGCTCGAGCGTGTCTTCGACGACCTGATGCCGCTGCTCAAGACGCTCGACCCGTACAAACTCAATGCCACGCTCGGCGCGCTGGCCACCGCTCTTGACGGCCGCGGCGACCAGCTCGGCGCCAACTTCGTGGCGCTCGATGCCTACCTCAAGAAGCTCAACCCCGAGATGCCGACCATCCAGGCCGACCTGCGCGGGCTCGCCGATCTGAGCGAGACCTACGCCGACGCCGCGCCCGACCTGCTCGCGCTGCTGCGCAACATGACCGTGACCAACACGACGCTGGCCCAGCAGGCCGTCCAGGTCCACTCGTTGTTCGTCGCGACCACAGGCTTCGCCAACACGGCCGATGCGGTGCTCAGCGAGAACGAACAACGCATCATCACCGTCAACAACGTCAGCCAGCCGGTCCTGGCGCTGTTCGCGAAGTACTCCCCGGAGTTCCCCTGCCTGCTCAAGAACCTGTCGGACTTCGAGCCGATGCTCGAACGCGCGTTCGGCAACGGCCGGCTGCACATCACCATCGAGGTCGTCCAGCAGCGCGACAAGTACCGCAAGGGTGCGGACGACCCGGTTTACGGTGACCGCCGTGGTCCGCGCTGCTATGACCGCTATCTCGGTACGACGCCGTTCCCCGGACCTGCGCCGCCGATCCGCGACGGCAGCCGCGGCCCCAACGCCTATACCACGCCCGCGCCGCCGCCCGGCGGCCGCGCCCTGTCCGTCGCCCTGATGAGCGCCGACCAGGGACCGGCGGGCACCACGCAGGAGCGGGAGTTCATGGGGCCGTTCCTGGCTCCGGTCATGGGCGTGCCGGCCGATCAGGTGCCCGACATCGCAGACCTGCTGTTCGGTCCGATGGCGCGCGGGACGGCGGTGGGGCTGCGATGAGAGGGCTCCTGGCACCGCTGATCAAGCTGATCATCTTCGCGGTGGTCACGATCTTGCTGACCGGACTTTTGGCGACCACCATCGCGGCGTCGGGCTTCGGCTCGCGTACGTCGTACAACGCGGAGTTCACCGACGTCACCGGCCTGCTCAAGGGCGACGACGTTCGCATCGCCGGGGTCAAGGTGGGCTCCGTCGAGAACATCAAGCTGGTCCGCCGCAACATCGCCCGGGTGAAGTTCAGCGTCGACAAGTCCGAGTCGCTCTCCACCGGTACGCACGCCAAGATCCGCTACCGCAACCTGGTGGGACAGCGCTACATCGCTCTGACCGAGGGTGCCGGCCCGGACAAGCGGCTTGCCGAGAACGCCACCCTCGGCGTCTCGCAGACCGAGCCGGCCCTCGACCTCACCATCCTGTTCAACGGGTTCAAGCCGCTGTTCCAGGCGCTGAGCCCCAAGGACGTCAACAGCTTCAGCCTGGCGATGATCAAGACGTTGCAGGGTGAGGGCGGCACGATCAACACGCTGCTGGCGAAGACTGCCTCACTCACCAATACGCTGGCCGACCGTGACGCGCTGATCGGCAGCGTCATCACCAACCTCAACACGGTCCTCGGAACCATCAACTCCCGCGACACCCAGCTGTCGGACCTGATCCTGCAGCTCCAGCGCTTCGTCAGTGGGTTGTCGGAGGACCGCAAGACGATCGGTGCGTCACTGCAGAGCATCGCCGACCTGACCGACTCCACGTCCGGCCTGCTCCAGGACGCCCGGCCACCTCTTCGGGCCGACATCAACCGGCTGTACGCCGTGTCCAAGACGCTCGGTGACAGCCAGGCGATCGTCCAGGGCGTCCTGCAACGACTGCCCGCCAAGGTGTCGGCGATCACCCGTACCGCGTCCTACGGGTCGTGGTTCAACTTCTATCTGTGTGACTTCGCTGCGACCGGGCTGCCGGCCGGCACCGTCGTCCCCGCGCCCAACCCCGGCGGCGGGAGGTGCTCGGCATGAAGCCCTTCCGCGACCGCAACCCGGTGGTGATGGGTGTGATCGGGTTCGCCGTGCTCGCGGCGATCCTGCTCGCCGCGTTCAATGCCGACCGGCTGCCGTTCATCGGCGGTGGCACGGCCTACTCCGCGGCCTTCCGCGAGGCTGCCGGGCTCAAGTCCGGCTCGGAGGTGCGTATCGCCGGGGTCAAGGTCGGCAAGGTCAACGACGTCGGCCTCGAAAAGGGACACGTCAAGGTGAAGTTCCGCATCGACAAGGGCGTCGCCCTGGGATCGAAGCCCTTGGCCTCGATCCGGATCCGGACCGTGCTCGGCCAGAAGTACCTCGCGATCACGCCGGCCGGCTCGGGCACGTTCGCCAAGGACAGCGAGATCCCGTTGTCGCGCACCACCACCCCGTTCGACGTCATCGCCGCCTTCAGCGGGCTGTCCAACACGGTCGAGGCGATCGACACCAAGCAACTCGCCAAGGCGTTCGACACCGTGTCCGAAACGTTCAAGGACTCCCCGACCGAAGTGCAGGCTTCGCTACGCGGGCTGTCGCGGCTGTCCAACACCATCGCCTCGCGCGATGCGCAGCTGGCCGAGCTGCTGGCCAAGGCCAACGGTGTGAGCAAGGTGCTGGCCGACCGCGACGCGGAGTTCGTCAAGCTGCTGGCCGACGGTGACCTGCTCCTCAAAGAAGTTCAACTGCGGCGCGACGCCATCCACAACCTGTTGGTCAGCACCTCGACCCTGGCCCAGCAGCTGACCGGCCTCGTACGCGACAACCAGGCACAGCTCAAGCCGGCATTGCAGCAGCTCAACCGCGTGGTCACCGTCCTGCAGCGCAACAAGGCGAGTCTGTCGAAGAGCCTGGCGCTGTTGGCGCCCTTCGTGCAGGGTTACAGCAACGTGCTCGGCAACGGCCGGTGGTTCGACACCTACGTCGCCAACCTGTGCGGTCCGCTGACCGGCGGCACGCTGCCGCCGGGGGGTGCGTGCCAGTGAACGTTCCCGCGAACGTGCAACGCACCCTGCCCAAGGTCCTCGCGGCGGCGGTGGTGGCACTCCTCGTCGTCTCCGCGATCGCGATCGTCAAGCAGATGGGCCACTCCAGGATGCGGCTCACCGCCCACTTCGGCGCGGCTGTCGGTGTCTACGAAGGCTCCGACGTACGCATCCTCGGCGTCCCGGTCGGCACGATCACCAAGGTGGTCCCCGAGGGCCGGACCGTACGCGTGGAGATGGAGGTCGACCCGAAGTACGCCGTCCCGGCCGACGCCGGGGCAGTGGTGGTGCCACCTTCGGTCGTCAGCGACCGCTACGTCCAGCTCGCTCCGGTCTTCACCCGTGGGTCGCGGATGCGTGATGGCGCCGACATCCCGATCACCCGGACCACGACCCCTGTAGAGCTCGACGAGATCTTCCGCAACGTCAACGACCTCAACGTCGCGCTCGGGCCGCAGGGCGCCAACAGTTCCGGTGCTCTCAGCCGCCTGCTCAAGGTCAGCGCGGACAACCTCGACGGGCAGGGCGCGCAGATCCACTCGACGATCCAGGGCTTCTCGACCGCGATCCAGACGCTGAGCAACAGCCGGCAGGACCTGTTCGGCACGGTCAGCAACCTGCAGCAGTTCACCACCGCCCTGGCCAAGAACGACGGCAGCGTACGCCAGTTCAACAAGGACATGGCCGACGTCGCCGAGCAGTTGGTGGGAGAGAAGGCCGAGCTCGCTGCCGCGCTGCGCAACCTGTCGATCGCACTGGCCCAGGTGGCCGCGTTCGTCCACGACAACAAGAACGACCTCACCAAGAACGTCGCCGGCCTGGCCGACGTCACGGGTGTGCTGGTGCAGCAACGCGCGGCCCTGGCGTCCTTCCTCGACATGGCGCCGCTCGCCCTGGACAACCTCAACCTCGCCTACAACCCGTCCTCCGGCACCCTCGACACGAGGGACAACCCGGGCCAGAACAGTCCCGGGCTCGACCAGGTTCTTTGCCAGCTGCTGGCCCAGAACAAGCCGCTGCTCGATGCGTTGCACCTGCCGGCCCCCGACTGCTCATCGCTGTCACCGGCCGGCGTGGCCGCCCTGATCCAGTCCGTACGCGACCACCTCGGCGGTGCCACCCTCCCGCTGTCGCTGACCGCTCCGGCACTGCCGGGCACTTCAGGTGGCGTCAGCGCCCCGGCGGCACCGGGCGCGGTCGGCGCGGCGCCGCAGCCCCAGGACCAACTCGACCCGACGCTCGGCGGCATTCTGGCGGTGAAGTCATGATCCGGCGGCGCGGTCTCTCGGCGGTCAGCGCCGTGGTGTCACTGCTGCTCGTCGGGCTGCTCAGCGGCTGCGGGTTCAACCTCTACGACGTGCAACTGCCCGGTGGTGCCGCCACCGGCAGCGACGTCTATCGGGTGACCGCGGAGTTCGCCGACGTGCTCGACCTGGTGCCGCAGTCGGCGGTCAAGGTCAACGACGTCACGGTGGGCAGCGTCGAGAAGATCACCCTGGACGGGTTCGTCGCCAAGGTTCGGCTGCGGGTCAAGAACAGCGTCAAGCTGCCTGACAACGCGGTTGCCGCGATCCGGCAGACCAGCCTGCTCGGCGAGAAGTTCGTGTCACTGGCGCCGCCCACGAGCGGGCGGCTGGTGGGTTCGCTGGGCAACGGCGACATCATCCCGCTCTCGCGTACCTCCCGAAGCACCGAGATCGAAGAGATCTTCTCCGCCCTGTCACTGCTGCTCAATGGCGGTGGGCTGCAGCAGTTGCAGACCATCAACCAGGAGATGAGCAAGGCCCTGACCGGTCGCGAGACCGACATCAGGGACCTGCTCGATCAGCTGAACACCTTCATCGGCGGGCTCGACGCGCAGAAGGCTCAGATCGTGCGCGCGCTGACTGGCCTGGACAAGCTGTCCGCCACGTTGGCGGCCCAGAAGACCACGATCACGCAGGCGCTGGACACCATCGGCCCCGGGCTCAAGGTCCTCGCGGACGAGCGCAAGCAGTTCGTCGCCATGCTCACGGCGCTGAACAAGCTGAGCAATGTGGGCACGCGGGTCATCCTGGCCAGCAAGGATGCGACCGTCGCCAACCTCAACGCCATTCAGCCGATCCTGGCCAACCTGGCGGCGGCCGGCAAGAACCTGCCCAACGCGCTCGAACTGCTGCTGACCTACCCGTTCCCGCGCAACTTCCCCGCTGCGGTGACAGGTGACTTCACCCGGCTGTCCGCGACGCTCGACATGTCGGTCAACACGCTGATCCAGAACCTCGGCCTGGTCGCACCGCCGG
>JBAVXU010000027.1:0-3896 GCA_049698415.1 Mycobacteriales bacterium
CTTCGCTGAGAATCACGCTCAACTGAGGAGGGGACGCCGCCTCCCAGACAACGTCCTGGCGCTTCTTGCGGAAATCCACGTAGCGGTCACGCTCGTGCTTGGGCTGGTCGGGGTAGAGCAACGCGCAACGTGCCGCGATGTACTCCTCGGTCTGCAGCAGACCGGGTACGAGATCGGACTGGAAGGTCTTGATCGAGGCGGCGTCGCGCTCAAGTGCGATGTAGCGCAGCAGATGCTCCGCGAACATCTCGCCCTGGAGCACGTCGCGGTAATCGCTCCACCAGTCCTCGCCCTGGCCTTCGACGGCCAACTCGAGAAGGTACGGAAGGCGCGCCTCCGCCTCCGGCCCATAGAGGGAGGCCAGGTCTCGTACGTCGCGGGTGCGAGGCAGACCCTTGCCGTTCTCCAGGCGAGAGATCTTGGCCGGCGAGCATTCGAGTGCCTGCGCGGCATCCTCGATCTTCTTATTGGCCGCGTCCCGCAGACTACGAAGCTCGGAACCAAGACGACGACGGGAGACGACCGGGCTACGACTCACGCCGGACTCCCTTGTCAGTGGGCTTGTCCTGAGCTGGTACGCACTGCATCTCGGCTCGAATACTCCCTAGGTAATACCATCCTGCACATACATGGCGCAAGCCGACGGGCCTATCCGCCGTCAATGGCGCTCTCTCGGGCGACCATAGACCCCTTATCGGAATCATGCAATTGCACCATGCACATGCCTGTTGTATTCTCGGAGAGTGTCGAACTGCGTTTCGGCAATGATGGGGGAGGTGGAGATCGTGACCGCAATTGCCATCGTGATCCTCATCCTGATTTGCATCACGGCCGGCGTGATCCTCGCCGGGCAGAGAAGCGAGCGCGACACCGCGCGATTGGCGGCGCAGCGGTGGAATCTGTGGATCTGGGAGCAGGAGTTGATCAACGCCGCGGACGTGCACGGCTGCCCGAGCTGCCAATTGCTGCGGCGGCGGGAAGAACTGCACCGGCCGCCGGCCGCCTGATGTTCACGCGCCGCACGAACATCAGACGCGGGTGCCGGGAGGGACGCGGGTGCGGGGAGGCCAGCCGGCCGACGCCATGGCGGCGGCGCTCAGCCGCCGATGGCAGACATCGGTCGCGGTGGCTGCAGGAACGTCGGATCGTCGATGCCGTGCCCCGGTTGCTTGCCGAGGACGGCGGCAAGGACCAGGCCGGCCAACTCCGCATCCCCGGCGCCGTCGCGCAGCGGCGTGCGCAGGTCGGTCTCGGTGCGAGCGAACAGACAGGTGCGCAACTGACCGTCGGCGGTGAGCCGCAGCCGGTCGCATGCGCCGCAGAACGGCCGGGTCACCGAGCCGATGACCCCGACCGTCTGAGGGCCGCCGTTGACGGAGAACTTCTCTGCAGGCGCGGAGCCACGGCCGTCGAGCGGCTCGAGATCGAACTCGGCGGAGAGCGCGGCGAGGATCTCCTCGGCGGTGACCATTTCCTCGCGCCGCCACGCGTGCTGGGCGTCGAGCGGCATCTGCTCGATGAATCGCAGGTGCACCCCCTTGTCGAGGGCGAACCGCAGCAGGTCGATGGCCTCGTCGTCGTTGACCCCGCGCATCAGCACGGTGTTGAGCTTCACCGGGTGCAAACCGGCCGCGGCTGCCGCGTCGATTCCGGCCAGCACGTCGTCGAGGCGGTCGCGGCGGGTCATCGCCAGGAAACGATCGCGGCGCAGGGTGTCGATGCTGATGTTGACGCGGCGCAACCCGGCGGCCCGCAGCGCCGGAGCAAGCCGGTCGAGAACCAGCCCGTTGGTGGTGACCGAGACCTCCGTGACCTCGGCCAGCGCGTCGACCACCGCCACGACGTCGGGGCGCAGCAGTGGCTCACCGCCGGTGAGCCGGACCTCGGTGATGCCGAGATCGACCAGCAACCGGACCAGCCGAACCATCTCGGGGGTGGTGAGCAACTCCGGCGCCGGCAACCACGGCAACCCCTCGGCCGGCATGCAGTAGGTGCAGCGCAACGAGCAGCGGTCGGTCAGCGACACGCGCAGATCGCGGTGCGCGCGGCCGTAGCGGTCAACGAGTCGGTTCACCCGACCAAAGCTACCGGGCGGCAGTGACATCGGCGTGGCCACACAACGGTCGGTTGGAGTCACCGCCCACCCCTCCGGTCCGCATGCGCGGATCGAACTAGCACGCAGCAGCCGCAGATGCGGATAGGATCCGGCGGTGATCTTCAGCATGCGCGAAGCGGCCCGACTGCTCGGTGTGAGCGACGACACCGTGCGCCGGTGGGCGGACGCGGGCCGACTGAAGCTCACGCGTACGGCCGGCGGGCACAACGGAGTCGAGGGGAAGCACCTGGCCAAGGTTGCTGTCGAGTTGGCCGGCGAACCGGTGCCGGCTGACTCGGGTGTCGTCTCCGCCCGCAATCGGTTCTCCGGCATCGTGACCAAGGTCCGGCGCGACACCGTGATGGCTCAGGTCGAGATGCAGTGCGGGCCGCACCGCGTCGTCTCCCTGATGAGTCGCGAGGCGGCCGACGACCTCGGCCTCGAGCCCGGCGTGCTGGCCCTGGCATCGATCAAGTCCACGTCGGTCGTGATCGAGCTGCCGGACCGGCATGGCGGCGCACCATGATCACGAGGACGCGCCATCGGCTGGCCGTGCTCGCGGCCGTCGTGGCCGGGTCGCTCGCCCTCTCCGGCTGCAGCACCAGCCCATCTCAGGCCGCATCGAAACGCACCGTGGTGGTGTTCGCGGCCGCATCGCTGCAGGAGTCCTTCACCGCACTCGCCCATACGTTCGAGGCCGAGCATCCCGGCGTGACCGTGAAGCTCAACTTCGCCGGCTCGGACACGCTCGCCTCGTCCATCGACGCCGGCGCGCCGGTCGACGTGTTCGCGGCCGCAAGCCCCAAGGCCATGGCCATCGTCACCGACGCCGGGAACAGCACCGGCAAACCGGTCACCTTCGCCCGCAACCAACTCGAGATCGCCGTCGCCCCCGGCAACCCGCGTCGCATCACCTCGCTCGCCGACACCGCCGTGGCGGGTACGAAACTCGTGCTCTGCGCGGCCACCGTCCCGTGCGGAGCCGCCGCGGGCAAGGCCTACGCCGCCGCGGGCCTCTCCCCCAAGCCGGTCAGCCTCGAACTCGACGTCAAGGCGGTGCTCAACAAGGTGGCGCTGCGTGAGGCCGACGCCGGCCTGGTGTACGTCACCGACGTGCGCGCAGCCCACGGCAAGGTCACCGGTGTCACCTTCTCCGAGTCGGCGCAGGCCCTGGCCACGTACCCGATAGTTGCGGTCGGCACCGGCCGGGACCGGGCCGACGGCTCGGCGTTCATCGCCTTCGTACGATCCACGGCCGGCCAGGATGTGTTGGCCACCAACGGTTTCCTGCCCCCGTGACCCGGCTCCACGGCACAGTGAGCAGGGCCGAGCGCGGACCTGCCCGGCTGCCCGTCGCTCTCGCGGTGCCCGCCGCACTCGGGGTCGCCTTCCTGCTGCTGCCGCTGGTCGGCCTGCTGATCCGGGCGCCGTGGTCACACGTGATCGAGCAGTTGCGCGGCAGCAACGTGTTGCCCGCGCTGCGCCTGTCGCTGCAGACCGCGACCATCGCCACGGTGGTCAGCGTCGTGCTCGGTGTTCCGCTCGCCTGGGTGCTGGCCCGGCTCGACTTCCCCGGCCGCGGCTTGCTCCGAGCGCTGGTGACCCTGCCGCTGGTGCTGCCGCCGGTTGTCGGCGGCGTGGCGCTCTTCCTCGCCTTCGGTCGCAACGGAGTCCTCGGCCGGTGGATGTACGACCTGACCGGCATCTCGCTGCCGTTCACCACGGCCGGCGTGGTCGTGGCCGAGACATTCGTCGCGATGCCGTTCCTCGTCGTCTCCGTCGAGGGCGCGCTGCGGGCGAT
>JBAVXU010000028.1:0-8501 GCA_049698415.1 Mycobacteriales bacterium
CCCGCGCGACGGCCGCACCCCGCAGCCGGTCCAGCGGGTCGGTCACCCCAGCACCTCGGCCAGACTGGCCTTGGCGACGTCGAGCAGTTCGTCGAGGTCGTCGTCGCCGATGCCCAGCGGCGGCATGAGCACCACCACATCGCCCAGCGGCCGGATGATCACGCCACGGCGGCGCGCGGCCCGGCACACCTCGAACCCGGTCCGCTCGCCGACGGCCGCCACCTCGATTCCGGTCATCGTGCCGACCCGGCGTACCTCCACAACGCCGTCGGCCGGACCGAGGCTCGCCAGCGCCGCACCGATGCGCTCTCCGACGACTCGCGCGCGGTCGACGGTCCCGCGTTCCCGCATCAGCTTCAGGTTCGCCACGGCCACGGCGCAGGCCAGCGGGTTGCCGGTGTAGGTGTGGCCGTGGAAGAACGTGCGCCCGGACGACGGCGTGCCCAGGAAGGATTCGTACACCCACTCGCGCGCCAGCACCGCCGAGAGGGGGAGGTAGCCGCCGGTGAGCCGCTTGCCGCAGACCAGCAGGTCGGGGGTCACGCCGGCATGCTCGACGGCCCACCACTTGCCGGTGGCCCCGATCCCGGTGGCGATCTCGTCCGCGACCATCGCGATGGAGTGGGTGTCGCACAGCGAGCGAACCCCCTGCAGGAACGCCGCATCGTGGGTGAGGAGACCGCCGGCAGCCTGCACCATCGGCTCGACGATGACGGCACACACGCGGTGGCCGTCTCGCTGCAACAGCTCGCCGAGCTCCTCGACGACCTCCGCCGCGCGCTGCGCCGGTGACTCCTGGGGCTTGCGCAGACCGGGGGAGGACACGGTCCTGGTCTCGAGCAGGATCGGCCGGTACGTCGAGTGGAACAGCCCGATGCCGCCGACGCTGACCGCGCCGAGCGTGTCGCCGTGATAGCCCTCGGCGACGTGGACGAACAGCGGCCGCTCCTCCCCGCGCTGGGCCGCCGCCTGGTAGGCCATCTTGATCGCCGCCTCGGCGGCCGACGATCCGTCGCCGGCGTAGAAGACCCGGGTCAGCGCAGCAGCGTCCGACGGGGCGATCGCGAGCAGTTCCTCGGCCAGCTCGATGCCCGGCTCGTGGGTGAGGCCGAGGAAGGTCGAGTGCGCCAGCCGGTCGAGCTGTGCGCGCAGGGCGGCGTCGAGTTCGGGCACCCGGTGCCCGTGCACGACCACCCACAGCGAGGACACCCCGTCGAGGTAGCGCCGCCCGTCCGCGTCGTACAGGTGCATGCCCTCGCCGCGTTCGATGACGAGCGGGTCGTCGGACTCCCACATCGCATGCTGGGTGAACGGGTGCCAGAGCGCCGCCAGGTCACGGCCAACCAGATCTCGGCTCCCTGTCTCCGGGCGGGACATGGTCACGGCGGGGAGTCTGCCAGCCGGACCCCCTGCGGCGGGAAGCGCCGTACGCTCGCAGCCGTGTCGACCCTGACCGACCTCGCCTCGGCGCATGCCAGGCTGTCCACGGCCCAGGTCGAGCACCTGCACCGGCTGGTCGCGGACTGGCAGCTGATCTCCGACCTGTCCTTCGCCGACTTGCTGCTATGGGCCCCGACCGGCCCGGGGATCTTCCTGTGCGTGGCCCAGGTGCGCCCGACCACTGCGCCGACGACCCACGCGCAGGACCAGGTGGGCCGGTGGGCCACCGTCGCCGAGTTGCCGCACCTGGGCATCGCGCTCGACGAGGGCCGGATCTGGCGCGAGGGCGATCCGGTCTGGCAGGGCGACGTCCCGGTCCGCCACGAGGCGGTTCCGGTGCGACATGACGGCGATGTCATCGCGGTAGTGGGCCGCGACACGAACCTTGCGTCTGCCCGGGTGCCCAGTCAGCTCGAGCTGGTCTACCTCGAGACCGCTGGCGATCTTTGCCAGATGGTGGCTTTGGGCAGCTTCCCGCTGCGCCTTGCCGGGCAGGGGGCCGAGAACGGGATGATCGGCGGTCCCCGGGTGGGCGACGGCCTGCTGCGGCTGGCCGCCGACGGTCAGGTGGGATACGCGAGCCCCAACGCGCAGTCCGCCTATCGCCGGCTGGGGATCGTGGGGGATGTGCTCGGGGTCCGCCTCAGTGAGGTGGTGCGGGGGTTGGTCGACGACCCATTGTCCGGTGCCGAGGCGGCCGGCGTGATCACCTCCGCACTCGCCGGCGAGGCGCCGCCCCGGGTGGAGCTCGACGCCCGTGGGGCGACCGTGCTGCTGAGGGCGTTGCCGTTGCTGCCGGAGGGCGCTCCGGCCGGCGCCCTGGTCCTCGTCCGTGACGACACGGAGGTACGCCGCCGGGACCGTCAGTTGCTCAGCAAGGACGCCCTGATCCGTGAGATCCACCATCGGGTCAAGAACAACTTGCAGACCGTGGCCGCGCTGCTGCGCCTGCAGGCCCGTCGGGTCGACTCCGAGCAGGCCAAGGCGGCGCTGGCCGAGTCGGTCCGGCGGGTGATGTCGATCGCCATGGTCCACGACACCTTGTCGGTCTCGACCGACGAGTCAGTGGAGTTCGACTCCATCGTTGACCGCGTGGTGTCCATGGTCGGCGATGTGGCCGCGCCGGAGACGAGGGTTCGGGTACGCCGCGAGGGCAGCTTCGGGGTGATCGCTGCCGAGGTGGCGACGCCTCTGGTCACCGTGCTGACCGAACTGCTGCAGAACGCCGTGGAGCACGGTTATCCGAGAGGCCGTTCGGGCGACGTCGTGGTGAGCGCCCGGTTGGCCGATGACCGGCTGCAGGTCGAGGTGCGCGACGACGGCGTCGGGCTCCCGTCGGGGTTCCGCCTCGAGGACTCACGCCGCCTCGGCCTGGTCATCGTGCGCAGCCTGGTCCAGTCCGAACTCGGTGGGGTCATCACCGTGCAGGACGCCGAGCCGAGTGGCACCGTCGTCGAGATGTCGCTGCCGGCCGCCGCGGACTGATCGGCACACGACGAAGGCCCGGCCGATGTGCTGGCCGGGCCTTCGGGACGTCAGTGTCAGGCGGTGCGGGCTCGCTGACGTGCACCACGCCGCTTGAGCGCGCGCCGCTCGTCCTCGCTCATCGCACCCCATACGCCGGCGTCCTGGCCGGTCTCCAGAGCCCACTGCAGGCAGGAGTCCGTGACGGGGCAGCGCTGGCAGACTTGCTTGGCATCCTCGATCTGCCGCAGAGCCGGGCCGGTGCTCCCAATGGGGAAGAACAGCTCGGGGTCCTCGTCGCGGCAGAGGGCGCGGTGGCGCCAGTCCATGGGAATTCTCCTCCATGCCAGTGGTGTACGGGCTATCTGGTCGTCGCTGACTGCGACGGACGCGGTCGTGTTCGGTTCTGCTTGTGAAGCGTTTCACGAACACGATCGTTCTTCAAGGCTTTGCTGGACCGGGGGGTGAAGGTAGCCAGCTTTTGCCCTACATCAAGCGGGAACTGTGCCACCGTTATCGGCTTGTCGCAAGATGATCTTGGTCGAGCCTGGCAAGCGCACGCCCGTTCCCGTGGCGGACGTAACGCTACGCAACCGTCCATAACGGATCTGGCAGGCCAGGGGCCGGGGCAACGCCGTTCGTGATCTTCGGCACAGCCGGCACGAGCCGGCGCCGCCCGGGCCGGATCCTGCGCTGGTTACGCTGCCGCTGTGCTCGCGCGGGAGAACAGCAAGGCGGCACCGTCAGCCGTGCGGTGGGCGGCCGGTGTCCTCGTCGTCGAGGCCGTCGCGATGGTCGCACTCGGCGCGCTCGTCATCGTCAAGGCGGTGACCGGATCACCGCGCAGTGTGGGCTTCGCCATCACGGCCGGGCTCATGGCGGTGGGCACCGGCGTGGTGCTCCTGGTGCTGGCCCGCGCGTTGCTCCGCTGCCGCATCTGGGCGTTCGTACCCGTGATCGTGCTGCAGGGCATCTCACTGCCGGTCGGTTACAGCCTGGCCGTGCAGGCGGGCCTGTGGGAGTACGGCGGGCCGGTTCTCGGGCTGGCACTGGCCGAGCTCGCACTGCTCATCGCGCCGTCGTCGAGACGGGTCCTCGGCCCCGGAGCCGAGCGCTGAGCTAGTCGTCGAGCAGACCCGCCCGCAACTGGGTCAGGGTACGGGCCAGCAGGCGGGACACGTGCATCTGCGAGATGCCGATCTCGGTGGCGATCTGCGACTGCGTCATGTTGCCGAAGAACCGCAGCAGCAGGATCTTCTTCTCACGCGGGGGGAGGCGCTCCAACAGGGGCTTGAGCGACTCGCGGTATTCGACGCCCTCCATTGCCTCGTCGACCGCACCCAGCGTGTCGGCGACCGCGGGGGAATCACTGTCGCTGCCGTCCGGCGCGTCCAGCGAGACCGCGGAGTAGGCGTTGGCCGACTCCAGCCCCTCGAGGATCTCCTCCTCGGACACCCCGAGGTGAGCCGCCAACTCGGCAACTGTCGGCGAGCGCCCGTTGCGCTGTGACAACTCGGAGGTCGCCTTGCCGAGGGAGAGCTTGAGTTCCTGCAGCCGGCGCGGCACCCGGATCGTCCAGCCCTTGTCACGGAAGTGCCGCTTGATCTCTCCGACGATGGTGGGCGTGGCGTACGTGGTGAACTCCACGCCGCGCTCGAGGTCGAAGCGGTCCACGGACTTGATCAGGCCGATCGTGGCCACCTGGACCAGGTCGTCGTAGGGCTCGCCGCGATTGCGGAACCGGCGGGCGAGGTACTCCACCAAGGGAAGGTGCATCTCGACCAGCGCGTCGCGTACCTGCTGCCGACGGGCCTCCCCCTCCTCGAGGGAGGTGAACTGCTCGAACAGCGCCCACACCTCGTCGCGATCCGGTGTCGTGGAGTTGGCCCGCCGCTCGGTGGGTTCGGCTGGTGGCGTGGCGACGACCGGCGGGTTGACCGGCGCCGTCATGCGAACTCACCCTTGCGCTTGACCAGCCTGATGGTGACCGTGCCGGCGGCGTCGGCGGTGGCGTCGACCTGGCCGACCAGCGCCGAAAGCACCGTCCAGGCAAACGTGTCGCGTGCGGGCAGCTTGTTGCTGCCGGTGAGGACGGTCACGTCCACCCGGATCAGGCCGTGATCCAACTGGAAGCGGCAGGTCAGGTCCGCGTCAGGCGCTGCATCGGTGAGGAGCATCGCGCACGCCTCGTCGACCGCGATCCGCAGATCCTCGATCTCGTCGAGGGTGAAGTCCAGGCGGGCGGCCAGCCCGGCGGTCACCGTCCGCAGGACGGACAAGTAGGCGCTCGAGGCGGGCAGTGTGAGGACGACGAGATCTTCCGCTGCCTCGGAGGTCTCGTTCGCCACGTCCGGTCCCTTCATCGCCACGAGAGCCTACGTGCTGTCAGTTCGGAAAGCCGCACGCGGTCACGCAGTGTCAACCGGTCCGGGAACGCCCCGCCGGTCACAGCACCTCACCGGCCGACGCCGGCGGCAGGTTCCAGCGCAGGATCGCCGGATGACCGTGCTCGAAGCCGAGCACGCACACCGTGCCCGTGTCGAGCCACAGGTGCTCGCCGGCCGTCGGGGGCAACTCGATCCACCGGGCGGCGACGATCCGGTTGGCGTGCCCGTGGCCTACGACTACGACGTCACCGCGGGTTATCGCCTCCCGGATCCGGTCGACGATCCGGTCCACCCGCCGGGAGACGTCCTCGATGTGCTCCCCGTGCGGGACGCCGCCGGTCCAGATGGTCCAGTCCGGCCGGCCCTGCTCGCGGATCTCGGCGGTCGTGATCCCCTCGAAGTCACCGTAGTCCCACTCCACCAGGTCAGGATCGGTCACCACGTCGCTGAGCCCGGCCAACTCGGCGGTGCGCCGAGCGCGCTCCTTGGGGCTGGACAGCACCAGTTCAGGACGCAACTGGCTCAGCGCACCGGCCAACTCGAGCGCCTGGCGCTCTCCCACCGCGTTGAGCTCGATATCGGTGCGACCGGTGTGCTTCTTGTCGCGGCTCCAGTCGGTCTCGCCGTGGCGGAGCAGGATCAGCCGGTGGTTCGGGTCGTCGGTGCTCAGGCGGCCTTCTTCGTCTGCCAGAAGACGTCACTGATCTTCTCCACCAGGTCGAGCAGCTTCTGCCCGTCGGCGGGATCGACCGAGCCCTTGCCACCGGCCGCGCCGGCTGCCTTGGTGGCCTGCCAGAACATCTCGTGCAACTCGGGGTGTGCCTCGAGGTGGTTGGGCTTGAAATAGTCGGTCCAGAGCACCCAGAGGTGGTGCTTGACCAACTCGGCCCGCTGCTCCTTGATCAGCAGCGCACGTGCGCGAAAGACCGGGTCGTCGTTGCTTTGGTACTTCTCCATGATCGCCTTGACCGACTCGGCCTCGATCCGGGCCTGCGCCGGGTCATAGACACCGCAAGGCAGGTCGCAGTGCGCGCGGGCGACGGGCAGGGTGAACAGACGGGGAAACTGCATCGGGTCCTCCGAGGAGCTGGGGAGAATGGCTGTGCTCGCCGACCTTACAGTCGGCGCCGGATTAGGCGAGGGGAGTGGTCGCCGTGCTCTGGCCGTGGTCGGCGATGCTCGTCCGTGGCCCCTCGATGGTGCCGACTCTGCGCTCCGGGGACCAGGTGCTGGTCCGCCGTGGCGGCCGGGTTCGACCTGGCGACGTGGTCGTCGCCAGGTTCCGTACCGGCCCGGCGCCGGTGGTGGTCAAGCGGGCCGGTCACGAGCAGGACGGCGGCTGGTACGTACGAAGCGACAACCCGTACGCCGGCGGGGACAGTGCGACACACGGAGCGGCAGACGTTCTTGGCAGGGTGGTGCTGCGCTACTGGCCGCGCCCGCGCTGGCCGATGCCCCCGGCCCCTGATCAGCGGCTGTGACAGACTCCGCCGTGATGAGCACAGCCCAGCCCGCGCAGCCTGTCGAGCCGGTCGAGGGCGGCCGGGACAGCGACCCGGTGTTCGCCATGCACCGCGGCGGCAAGCTCGAGGTGCGCTCGACGGTCCCGCTGCGCGACCGCGACGACCTGTCGATGGCCTACACCCCGGGCGTCGCGCGGGTCTGCACGGCGATCGCCGCACAGGCCGATCTCGTCTCCGACTACACCTGGGTCGGTCATGTGGTTGCGGTCGTCACCGACGGCACCGCGGTGCTCGGCCTGGGCAACATCGGAGCGCGGGCGGCCATGCCGGTGATGGAGGGCAAGGCGGTCCTGTTCAAGGTCTTCGGCGGGGTCGACGCGGTGCCCCTCTGCCTCGACACCACTGACGTCGACGAGATCGTCGAGACCGTCGTCCGGCTCGCACCCTCCTTCGGCGGGATCAACCTCGAGGACATCAGCGCGCCGCGGTGTTTCGCGGTCGAGGAGCAACTCAAGGCTCGCCTGGACATCCCGGTGTTCCACGACGACCAACACGGCACGGCCGTCGTCGTGCTGGCGGCACTCCGCAATGCGGCTCGGCTCACCGGTCGCGGGCTGCCCGACCTGCGGGCCGTGGTGTCTGGTTCGGGGGCGGCAGGTGTCGCGGTGACCCGGATCCTGCTCGAGGCCGGAATCGGTGACATCGCGGTCGCCGACTCGCGCGGCATGATCTTCCCGGGCCGTTCCCACCTCACCGACATCAAGTCACAACTCGCCGATGACACCAATGTCGCCCGGCATGCCGGCTCGCTCGAGGAAGCGCTGGCCGGCGCGGACGTGTTCATCGGGCTCTCGGCCGGCCAGGTCGCCGAAGAGGCGGTGGCGACGATGGCACCTGATGCCTGCATCTTCGCGATGGCCAACCCCGACCCGGAGGTGCCGCCGGAGGTCGCCCACCGGCATGCGCGGGTCGTCGCCACCGGGCGCAGCGATTACCCCAACCAGATCAACAACGTGCTGGCCTTCCCCGGCATCTTTCGCGGTGCGCTCGACGTACGCGCCCGCAGCATCACCGAGGGGATGAAGCTGGCCGCGGCAGCGGCGCTGGCTGACGTCGTCGCCGACGAACTGCGTGAGGATCTGATCATTCCCAGCCCGTTCGACCCTCGCGTGGCGCCGGCGATCTCCGCTGCGGTCGCCGCCCAGGCCAGGGCCGAGGGCGTCGCGCGGATCTGACACCATCGCGGCCGGCTACTAAGGTCGGCGGATGCTCGCCGCCTACGCCGCCCGCATCTCCGCAGACGACCCACTGGCCGGGCTCGAGCTCGGCGACCGGCCCGAGCCCGAAGTGCCCGACGGCTGGACGACGGTGTCGGTACGCGCCGCAGCGCTCAATCACCACGACCTGTGGTCGCTGCGCGGCGTCGGGCTCTCCGCCGAGCAGCTCCCGATGATCCTCGGCTGCGATGCGGCCGGTGTCGACGAGAACGGCCGTGAGGTCATCGTCCACGCGGTGATCGGGGATCCGGCCAGCGGCGGCGGTGACGAGACACTGGACACCAAGCGCACCCTGCTGTCAGAGAGCCACCAGGGCACCCTCGCCGAGCGGGTCGCGGTGCCCAGCCACAACCTGGTCGAGAAGCCTGCTGAGCTGTCCTTCGCCGAGGCGGCGTGCCTGCCGACCGCCTGGCTGACGGCGTACCGCATGCTCGTCGCCAAGGGCGGGCTGGCGGCGGGGGGCAGTGTGC
>JBAVXU010000029.1:0-6850 GCA_049698415.1 Mycobacteriales bacterium
CTGCTGGCCCGCGCCTTCGACAGCCTGGCGATCTCACTGATCGCCCTGCCCTTCATCGCCCCGCTGCTCTCGCAGCTCCTCGCCCACATCAACGACAAGGTGCAACTGGCGACTGCCACCGGCTCGCAGGCGAACCTGTCCGACCCGACCACGATCCGACTCACCCTGACCCTGACCGCGCTCGTGTTGGTCGTGTCCTTCCTGTACGAAGTGCCGCAGTTGCTGCGCTGGGGCCAGACGCTCGGCAAGCGCATCGCCCGGGTCCGGGTCCTCCGCTTCGACGGTGCCCCGCAGCTGGGTCTGCGAGCGGTCGTGCTGCGCTGGCTGGTCCAGGCCGCCGCACCGCAGTTGCCGTGGGTCGGCATCGGCGTCTGGCTGCTCGACTCGCTGTGGCTGCTGTGGGACAAGCCGTGGCGGCAGTGCCTGCACGACAAGGCAGCTTCGACCATCGTCGTGTCGGTGGCGTGATGGCGATCCACGTACGACCCGAGCTGGATGCGATCGCTGCGTACAAGCCCGGTCGCAACCCCGCCGACCTGGCCCGCGAGCTCGGCCTGGGCGAGGCCGTGAAGCTGGCGTCGAACGAATCGGCGTACGGCCCGCTCCCCAGCGTCCGCGCCCTCATCGCCGACGCGAGCGCCGGCATCAATCGCTACCCCGACATGGCCGCCACGGACCTCGTCGCGGCCCTGGCCGACCGCTACTCCGTCGGCACCGACCGGGTCAGCGTCGGCTGCGGGTCGGTCGGGATCTATCAGCAGCTGCTGGCCGCGCTGGCCAGCCCGGGCGACGAGGTCGTCTACGGCTGGCGGTCCTTCGAGGTCTACCCGATCCTGGTCCGGATCGCTGCGGCCACCGCCGTCGCCGTGCCGCTGAGTGAGCAGACGCACGATCTGGCCGCGATGGCCGCCGCCATCACCGCCAACACGCGGATGGTCTTCGTCTGCAACCCCAACAACCCCACCGGCACGGCCGTGCCGCGCGGCGAGCTGGAGAAGTTCCTCGACTCGGTGCCCGACGACGTGCTGATCGTCCTCGACGAGGCCTACCGGGAGTTCGTCGACGACCCCGAGGTGCCCGACGGCCTGCAGTACGCCAGGGAGCGCGACAACGTGGCTGTGCTGCGCACGATGTCCAAGGCGTACGGCCTGGCCGGGCTGCGGGTCGGTTACTGCGTGGCGTCGCCGCTGGTGACCGAGGCGCTGCGCAAGGTGCAACTGCCGTTCACCGTCTCGTCGCTGGGCCAGGCCGCGGCGATCGCCTCGCTCGGGGCCGAGGACGAGCTGCTCGAGCGGGTCAAGCTCACCCTGGTCGAGCGCACCCGCGTGCAGTCCGAGTTGCGTGCGCTGGGCGTCGACGTGCCGACCACTCAGGCGAACTTCGTCTGGCTGCCGCTGGGCGAGCAGGCCGTGCCGTTCGGTGCGGCATGCGAGCAGCACGGCGTCATCGTCCGGCCGTTCGCCGGCGACGGGGTGCGCGTCACGATCGGCACTGCGGCCGAGAACGACACGTTCTTGACGGTCGCAAAGGAGCTGCTCGTCCGCTGACCTAGCGGGGTCGTCCGGATGCAGCGGCGTGCTCGGCCAGGATGGCCCGGGCTCGCGCTGCGACGTCCGGCTCGGCCGGCAGCGGCAGCATCAGCCAGCTGTACCTCGACGTGCGCAGCCCCAGCACGTCTCCCACGTCGACCGTCGATTCGACCGACGACCACGGCACGCGCGCGTCGACGCCCCCCGGAACGACCCGGTGCACGCCCGAGTCGTCGAGGGTGAGCGTGCCGGGTGCGCCGAGCAGCTTCGCCTGACGGGTCCACAACTGGTACGGCTGACGCCAGAGCAGCAGGGCGACCCCGCCGGCGATGAGCAGGGTGGTGCCGGCCGCGATCCGCGAACTCATGCCGAGCACCGACACATCCACGGCGAGCAGCACCAGACCGATGAGCGCGATGAGCGCGATGGTGACCCAAGGGGAGACGCGGGCCTGTCGACGCAGCAGGCGACGGTGCAGGCGTACGAACTGGTCGCGGCTCACGGCCGAATCCAGCGTGAGCGCGTCCGGTTCGCTCACCTGGCCCGCCTGACCTGACCGGTGACCTCGCCGAAGCCGATCCGCGCCCCCTCGAGGCCCGGCGCGCGGGCCTTGATCGTGACGATGTCGGCGTCCTCCAGGAATGTGCGCCGGCTGCCGTCGGGCAGGGTCAGCGGCTGCGCGCCGTTGACGGTCATCTCGATGAGCGACCCCAGCTGGTCGGGTGCGGGACCGGACACCGTGCCCGAGGCGTAGAGGTCACCGGTGCGCAGGTTCGAGCCGTTGACCGTGAGGTGAGCGAGTTGCTGGTCGAGGGTCCAGTACATCCCCGCGAAGGGCGGGTGGGAGATGACGCTGCCGTTGATGGAGACCTGCAGGGTGAGGTCCAGCCCGCTGCGCGGCGCCCGGCGCAGGTACGGCAACGGCGCGGGGTCCTGCTCCGGTCCGTCGACCCGGGCCTCCTCGAGTGCCTCCATCGTCACGACCCACGGCGATATCGAGGTGGCGAAGCTCTTGCTCAGGAACGGTCCCAGGGGTTGGTACTCCCAGGCCTGGATGTCCCGGGCGCTCCAGTCGTTCATCAGAACGACGCCGAACACATGGTCCAGAAAGTCGGCGGTCGGCACCGGGGTCCCCATCGGCGACGGCACACCCACCACGAAGCCCACCTCGGCCTCGAAGTCGAGCCGTTGCGCAGGCCCGAACTTCGGCTGGTCACTGTCGGCCTCCTTGCGCTGACCCGACGGGCGTACGACCGGCGTGCCGCTGGGCACCACCGTGCCGGCCCGCCCGTGGTAGCCGATGGGCAGGTGCCGCCAGTTGGACATCAACGGCTTGCCGCGCGGCCGGAAGATCCGGCCCAGGTTGGTCGCGTGCTCCAGCGAGGAGTAGAAGTCGACGTAGTCGGCGACCTCGAACGGCATGTGCATCCGGACATCGGTGAGAGGTATCAGGTGCGGCTCGACCTGCGGCCGGAAGGTCGGGTCGGTGAGGATCTCGGTGAGCTGCGCCCTGGTCGTCGACCAGGCGGTCCGGCCCGCGGCCATGAACGTGTTGAGTGACCGGGCGACGAACCACTCCGGCCGCCCGACGAGGCCGGCTACCGACAAGGTCGCGACGTCGAGGACGTACCCACCGATGGCGACTCCGATCCGGCGCAGCTCCCCCGGCCGGCCGAAGACGCCGTAGGGCAGGTTCTGGACCGGAAAGTCGCTGGTGGGCGAGACCCAGAGCCAGCTCATCGGGGCTCCTGTCCCAGCAGTCCCATGGCCAGCAAGTCTGCCGCCGGCTCACTGATGCTGCATGATCCGAATCCTGCGAAGAGCGCCCTCGCTCTGGTCGCCGTATCGTCGTCGACCCGGTCGACGGCTGCTCCGATCCGGTCCTTGTGCCGGTTGGCCAGCGCAGGCGACGGGTCGTCGCCGCGGACCGCCGCGCACACGGCCAGGGTGAGATTGAGGAAACCGTGGTGGCGGAACCGGGTCCGGCGCTCGGTGTGGCGTACGGCGCGGTGCAGTCCGGCGGTGCACTTGAACGGCATCCCGGCGCTGACGCAGGCGACGATGAATGCGGCCACCTCGGCATCGGTAGGGAATGCCGCGGCGCGCTCGCCGCCGGTGCGCAGCTTGGCGCCCTGCCCGGCCACCGCGACCTGGGCAAGGGCCGCCTGCCAGCCGGTCGCTCTGGGGATTTCGACGTAGCACCGCACGCCCGAAGGCAACGCGGCCAGCACCTCGCGCGTTCCCGCGCTGAGATCGGGCTGGGGTGGGACGGCGATCTCGACGGCCAGCAGGACCAGCCTGGGATCTCCTTCGATCCGGTCCAGGGCAGCGGGCAGTCCGGCGACGCCGGTGTCGGCGATGAGGCCCAGAGCGATGCCGTCGTCGGGCCTCAACTCCGCGGTCAGCTCGTCGAGCCGGGAGGCCGGGCAGAGGAACCGGCCCACGAGCCAACTGAGCGGGCCTACCTTGACGGCATGGTGCAGACCGACTGCCAGCGGCATCGGTGCGTTGCCTGGCGGGAAGAGCGCCGCGTCGTCGACGAGGTGCTCCAGCAGGACGGTTGACACCACAACGCAGGCTAGCGGATTGTGTTTTGACCAGCGGCAACGTCCGAGAATCGGGCAGCGGAGGAGTCAGCGGTGCCCTACTACCGAACCGTCGGTGAGATCCCTCGGAAGCGGCACACTCAGTTCCGCAAGCCCGACGGCGGGTTGTACGCCGAGGAGCTGATGGGGGTCGAGGGCTTCTCGGCCGAGTCCGCCCTGCTCTATCACGAGCACCTGCCGACGGCGATCACCGAATCGGTGGCCCACGACGAGGCAAACCAGCCCGTCGTGGCCAACCACCCGCTGCTGCCCCGGCACTTCGCCACCCACAAACTCGACGCAGGCGGCGCCGACACGGTCACCGGTCGCCAGTTGCTGCTCGCCAACGACGACGTGCGCATCTCTTACGCAGCCGCCGACCAGCCCTCGCCGCTCTATCGCAACGCGACCGGCGACGAATGCGTCTACGTCGAGTCGGGCGGCGGCGTCCTGGAGACGGCCTTCGGCGCCCTCGATGTCGGCCCCGGTGACTACGTGATCCTGCCGACGTCGACCACGCACCGGTGGGTGCCGGCCGGCTCAGATCCCTTGCGCACGCTGGTGATCGAGGCCAACAGCCACATCGGAGCACCCAAGCGCTACCTGTCGGCCCGCGGGCAGTTGCTGGAGCACTCGCCGTACTGCGAGCGCGATCTGCGCGGTCCGGCCGAGCCGTTGCTGACGCAGGGCGAGGAGGTGCCGGTGCTGGTGCGTCACCGCGCCGGCATGACCCGCTTCACCTACGCGCACCACCCGTTCGATGTGGTCGGCTGGGACGGCTGCCTCTACCCGTACGTCTTCAACATCGGCGACTTCGAGCCGATCACCGGGCGGCTGCACCAACCGCCGCCGGTGCACCAGACGTTCGAGGGTCGCGGCTTCGTCATCTGCTCGTTCGTGCCGCGCAAGTTCGACTACCACCCACTGTCGATCCCGGCGCCGTACAACCACGCCAACGTCGACTCCGACGAGATGCTGTTCTACGTCGGCGGGGACTTCATGAGCCGCAAGGGTGCCGGCATCGAACTCGGGTCGATCAGCCTGCACCCGTCCGGGTTCACCCACGGCCCGCAACCCGGGTCGGTCGAGGCCTCGATCGGCAAGGAGTCCACCGACGAACTCGCGGTCATGGTCGACACGTTCCGCCCGCTGGGTCTCGGGCCGGCGGCGCTGGCCAGCGAGGACACGGGGTACGCCTGGACGTGGGCGCGCGGCACCGAGAAGCACGATGCCGGACCGGAGTCGATCGCCTAGAGCCGCTGCCGGCAGGTCAGGGCGTTGCGGGAAACAGCGTCACCGTGGCGATGGCGGCGATGCCCTCGCCGCGACCGGTCAGGCCCAGCCCGTCGGTGGTCGTCGCCGACACGCTCACGGCAGCGCCACCGAGCGCGGCCGACAGCACCTGCTCAGCCTCGTCGCGACGGGGACCGATCTTGGGCGAATTGCCGATGACCTGCACCGCGACGTTGCCGATCCGGTAGCCCGCACTCGCCACGAGACGCCCGGTCTCGGCCATCAGATCGGCGCCGCTCGCGCCGGCCCAGTGCGGGTCGGTGGTGCCGAACCGCGAACCCAGGTCACCGAGACCGGCAGCCCCGAGCAGGGCGTCGCAGATGGCGTGCGCCGCGACATCGCCGTCCGAATGGCCGGCCAGGCCACCCGCGCCCTCCCACAGCAATCCGGCGAGGTGGCACGGGCGAGCCGGGTCGATGCGGTGCACGTCGGTGCCGATGCCGACCCGCGGGTCCGGCGTCATGTGGGCCGACTCCGCAGTTGCGAGAGCACCGACTCGGCCAGCATCAGGTCGACCGGCCTGGTCACCTTGAACGCCAGATCGGCGCCTGGCACGGTCCACACCGGGCGCCCGAGCGCCTCGACCAAAACGGCGTCGTCAGTCGCGTCCATCGGCAGGTCACGGTGTGCTTCGTCGAGCAGGCTGCGCAGGAATCCCTGCGGGGTCTGCACGGCGTACAACTCATGCCTGGGCAGGGTTTCGACCACCCGGCCGTCGGATCCGAGCCGCTTGACGGTGTCGGCGACGGCGATCACCGGAATGACGGCGTGGTGCCCGGCGCGGACCGCGGCGATCACCGCTTCGACGACCTGCGCCGGGACGAACGGCCGGGCTGCGTCATGCACGAGCACCACCGCGACATCGTCGGGAAGCACCGCAAGTGCGCACCTCACGGACTCGGCGCGGGTCGCGCCGCCGGGTACGACAACGACCTCGGAGGCGAGCACGTCGCGCACCGCCGCCAGGTCGGAAGCCGGTGCGACCACGACCATCAGGTCGACCGATGTCGCTGCAGCCAGCGAGCGCATCGTGTGCACCAACATGGGGGCGCCGTCGATGGGCCGCAGCGCCTTTGCGGTGCCGCCGCCGAGGCGCTCACCGCGTCCCGCGGCGGCCACCACGACAGCCACCCGGCCGCCGCTCTGCTCGGAGTTCACGCGTTGCGTCGTTGGCACCCGCGCCGGCAGGGCCGGGCCACCCTAGGAGGCCAGTACCTCGTCGAGCAGCAACTCTGCCTTGTCCTCGTTGGTGCCCTCGGCAAGCGCCAACTCGCTGACCAGGATCTGGCGGGCCTTTGACAACATGCGCTTCTCGCCAGCGGAGAGGCCGCGCTCGCGATCGCGTCGCCACAGGTCACGCACAACTTCGGCCACCTTGTTGACGTCGCCTGAGGCGAGCTTCTCGAGGTTGGCCTTGTAGCGGCGTGACCAGTTGGTGGGTTC
>JBAVXU010000030.1:0-16841 GCA_049698415.1 Mycobacteriales bacterium
CACTAACTCTCGTCGGGCTCCGGCTCTGCGACGAGCGGGCCGTGGTGGTCGAAGTCGACGACGCTGTAGGCGCGGAGTTTGGTCAGCGAGTGGTCGCTGTCGACCAGCCGGATCGTGCCGCTGCGCGAGCGCATCACGATGGACTGGGTACGCGCCCCGCCGGCGCGGTAGCGCACCCCCCTCAGCAACTCGCCGTCGGTGACCCCGGTGGCCACGAAGAAGACGTTGTCCGAGGTCACCAGGTCGTCGGTGAAGAGCACGCGGTCGAGGTCGTGACCGGCATCGAGGGCCTGCTTGCGCTCGGCGTCATCCTTGGGCCACAGCCTGCCCTGCATGGTGCCGCCCAGGCACTTGATGGCGCAGGCGGTGATGATGCCCTCCGGGGTTCCTCCGATGCCCATCATCAGGTCGATGCCGGTGCCGTCGCGGGCCGCCATGATCGCCCCGGCGACGTCGCCGTCGGTGATGAACTTGATCCGCGCGCCGGCGTCGCGTACCGCTGTGACCAACTCGTCGTGCCGCGGCCGGTCGAGGATGCAGACGGTGATGTCCTCGACCTCGACTCCCTTGGCCTTGGCAACCGCGCGGACGTTGTCCTCGACCGGAGCCTCGATGTCGACGGCGTCGGCGGCGTCCGGCCCGGTCACCAGCTTGTCCATGTAGAACACCGCTGAGGGGTCGAACATCGTGTGCCGCTCGGCCACCGCCAGCACGGCGATCGCGTTGGGCATGCCCTTGCTCATGAGCGTGGTGCCGTCGACCGGGTCGACGGCGACGTCGCATTCCGGCCCGGTGCCGTCGCCGACCTCCTCGCCGTTGTAGAGCATGGGTGCTTCGTCCTTCTCGCCCTCGCCGATGACGACGACGCCCTTCATCGCGACCGTGCTGATCAGCATGCGCATGGCGTCGACGGCGGCACCGTCCCCGCCGTTCTTGTCGCCTCGGCCCACCCAGCGTCCGGCCGCCATGGCGGCGGCCTCGGTGACGCGGACCAATTCAAGGGCCAGGTTGCGGTCGGGGGCACGGCGCAGGGCCGCGAGTTCCTCCGATATGTCGCTCAAGGCCGTCTCCTCGCGTGGTTGACGGACGGGCTGTCTTGACGGGCGCACCGGTTGACGGACCGGCAGGGGCTGACGACGCTCCGGTGCCCATCCTGGCAGAGTGAAGCCATGAGCGGGCTTGCCAATCTTCACGAAGACCTGCTCGGGCAGCGCGCGAACTACCCGATCCTGGCCCGGTCGACGTACCTCGTGAACCACTCCCTGGGCGCCATGCATGCGGGCAGCGCCGACCGGCTCGCGCAGTTCGCCGGCCTGTGGGGGAGCCGGGGGGTGCAGGCCTGGCACGAGTGGCTACCCGAGATGGTCCGGGTGGCCGATCTCGTCGGCGCGATCATCGGCGCCCCACCGGGGACCACCGTGCTGCGGCAGAGCGTCGCCGATCTGGTCGGCACCGTCGCCTCCTGCCTCGACTTCTCCGGCCGCCGCAACCGGGTCGTGTATTCCGACGTGGACTGGCCCGGCAGCCACTATCTGTGGAGCGAGCAGCGGCGCTACGGCGCCGAGATCGTGGTGGTGGCCTCCGACGGGGTCGAGGCCGATGTGCAGCGCCTGGTGGATGCGATCGACGAGCGCACCCTGATCGTGCCGATCTCGCATGTGTTGTTCCGGTCGTCGGCCCTGGTCGATGTCGCTCCGGTGATCGAGCGCGCGCACGAGGTGGGCGCGCTCGTGCTGCTCGATGCGTACCAGTCGGCCGGGGTGCTGCCGGTCGACGTCGCGGCACTCGACGTCGACCTCTGCGTCGGCGGTTCGGTGAAATACCTCTGCGGCGGCCCGGGAGCGGGATGGATGTACGTCGCGCCGCGACTCGCCGACACGCTGCGCCCGGCCGCGGTCGGCTGGTTCGGGCATCGCGCTCCGTTCGACTTCTCCTTCGACGAGATCGACTACGCCCCCGGGGTGGCGCGGTTCGCCGGTGGCACGCCCGGTGTCCCGGCCGCCTATGCCGCCGCGGCCGGCTACCAAGCGATCCTCGATGCCGGGGTGGGCCGCATCCGGGAGCGGTCCGTCTCGCTCACCCAGCCCCTGCTGGAGGCCGCGGTCGAGCGGGGCTGGGCGGTGCTCTCCCCGCACGACCCGGCCCGGCGGGGTGGTCACGTCACGATCGACCCGGGCAACGCCCAGCAGGTCTACGACGAGTTGGCCGCCCGGGGCTTCGCGGTCGACTACCGCCCCGGCGGCGGCCTCCGGATCGGCCCGCACTTCTTCAACACCGCCGATGAGTGCTCGGCCGTACTCCACGAGATCGACCGCATCCGCCAGGCCGCATGACCCAGACCGAGCCGGAGCCTGCTGCCCCACCGAAGCTGCCCCGACGGCAGCCCCGGCTGACCGACATGGCCATTTCCCTGGGCGTGCTGCTGGCGATCATCGCGGTGGTGCTGTTCGCCCAGCAGCGCAGCGGCGACAAGGCGGTCAAGGTCATCGACCCGTCCCAGGCCTATGCCGGCGCGCGCAACGTCGCGACCTATCGGGTGCTCACCCCGCAGGGCCTGCCCGGTGGCTGGCGGCCCACCAGTGCCCGGACCGAGAGCCCGGAAACCGGCCGGTTGACGTTGCGGGTTGGTTTCGTCACGCCCAAGGCGGAGTATGCGCAACTCGTCGAGAGCGACCTGCCAAGGGCGCAGTTGCTGACCGCGGAGCTGGCCGCGGGGGCGAGGCCGACGGGCTCGGTGGAGGTCGGCGACGCGCAGTGGCTTTCGTACCCCGCTGCGAATCCCGGGGACCGGGTGATCGTGCGCAGCAGTGGCGGTGTTACGTACGTGGTGTCGGGAAGTGCCGGGCTGGCCGAACTGCGGACCCTGGCGGGCTCGCTGCGCTGACCGCGCGGGGGGCCAGTGCGTGAGCGACCCGTTCGCTCAGCAGGAGGTACTGCTCCCGGCATCTGCCTGGCGGCCCGGGAGGTCGCTCGACTGGCGCACCAAGCTGGACCACCTCGTCGGCGGAGAACTGGCCGCGGGTCAGATCGACCTCGCTGCCGTCGGCGAGCACGTTCCAGTAGTGCACTCCCTGTCGTGAGCCGTCGGCTCTGATCGCGTCGGCGATCATCAGGTGGCCGCCGAGCAGGTCGTTGAGCACCAGGGCGGTGACACCGCACTGACCGCGGTCGGGTCGTTGCGGGGACCAGTCGACCACATCCGCGGGGTCACAGGTCTCGGCCGACCACGAGGTGCGCAGAGCCGCTTCGATGCGGGTGAAGGCTTCGGAGGTCACCGCGCGATTGTCCCTGCCGGCTAGGACATTGCGAGCGGACGACCGGGCAGGTGCTGTCAGGGGGTGAAGTAGGCCCGGTTGCGCCCGAGCGAGGCGTAGGCGAGGTACTCCGCGCTCGTCGACAGCGGCCACTTGCAGTCGCTGTTGGCTGCAACGGTCGGCGGCCGGTAGAAGTAGAACGCGCCGGTGAACATGCTGCGGTTGGCCGCGATGTAGGCCAGCGCGTTGTAGGTCCACTGGGCTCGGCGCGAATCCGCATCACTGGCGAACTCCGGGAACGCGGCGCGCTTGCCGTGTGCCCGAGCGAACGCGAGCACCGGATCACCGAGGTCCTTGAGCTCCTGCCACTTGCCGTTGCCCTGTCCGCACGAGGACCAGTTGTAGGCGTCCGCGCCGACACTGTCGACGTAGGCGTCGCCGGGATACCACCGGCTGGCATAGCGCGAGTCGCTGGACGAGGCACGGAACGCGTAGGCGGTCATCTGCCAGGTGTAGTTGACGTTGCGCACACCCTGGGCGCGGAAGATGGTGACGACGTGACGGTAGGCCGCGATGTACTGCGCCGCGGTGCCGTAGTGCGCGCTGTTGGAGCCCTCCGGCTCATGGTGATAGGCGAACATGATCACACCGCCGCGCGCCTTGATGGTCTGTGCCCAGCGCACGATGTTGTTGTAGATCGTGGAGCCCGGCGCGGCTGCGGCGACCGAGGCCCAGCTGCCGGTGTCCTTGACGGTGATCATGCGGCCGACCGGGACCTTGCCGCTGAAGAACGCGTAGGCATGATCCGAGAGCGGGATCCCGGTCGCACGGGACAGTGCCTGTGAGTCGCCAGCAGCACCGAGGTAGGTCTGGCCGCTGCCGGGGATGTAGGCCGAGCTGCCGGTGAATCCTGGCGCCGTGCTCTTGCCCTTGGCCTTCGCTGCGGCCTTGGCCTTGGCGCTCTGCGATGCCGACGGGCTGGCGCTGGGCGAGCCGTTGGCGCCGTTGAGGTTGTCGTTGGCGTAGACATGGTCGGCCGTCGGGGTGTCCACCGTGCGCGATCGCTCGATGGCGGCGCCGCCGACGAGAACGAGCACCGCGATGCTGGCAACGAGGCGTACGAGCCGGCTGAGGTTGGTGGTGCTGGGCATGGCTGACCCGCCCGCACTGTGGCTGGCGGGGGTGGGGCGGTTGCGCATCCGGGCAGCTCCCTCTTCCGTGTCCGCCTACCGAGTTAGCTGACGGGTTCGGGCTGGAAGAGCTGCCCTACGGCGCCGGTGCGGCGCAGATTCACCCCGGACTGCTTGGGTCCCCGGTTCTGCCTGCGCGCCGTTCGGCGAACAGTCCTTCAGATTCGGCGGTGATCATCCGGGTGCCCTGGATGGGCGACATTCGGCCGGGCGATCCGCGCCACAATAACCCGTGACATTTCCGGCAGCAACTTTCCTGCCCAGGACCTGACAAAGCCGCGCACACCCACCATCACGCATTAGCGGAGGGCGTTTCAGTCGATCAATCGACGGCGCATTTGCCGAACGGCGAAGAACCACATCAATGCGGCAAAAGCGACAAGCGTCGCGAGGTGAACCAGGTCGGCGCCAGGTCGCAGCCCGAAGACCGCGTGCCGCACCAACTCCACGCAATGGAAGAGCGGGTTGACCTTGGCTGCGCCCTGCGCCCATCCGGGCAGTCCGTTGATCGGGAAGAACGTGCCGGCGACCAGGAACAGCGGGGTGACGACCCCGGAGATGATGTAGTTGAAGCTGTCGATGGAGGGCACGACAGCCGAGGCCCAGATGCCGGCCAGCGCGAAGCCGAAGCCCGTGACGAAGCCGATCAGGGGCACGAGCAGCACGGCCGGCCCGGGCCGCAGCCCGAACACCAGGGCGACCAGCAACGGCGCACACCCGTAGAAGCCGGCCCGGGTGGCGATCCACAGTGCTTCACCGAGCACCAACTCGTGGGTGTCCACAGGAGCGGCGAGCATCGCGTCGTAGGTGCGTTGGTAGGTGCGCCGGATAAAGGTCTGGAACATGCCGGCGAACACGCTGGTGAACAGCACCGCGGTGGCAACAACACCGGTGCCGACGAAGTCGATGTAGCGGAAACCATTGACGACCGAGATCAGCGAACCGAAGCCGAAACCGAAGGCGAGCAGGTAAATGGTCGGCTCGATGACCGAAGAAAACGTTGTGGAGCCCCAGAATCGCCTGAACAGAGTCCAGTCATGCACCAGCACTCCGGCCAAAGCGGAAGGCTCGACGTAGCGCAACCGGCGGGCCGTGCTCTGCACACTCA
This sequence comes from Mycobacteriales bacterium, assembly GCA_049698415.1. Classification (GTDB taxonomy): domain Bacteria; phylum Actinomycetota; class Actinomycetes; order Mycobacteriales; family QHCA01; genus QHCA01. The sequence goes on from JBAVXU010000030.1 coordinate 5,553, forward strand.
TGCGACCTCCTCACCGGTCAGCATGACGAAGACGTCCTCGAGGTTGGCAGCACGCATGGAGCCCTCACCGAGGGCCTCGGCCAGCGACTCGGGGATGTCCTCGGCTCTGAGAACGGACACCGACGGGCCGGTCCGGCGGGTGGAGAAACCTGCGTCCCGGGCGAGCTTTTCCACCTCGACCAGGCGCGTGGGGGGTCCGTAGAACTCCACCGCGCGACGGCCGGCATGAGCCGCGAGAAGTGTGCCGGGTGGTCCGTGCGCGATGAGCCGGCCGTGCGACATGACGGCGACGTCGTCGGCGAGCCGCTCGGCCTCCTCGATGTAGTGCGTCGACATCAGGATGGTCGTCCCGGCGCTGCGCAGTCCGTCGATGAGCGCCCAGAGCTCCTGCCGGACCTGCGGATCCAGTCCGACGGTCGGCTCGTCGAGCAGCACTAACTGGGGCTCGTGCACGAGTCCGCGGGCGATGAGCAGCCGCCGGCGCATCCCCCCCGAAAGCTTCTCGGTCTTGGTGTCGGCGCGGTCGGTGAGTTGTGCCAGAACGAGCGCTCGCTCGACCGCGGCCTTCCGCTCGTGTCGCGGAATCTGATAGAGCCGGGCGAACACCGAGAGGTTCTGCCGCACGGTCAACTCGATGTCGAGGTTGTCCGTCTGCGGGACCACGCCCATCTTGATCCGGGCCTGTTTGGACTCGGCGGGGATCGGGTGACCCAGCACCGTGATCTGGCCGCGGTCGGCGATGCTCTGGGCGGTGAGCATCCGCATGGTCGTCGACTTGCCGGCCCCGTTGGGACCTAGGAGCCCCAAGCAGGTGCCCACGGGCACATCGAGGTCGAGGCCGTCCACGGCGCGGATCGCGCCGTAGTGCTTGGCCACTCCCTGGATGGAGATGGCGAGTTCCGCGGGCATGGCCGCAACGTTACGAGGTACCTGCGACGGTGTCGTCGGGTTTTCCCGCGGCCCGCGCCAGCCGGCTGCGCGCGCCATCGAGCCAGCGCTGGCAGATCGCGGCCAGCTCCTCCCCGCGCTCCCACAGCGCCAGTGACTGCTCGAGCGAGGCGCCACCCGTCTCGAGCTTGCGCACGACCTCGGCCAACTCGTCCCGGGCCTGCTCGTAGCCCACGGACGGATCGGCTGTTGGTGGTTCGGGATCGGGCACGGCAGGCTCCCCCTCAGCTCACTCTTGCGGCGATGTCGCCGTCGGCGACCCGCACTCGAAGATCGTCGCCCGTGCTGACCTCGGCCGGCCGGCGGACGACCCGGCCGTCGGCAGCCTGTACGACGGCGTACCCACGGCGCAGCGTCGCGGCCGGGCTCAGCCCGGTGACCCGGGCGCGGGTGTGGGCGAGGTCGGCAGAGGCGGTGTCGATCCGCGCTGCCAAGCTGCGTCGTACCCGCTCGTGCAGCCCGGCCACCTCGGCCGCTCGGTCGTCGACCAGGACGAGCGGCCGGGCCAGCACCGGTCTGCTGCGCAGCGCTTCCACCTGGTGCTGCTCGCGGTCGACCCGACTGCCGATGACCCGGCGCAGTCGCCCGAGCGCGATGTCGAGGTCGCGCTGCTCCGCGCCGACGTCAGGTACGACCCGTTTGCCGGCGTCGGTCGGCGTGGAGGCGCGCAGGTCGGCGACGAAGTCGATGAGCGGGGCGTCGGTCTCGTGCCCGATCGCACTCACGACAGGGGTACGGCAGGCCGCCACCGCACGGCACAGCGCTTCGTCGCTGAAGGTGAGCAGGTCCTCGACCGAGCCGCCGCCGCGGGCCACCACGATCACGTCGACGGTCGGCTCGGCGTCCAGGGAGCGCAGGGCCGTGATGACCTCCCCGGCGGCACCGGGGCCTTGCACTGCGACGTTGACCACCTTGAATCGCACCCCGGGCCAGCGGCCGCGGGCGTTCTCGAGCACGTCGCGCTCAGCGGCACTGGCTCGGCCGGTGACCAGCCCCACGCAGCGGGGGAGGAACGGAATCGGTCGCTTCCGCTCGGCGGCGAACAGCCCCTCTGCGGCGAGGACACCCTTGAGCCGCTCCAGTCGCGCCAGCAACTCCCCGACCCCGACCGGCCGGATCTCCGCGGCCCGCAGACTCAGCGACCCCCTGGCCGCATAGAACTCCACCCGAGCCCGTACGACCACCCGCGCGCCCTCCGCCAGCGGCGGAGCGACGGCGGTGTAGACCGAGCGGGAGCAGGTCACCGACAGCGACACCGCGGCGGCAGGGTCGCGCAGGGTGAGGTAGACGGTGGGCGTGCCCGGGCGCACCGTGAGTTGGGCCACCTGGCCCTCCACCCATACCTCGCCGAGGCGGGCCACCCAGCCGGCGATCTTCTGCGCCACCGTGCGTACCGGCCAGGGCTGCTCGGCTGTGGTGGTGGGGGCGGTCACAGTGGCTCAGCCTATGCCGCGTTGCCACGTACCCTGAGGTCGTGGCTATCCCTCCCAAGCGTGTCCTGCTGGCGCGGCCGCGCGGCTACTGCGCGGGCGTCGACCGGGCGGTCATCACGGTCGAGAAGGCCCTGGAGCTGTACGGCGCGCCGGTCTATGTGCGCAAGCAGATCGTGCACAACGTCTACGTCGTGCGCAGCCTCGAGGCCCGCGGGGCGATCTTCGTCGACGAGACCGACGAGGTTCCCGAGGGTGCGCGGGTGGTGTTCTCGGCGCACGGTGTGGCACCGACCGTGCACGAGGAGGCGGCCCGGCGTGGCCTGCGCACGATCGACGCGACCTGCCCGCTGGTCACGAAGGTGCACGTCGAGGCTCGCCGTTTCGCCCAGGACGACTACGACATCGTGCTCATCGGTCACGAGGGTCACGAGGAGGTCGTGGGCACCACGGGGGAGGCGCCAGATCACGTGCATCTGGTCGACGGTCCGGCCGATGTCGAGAACCTGAAGGTCCGCGACCCGGCCAAGGTGGCCTGGCTGTCGCAGACGACGCTGTCGGTCGACGAGACGATGCTGACGGTGGCGGCGCTGCGGCGCAGGTTCCCGCAGTTGATCGATCCGCCCAGCGACGACATCTGCTACGCCACCCAGAACCGCCAGGTGGCGGTCAAGGACATCGCCACTGACGCCGACCTGGTGATCGTGGTCGGTTCGACCAACTCGTCGAACTCCGTACGACTGGTCGAGGTGGCGCTGGACGCCGGCGCGCGCGCCGCTCACCTGGTCGACTATGCCGACGGGATCGACGAGTCGTGGCTGGCCGGGGTGAGCACCGTCGGCGTGACAAGTGGCGCCTCGGTGCCCGAGATCCTGGTCGATGACGTCCTTCGCTGGCTGGCCGACCGCGGCTACACCGACGTCACCGAGGTGACCTCCGCCGAGGAACACCTCGTCTTCTCACTGCCGCAGGAGCTTCGTCGTGACATCCGCGCCGCGGCAGCCGGGTGACGGGCCGCTTGCCAGGCGGACCCCGACGCTCCGCACAAATTCTTTCGGGGTGCGGGAACCGGTGCGCGACGCTCGACGTCTGACCGACATGCGACACATCCTGACGAATGTCGGAATCCCAGTGGCCATCCTTGTTGCGCTCGCGGGCTGCGCCGATCCGGCCGGCTCCACCGGCGCGGGAGGATCGGCGAAGTCCCCGGCACCCCCACCCACCGAGCTCAGCATCTCGGTCACGGCCGCCACATCCGCTCCCGCCAAGGTCTGGACGTTGTCCTGCCAGCCGACGGCAGGCAATCATCCGCAGGCTGCCGATGCGTGTGCGTTCGTGTCCAAGACAGCTGCCACCGTGCTCGCCCCGGTGCCTGCCAACCAGGTGTGCACCCAGATCTTCGGCGGGCCGCAGGTCGCCACCGTCAAGGGCCGGTGGCGCGGCACGTCGGTGGACGCGAAGTTCGCGCGCAACAACGGCTGCGAGATCGCTCGGTGGGACAAGGTCAAGGCGCTCATCGGCAACGGGTCCAGCTGACCGACCGGCACCCAGTTGGTGTTCGGGGCGGAGACTGGTCGGTCAGCGGTTGGTGGCTTGGCGGGTCGTCGTTCGTACGACGGTGACGGCCCGCCGGCCATCAGCCGCCGCTGCGCCGCTGGGGTTGGGCCGTCCACTGCTCCGGGGCTTGCTCGGGCAGGGCGATCAAGGCATCGGTTGCTGATGCGACCAGCTCAGGTGCTTGCAGGGCCTTGGCGACCAGCTCGATCTGCTTGGGGGTCGACAACTCCTCGTCGGTGACCCCGAGCTCGCTGAGCTTGCGAGCCGTCACCAGCACCCGCCCCTCCAGTGACCCGACGGAGTCGTTGTAGCACTTCACCGCGGTGTTGAGCTGGCCGCCGAGACGGCTCATGTGGCCGCCCATCGTCGCCAGCCGGCTGTGCAACTCGCGGCCGAGCTTGTGGATGTCGGCGGCATTTTTGGCCAGCACTTCCTGCCGCCAGGTGTAGGAGATGGTGCGCAGCAAGGCGATCAGGGTCGCCGGCGTGGCGATGACGACGTTGCGCTCGAAGGCATGCTCGAGCAGCGAGGGGTCCTCCTCGAGCGCTGCGTTGAGGAAGGCATCGGCCGGCACGAACATCACCACGAACTCCGGCGTCGGGCTGCAGTGCTCCCAGTAGGCCTTGGCGCCGAGCTGGTCGATGTGCGTGCGCAGGTGCTTGGCGTGCGCCTTCAGCCGGGCGTCGCGGGTGGCCTCGTCGCGCGCCTCCATCGCCTCGAGGTAGCCGCTGAACGCGACCTTGGCGTCGACGACGACCTGCTTGCCACCGGCCAGGTGAACGATGATGTCGGGACGTAGGGCGCCGTCAGCAGACTGGACCGTCTGCTGCTCGGAGAAGTCACAGTGCTCGACCATGCCCGCGGCCTCGACGACCCGGCGCAGCTGCATCTCACCCCAGCGACCGCGCACCTGTGGCGCCCGCAGAGCGGTGACGAGCTGCGCGGTCTCGACCTTGAGCTGCTCACTGGTCTGGCGCATGGTGCCGACCTGCTCGACCAGGCTCTGGTAGGCGCCGATCCGCTCGCGCTCCACCGACTGGAGCTGGCCCTCCACCTTGGACAGTGACTCGCGCAGCGGGCGTACCAACTCGTCGATCGACTGCTGCCTGCGGGCCAGATCCCCGCTCGCCTCGGTGCTGGCCTGCTTGAGGTGAGCCTGTGCCAGCTGGACGAACTGCACGTTGTTGTCGCGCAGCGCGTCGGCCGACAGCGCGGCGAAGGTGTCCTTGAGAGAGTCGATCGTGCGTTGCAGGGTGGACTCCTGCTCGGCCGCTGAGCGCTGGTGGTGATCGAGGGTCGCACCGAGCGCGGCCACCTCCATCTCGGCGCGGCGGCGTGCCTCGTTGGCCTCGGTCATTTCGGCCCTCAGGCCGTCCCGCTCGGTCAGGGCAGACTCCCGCTGCGCCAGGATCGCGGCCGATTGGCCACGCGCAAGCAGCACGCCGAGGCCGAAACCGGAGCACAGGGCGAATACCGCGATGAAGAAGCCGACTGCATTCATGTCTTGATGGTTACAGCGAGGTCCGACAAAAACGCGTAGCGACACCGCCGTCGGCGCCTTCACCACGGCTTTCTCCCCACGGCAAAGACGGTTCAGCGCTGCCCGGCACCGCGCGCAGGGGCGTCCGTAGACTCGCTCGTTGTGAGCCTCACCATCGGCATCGTCGGGCTGCCCAACGTCGGCAAATCCACGCTGTTCAACGCGCTGACCAAGAACGACGTGCTGGCGGCCAACTACCCCTTTGCCACCATCGAGCCCAACGTCGGCGTGGTCGGCGTCCCCGACGAGCGGCTCCCCGTACTCGCCAAGATCCACGACAGCGTCAAGATCGTGCCTGCTGCTGTGTCGTTTGTGGACATTGCGGGGATCGTCCGGGGAGCCAGTGAGGGGCAGGGCCTGGGCAACAAGTTCCTGGCCAACATCCGTGAGGCGGCCGCGATCTGCCAGGTCATCAGGGCGTTCAAGGATCCCGATGTCGTCCACGTCGACGGGGACATCTCGCCCAAGGACGACATCGAGACGATCAACACCGAGTTGATCCTGGCCGACCTGCAGACCCTCGACAAAGCGCTGCCGAGGCTCGAGAAGGAGACCCGGATCGTCAAGGATCGCCGCGGGGTGCTCGAGGCTGCGCAGCAGGCGCGGGAGATCCTCGATTCCGGCCGCACCCTCTATCAGGCCGGGGTCGATCCCGAACCCTTACGCGAGCTCACGCTGTTGACCACCAAGCCGTTCCTGTACGTGTTCAACGTCGACGAGGCCGAACTCTCCGACGACGCCTTCCTGACCGAGATGCGCGACCTGGTCGCTCCGGCCCAGGCGATCTTCCTCGACGCCAAGTCCGAGTCGGAGCTGATCGAGCTGTCCGAGTCGGAGGCCCGCGAGTTGCTGGCCTCGATCGGGCAGGACGAGCCCGGCCTGCAGCAACTGATCCGGGTCGGCTTCGCCACGCTGGGCCTGCAGACCTTCCTCACGGCAGGACCCAAAGAATCCCGCGCCTGGACCATTCGCCAGGGCGCCACCGCCCCCGAGGCGGCCGGGGTGATCCACACCGACTTCCAGCGGGGATTCATCAAGGCCGAAGTCGTCTCGTACGACGACCTGGTCGCCGCCGGATCGATGGCGGCGGCCAAGGCGGCCGGCCGGGTGCGGATCGAGGGCAAGGACTACGTCATGGCTGACGGCGACGTCGTGGAGTTCCGCTTCAACGTGTGAATTCCCGCCCTGTTGGTCTGTACGCCGAATGCCGGCTCACGGGAGGCTGACGCCATGCGGAAGCTGACCTTTGGCATGAACCTGAGCCTGGACGGCTACATTGCCGCCACCGGCGACGACCTCGGCTGGAGCGTGCCGAGCGACGAGCTGTTCCAGTGGTGGTCCGACCGGGTGGGGGTGACGGGCCTGGCACTGTACGGGCGCAAACTGTGGGAGACGATGAGCGCCCACTGGCCGACCGCCGACCAGCAGCCTGGCGCCACACCGGCCCAGATCGAGTTCGCCCGCCGCTGGCGGGACATGCCGAAGGTGGTGTTCTCCTCGACGACCAGCGCGGTCGACTGGAACGCCCGCCTTGTCACCGGCGACGTTGTCACCGAGATCACCCGGCTCAAGGCCGAGGATGGCGGTCCCATGGACGTGGGCGGCGCCACCCTCGCCGCGGCGGCCATGCGCGCCGGGCTGATCGACGAGTACGCGATCGTCACGCACCCGGTCCTGGTGGGCGGCGGCACGCCGTTCTTCACGGCCCTCGACAACTGGGTGAACCTGAACCTGATGGAGACCCGGACGTTTCCCGACGGCGTACTCCTGACGAGGTACGAGACGAGGCGCTGAAACCGGACCTCGGATCGGCGCGGGCTCGGGCCACCCAAGAATCTCGTGGCTGGCGGCGGTAACCCGCGACACGAGGTGGAGCGGGGCGCGGATGGGTCGGCCGATGAGTTCTTGTGTCGAGGACGGTCATACCTGGCATGAGCCAGTACCTACTGTCCGTTCCGCATGACTCCGACGAGGAGCCGACCATGGAGACCATGGACCAGGCCGCGCTCGAGGCCACCATGGCTGCGACCGGTGCGATCATCGAGGAGCTGACGACGACCGGCGCCTTCGTCTTCGCAGGCGGGCTGATGCCGCCCTCCAGCGCGAAGACCGTCGACAACACCGGCGAGTCGCTGAGCAACGTCAACGGCCCCTTCGTCGAGGCGCCCGAGTATCTCGGCGGTTTCTGGGTGATCGATGTCGCTGACGAGGCGGCCGCCCTTGACTGGGCTGCCCGCGCGTCGAAGGCCCTCGGCGGCCGGATCGAGGTCCGGGCCTTCCAGGTGCCGCCGGGCGGGTGAGCTCAGTTCTCGAACGGCTTCTCGAACTTCTCCGATCCTGACGGCAACACCCTCAGGCTGCAGGAGATGACGAGGCGCAAGGCTGTCCACGTAGCCTGTGGCGGTGAGTGATGTGCTCGACGATGGGCCGTTCTTCCACGGTACGAAAGCCGATCTGCGGGAGGGCGATTTCTTCACGGCGGGCTTCCGATCGAACTACCGGCCCGAAGTCGTGATGAACCACATCTACTTCACCGCGCTGCCGGACGGTGCGGGGCTCGCCGCGGAACTCGCGGCGGGAGAGGGTGCTCCGCGCGTGTACGTCGTTGAGCCGACAGGGGCCTTCGAGGACGATCCGAATGTGACCGACAAGAAGTTCCCTGGAAACCCCACCCGATCCTTCCGCAGCAGGGATCCACTCCGGGTCGTCGGCGAGGTGGCCGACTGGACACGGCAAACGCCCGAGGCGCTACAGGCATGGCGCGACCGGCTGGCGGCAATCCGCGATGAACGCGGCGAAATCATCAACTGATCCACGCCGAAGCCGGTGGATTGCGTACCCCCGGCGCCGCGCCGTCCAGGGGGCGCAGCCGTGCCACTTCGGTCAGCCGCGGCCGAAGAGTCGGCCGAAGAACGAGCCGCTACGGGCGGCGGCCATTTCGGCGTCGCTGTGCCCGGCGCACCTGTCGGCACGCGGCACGCGGGCCATGACCTGGTCGACGTGCTGGCCGCAGCCGGCCCACGTGGTCTTGCCGCAGACCTTGCAGGTGGCGGGACGGCACACGTAGTTCTCCAGGGGGTTGCGCGGTGATGGCCGACCCGAAGTATACCCACCGGGGTATCCTACGAAACGCCGTGTTCCGGTGGCGCAAGATCCGCCGCGGTCCCGCGCTATGGCCCGCGCTCGGCTGCCCGGAGCCTGCGATGTTAGGCGTAACGGCTCAGGCGCCAGGTGCCAACGAATAGGGCATCGCGGTCGGCGCAGTTGCCTCCGCCTGAGATCTGCAATGTCGACCCGGTGCGCTTCCACGTGAAGGAGACGGGCGGTTCTGCATGGCAGAAGCCGCCGCGCCGAGCCGCGGGAGGTAACCAGTCGGGTGCACCGAACATCTGCAACCGTCGTTGTGCCAAAGTACTAAAACCGATGGTTGCCGCACAGATCGGACGAGGTCGAAAATTACTAGGATCCGCAATCGGTGCGCGGGAACTGCCAAAACCTCGAACCGAACGCCAATCTTCTCGAGACGGGCATGACACCGAAGGCTCGGGTCACCCAGGGGCATCACACAGCCGAAGGCACTGAGGACTGATCCTCTGCACCAGAACGAGGACGAGCATCCGCATCGCCGCCTGCGCGCCGCCCGGGGGACCGTCCCCGCGCCTCGCCCCTCCATAGCCGTCCTATCGACTCTTGACGATCGATCAGGAGATACCTATTGTGCTAGTTAAATAGTTGAATGGAATCTGATGATCGAATTCTCGCTGGACTCGAGGTCGGGTGTTGCGCCGTACCTCCAGGTCGTCCACCAGGTTCGGCGTGCGTTGCGCCTCGGCCTGCTGATCGAGGGCGACCAGCTGCCCACCGTGAAGGACGTCGTCGCGAGCCTGGCGATCAATCCGAACACCGTTCTCAAGGCATACCGCGAGCTCGAGCGCGACCAGCTTGTCGCCGCCCGGCCCGGCGTCGGCACCTTCGTCACCAGAACCCTGGCCGACTCCACGCTGGCCGCACACGAGCCGCTCCGGCGCGACCTGGCGCGATGGCTGGCCGCGGCCCGGGTGGCCGGGCTCGACGAGGAAAGCATCGAGGCACTCTTCGTGAGCACGTTTCGTGCCGTGAACGTGGAAATCGCGTGAACGCCATCGTGGTGACCCGCGGCCTGGGTAAGAAGTACGGCCGGCGTCGGTGGGCGCTGCGCGACTGCACCCTGGAGATTCCTGTCGGCCGGGTGACCGGGCTGGTCGGGCGGAATGGCGCCGGCAAGACCACGCTGCTCAGCCTGATAGTCGGAATTCTGACTCCCACCGTGGGGACGATCGAGGTATGCGGCGGCCAACCCGCCGCCGACGCATCCCAATTGGCGAAAGTCGGGTTCGTCGCACAGGACAACCCGACGTACGCCGGGCTCACGGTCGCCGACCATCTGAGCCTCGGTGCGCACCTCAACCCCCGGTGGAATGCGGCGACAGCCCGGCGCCGGATCGATGACCTCGGCCTCGACCCTCGTCAGAAGGCCGGTCATCTCTCCGGGGGCCAGCGCGCCCAGCTCGCCCTGACGCTCGGACTGGCGAAGCGGCCCGAGCTGCTCATCCTGGACGAGCCCGTCGCGAGCCTGGACCCGTTGGCACGACGCGAGTTCTTGCAGGTCCTGATGGAGGCGGTGGCCGAGGACGAGATCAGCGTGCTCCTCTCCTCGCATGTCGTCTCCGACCTCGAACGGGTCTGCGACCACGTCGTCGTCCTGGTCGACTCCCAGGTCCGGGTAGCCGGCGACGTCGAGCAGCTGCTCGCCACGCACCACCGGCTGTCCGGGCCCCGTCGCGACCCCGCCACCCTGCCTGCCGACCAGCACGTCGTCTGGGCCAGCCAAACAGAGCGTCAGTCCACGTACATCGTCAGCACGGAGTCGCCGGTCCTCGATCCGATCTGGTCGATCACCGGGTTGGATCTCGAAGACCTTGTCCTGGCCTATATGGAAGACGCGAGTTCGTCGACCCCGGGCGAGTCCGCTCTGGAGGTGGCCCGATGATCTGGCTCACCTGGCGACAGTTCCGCACCCAATTCATCGCCGTCTACGGACTCGTCGTGGCGGCCTGCGTCTGGCTTGCCATCACCGGCCCGGCACTGGCTAGGCTCGCTCGTCGCAACAGGAACGTCTACGACCTCCTCACCAGCAACGACCGACTGCTCTTCAACGGCGGCATCGCCGTCCTCGCGGTCTCTCCGGCGGTCCTCGGGATCTTCTGGGGTGCACCGCTGGTGGCCCGGGAACTGGAGACCGGGACCTACCGGCTCGCCTGGAACCAATCGGTCACACGCCGCCGCTGGCTCGCAACGAAGCTGGGCCTGACGGTCCTCGCCACCGCGGTGGCCGTCGGGCTCCTCACCACCGCGATCACCTGGTGGGCGAACCCGATCGACGGCGCGACCGGCCAGCGTGGAGGGCTGGCCCCGCGCCTGACTCCGATCTCTTTCGCCATGCGCGGCATCGTCCCTGTCGGCTACGCCGTGTTCGCACTCCTCCTGGGGACCCTGATCGGGCTGATCGTCCGGCGATCGATACCGGCGATGGCGCTGACCCTGGCGATCTACGTCCTCATCCAGGTTGCCGTTCCGCTATGGGTCCGCCCGCACCTGGTCCCCGCAACCATGACCACGATGGTGATCTCCCGCTCCACTCTGGACGCCATCAGTATCGACGACTCAGGCATCGTCAAGGTCACCAGGCACGCAGGCCAGGGCGACTGGATCCTCACCAATCAGACCGTCGATGCTCACGGCCGAGCCACGGCTCTGCCCGCATGGTTCGGGGAC
>JBAVXU010000031.1:0-1924 GCA_049698415.1 Mycobacteriales bacterium
GCGACGGGATGTTCGACCTCGACCGCACGGCCGAGGCGATCCGCGCCCTGGACGCGGATGTGGTGGGACTGGAAGAGGTCGATGCCAACTGGGGAGCTCGCAGCGAGTGGCGCGACACCGCCACCGAATTGGGCGACAAGCTGCAGATGTATGTGTTCTTCGCGCCGATCTACGACCTCGACCCGGCCCAGCCGGGCCAGCCCCGTAGGGAGTACGGCCTGGCGGTGCTGAGCCGGCACAAGATCGAGTCGGCCGAGAACCACACGATCACCCGTCTGTCCACTCAGGACCCGACCCCGACTCCGAAGCCGGCGCCGGGGTTCCCCGAGATCGTCGTCAAGGCGCGTGGAGTGAGCGTGCACGTCTACGCCACCCACCTCGACTACCGAGCAGACCCGTCGGTGCGCCGGATGCAGGTCGCCGACACGCTGCGCATCATGTCCGAGGACTCCGGTCCCAAGATCCTTGTCGGCGACTTCAACGCCGAGCCCGACGCGGCCGAGCTTGCGCCGCTCTGGCAGCGGTTGACCGACGGCTGGGCGGCCGTACACGGGCCGGGTGGGCTCACCTATCCGGCGGTCGTCCCGGAGAAGCGGATCGACTACGTCACCGCCTCGGTCGGGATCGACTTCGCAACCGTCGCCGTCAGCGACACCCCAGCCTCCGACCACCGGCCCGTGGTGGCCGATCTGCTGATCCCACGTAACCAACCGAATGCGACCCAGGGGGACTGATGCGGCGTTCCATGGCCTTGCTGACCGCGGTGGGATGTGCCGCCGCGGTCGTACTCACCGTCAGCGGCGGTCCCGTCGGCGCACACGGCGTCGACCGGGCACGCGCGCGCGGACCCGTGGTGCAGACGGGTGCGCAGGTGCTCGCCGACTCGCATTACGCCGAGTTGCGCGGGCAGAAGGTCGGCATCATCGCCAACCCGACCACCGTGCTGCCCGACCTGCGCCACGTCGTCGACGCGATGGCCGGCTCGAGCGACGTCGACCTCAGGGCGGTCTTCGGACCCGAGCACGGCTTCCGCGGCAGCGCGCAGGCCGGCGGTGCGGAGGGCTACTTCGTCGACCCCAAGACCGGGCTGCCGGTCTATGACACCTATCTCAAGACCCCCGAGCAGTTGGCGGACATCTTCACCCGGTCCGGCATCGACACGGTCGTCTTCGACATCCAGGACGTCGGCGCCCGGTTCTACACCTACATCTGGACGATGTACGACTCGATGCGCGGCGCCGTACTCGCCGGCAAGCGCTTCGTCGTGCTCGACCGGCCCAATCCGCTGACAGGGATGGCGGCTCGCGGACCGGTGATGACGGCTGAGTTCGAGACGTTCATCGGCCGGCGCGAGATCTCCCAGCAGCACGGGATGACGGTGGGCGAGCTCGCGCGGCTGTTCAACGCCGAGTTCCTCCCGTCGGCAGGCGGTTCGGTCGACCTCACCGTGGTGCAGATGCGCGGCTGGAAGCGGGACATGACCTTCGACGAGACAGGGCTCCCGTGGGTCATTCCCTCCCCGAACATGCCGACGGTGGACACGGCCTACGTCTACCCCGGGCTGGGGATGTTCGAAGGCACGAACATCTCCGAAGGGCGAGGCAGCACCCGGCCGTTCGAGTTGGTCGGCGCACCCTTCATCAACGGTGGCTACGCCGACGCGCTGAACGCGCTGCAGTTGCCCGGCGTGCACTTCCGCGAGGCGTACTTCACCCCTTCGTTCTCCAAGTACCAAGGCACGGTGGTCGGCGGCGTGCAGGTGCACGTCACGGATCGGGCGGTATTCGATGCGCTTCGTACCGGCGTGGCGATGCTGGTCACGGCCAAGCAGCTGTACCCCGCCAACTTCCAGTGGCGATACGACAGCTCCGACCCGGCGCGTCCGTACTGGATCGACAAGGTCACCGGCTCGTCCCGGCTGCGC
>JBAVXU010000032.1:0-1997 GCA_049698415.1 Mycobacteriales bacterium
GGAGGCCGACGTCGGCCGGCATTTCGTTGCCGTGACCGATCCCGGTTCGGCATTGGAGCAGGCCGCCCACGACGAGGGTTTCCGCGCGGTCTTCCTCGCCGACCCCGATGTCGGTGGCCGCTACAGCGCCTTGTCGGCGTTCGGTCTGGTCCCCAGCGCGCTGGCCGGTGTCGACGTGGCCGACCTGCTCGACGAAGCGGCCGCACTGGGCGCCACGCTCGGCGACGGCTCGGGAAGTCCGGCGCTCGAACTCGGTGCTGTGCTCGGCGGCGCGGGCGGCGAAGGGCGCGACAAAGTCGTCCTCGCCGATGCCGGTTCGGGCATCACCGGCTTCGGTGACTGGGCCGAGCAGTTGATCGCGGAGTCGACCGGAAAGGACGGCTCCGGTCTGTTGCCGGTGGTGGTCGAGGGGCCGGACTCCCCCGGCGCGTCGCCCGGCCCGGACGTCCACCTCGTGCATCTGACACGGCACTCGACGGCCGATAGCAGCAGTGACCTGCTCACCTCGGTGTCCGGCGCGCTCGGGGCGCAGTTCCTCGGTTGGGAGTACGCCACCGCGGTGGCCGGCTGGGCACTTCACATCAATCCGTTCGACCAGCCCAACGTCACCGAATCGAAGGAGAACACCGCCCGCCTACTCGAGTCGGGACTGCCCAGCGAGTCTCCCGCCCTGGTCGACGGGGCGGTCGAGATCTTCGCCCCGGATGGCCTGATCGGGAGCGCCGACGGGCTCGGTGATGTGCTGGCCGCGCTGCTCGACAGCGTTCCTGAGCGCGGCTACCTCGCGGTGATGGCCTTTCTCGACCGGCATGCGGACAGCGCGACGGCGAAGGTGCGGGCCGCTCTCGCGGCCCGTACCGACCGTCCGGTGACGTTCGGCTGGGCTCCTCGATTCCTGCACTCAACCGGACAGTTCCACAAGGGCGGACCGCAGGTCGGTTCCTTTCTTCAGATCACCGGGGCGGTCGAGAAGGACCTGGCCATACCCGGCCGGGACTACACGTTCGGCGCACTGCAGGCGGCACAGGCAGCCGGTGACCGCGAGGCTCTGAGCAGCCGCGGGCGCCCGCTCGTCCGGCTGCACCTGACCGACCGGTCTCGGGGCGTCGGCCAACTGATCGAGGCGGTCAAGTGAGCCGACGTGGGCCGGCCGTGATCGAGCCGGGCAACAACCCGCTGCGCCACGCCGGGGACCGGCGACTGCCGCGGATGCCACAGCCATGTGCGCTCGTGGTATTCGGCGTCACCGGTGACCTGGCTCGCAAGAAGCTGCTGCCGGCCGTATACGACCTGGCCAACCGCGGGCTGTTGCCACCCGGCTTCGTCCTGCTCGGCTTCGCCCGGCGCGACTGGGGGCACGGAGATTTCGCCGAGCTGGCCAAGAATGCCGCGCGGGAGCACGCGCGTACCGAATGGCGCGAAGACGTGTGGAAGCGCATCGGCGAGAGCGTGAAGTTCGTGCCCGGCGCATTCGACGATGACGCGGCCTTCGACGGGCTGGCCGAGACGCTTCGTGAGCTCGAGGACAGCGCCGGGATCATCGGCAACGCCGCGTTCTATCTCTCGATCCCGCCGACGGCGTTTCCGGTCGTACTCAAGCAGTTGCAGCGCACCGGCCTTGCCGACAACGACTCCCGCGGCGGGTGGCGCCGCGTGGTCGTCGAGAAGCCTTTCGGGGCCGACCTCAAGAGCAGCCGAGAGCTCAACTCCCTCGTCGACTCCGTCTTCACCGCGCCCGACGTCTTCCGGATCGACCACTACCTGGGCAAGGAGACCGTCCAGAACCTGCTGGCCCTGCGCTTCGCCAACACGCTGTTCGAGCCGGTCTGGAACTCCCACTACGTCGACTCGGTGCAGATCACCATGGCCGAGGACGTGGGCATCGGCGGCCGGGCGGCCTTCTACGACGCCGCCGGCGCCGCCCGCGACGTCCTGCAGAACCACCTGCTGCAGTTGCTGGCGCTGACGGCGATGGAGGAGCCGGTCGCGTTCTCTGC
>JBAVXU010000033.1:0-4876 GCA_049698415.1 Mycobacteriales bacterium
GTGCGAGCGTCGACCAGCCAGAGGTCTCGTTCGGGTGGCTGGGACGTGACGCTCACCGAGCCGGACTGGGTGCTGATGCGCAACCCCGCTGGTGGCACCGGTCTGTCGTTCCAGGCCGAGGCCGGCCTGACAGACTCGGCACGTGAGTCTTCCGGTGGGCAACGCATTGCTGGGTACGGTCGCGAGCCTGCACCGCTATCCCGTCAAGTCCCTCGTCGGCGAGGACGTCGAGCGGATCTTCGTCAACGAACGCGGCCTGCTCGGTGACCGCCTGTGGTCCGTACGCGATCCCGACGGCAAGTTCGGCAGCGGCAAGTCCTCGGCGCGCTTCCGCAAGATGGACGGGCTGCTGGCGCTGGTGGCGAGCTATGACGGCGAGACACCGGTCATCGCCTTTCCCGATGGCCGCAGCCTTCGCGGTGACGACCCGGGCATCGACGATGCGCTGTCCGAACACGTGGGTCGCCCCGTCGCGTTGGCCCAGGAGGAGGGCGTCTCGCACTTCGATGACGGGCCGTTCCACCTGATCACCACCTCCGGCCTGCGCTGGCTCTCGGACGTGCACGGCAAGTGCGTCGACGCGCGGCACTTCCGGCCCAACCTCGTGCTCGCCACCGACGACGTCGCAGGCCCTGTCGAACAGTCCTGGATCGGCCGCCGGGTAGCGATCGGCGATGAATTGATCGTCGACATCACCGACCCGATGCCGCGCTGTGTGATGGTGACGATGCCGCAGGCAGCGCTCCCGGCGGAAGACGGTCTACTGCGTACGGTCACCGACGTCAACGAGATGATGTTCGGTGTCCTCGGCAGTGTCGTCCGGCCGGGCACGATTGCAATCGGTGACCGTGCCGAGTTGGCGGACTGACAACGTGCACGGCCGTGCGCAGACGGCGGGCCTGTCACTGGGCCGGGAGCCGTTTGATGTGTCAGTCTGGTTGCTATGTCGGAGCTTGACACGTTCGCCGACTCGTTCGTCGAGGCAGACCCGTACCCCGTCACGCATCCGGTCCGGCGATTCTTCGGCCGCCTCCTGCTTGTTCTCGTGCTCGCCGTGGGCGCCGGCGCGGTCTATGTGTGGCACTACCAGCCACTGGCCAGCGGCGGCGCGTACGGCGTGCAGGGCGACAAGGTCCGGGAGACCGAGTCCGCCGGCGGTTCCAACGTCGTGACCTACGGCGCCGGCGATTCGTTCGAGACGATCTTCTCCGTCCGCAACACCGGACGGGTGACCGTGCACATCATGGGCGTGCCCAACAGCGACCTGGCGCCACTGTCCGCGGCCTACGACGTGACGATGATGCCGGCGCGTGCGACGGCGTACGACAAGGGCGCGGCCCAGCCGTTCGGGCCGTTCTCGCTGCGGCCGGGCGAAGAGCGCGTGCTCAATCTGAGCTACACCTTCCGCGACTGCGGGCCGCCCGCGACTGCGGGCAATCGCGCAGTGACCCGGCAGCGGGTGCGCTACGAACTCGGCCGGCCCTGGGAGCGCGTTGCAGACGTCAGGCTGGGCCAGCCGCTGGTGATCCTGCGGATGCCCGCCTGCTGAAGCTCCATCGGCCACACCGGCTGAGAACAGGAAGGCAGGCCCACGATGGCGCGCACGCCGACGCTCACCCGCCCTGGCGATCCGTTGCCTCCCGCCGATCCGCAACCACCGGGGCCGATGCCTCCGCTCGAGCCGACCCCCGCGCCGCCAGGTCCAGGGCCGGAGCCCACCAGACCGGTGCCCACACCTCCGGCACCGATGCCACCGGCGCCGGACCCTGACGCGCCGGTGCCCGCGCCCGAGCCGATCGGGCCGGGTGGTCCGCCGCCGGTCATGGCTTAGGGAAAGCGTGTGCGCGTGGGCCGGGTGATGTGTATGGTTGTACCATGCAACTATCTCCCCACGAGGTCATCGAGCGCGAACTGACGCGCCTGTGGCGCTCCGCGGAGCACGTTCATCGACGGATGCACTCTGCCGTGGAGTTTCCCCAGCACCTCGAGCGCGCGGCCTACCGCATGCTCGCGCACATCGTGGAGCGTGGTCCGGTCCGTCAGTCGAAGCTCGCTGAGTGTTCCGGCCTCGACACCTCCACCGTCAGCCGTCAGATCGCTGCCCTGGAAACCCAAGGGCTGGTGATGCGGCAATCCGATCCGGCCGACGCAAGGGCGGTCCTGCTGGCCGCCACCGACGGCGGCATCCAACTGCTCACCGCGACCCGCGAGTCGCGCAGTCGGTTCGTACGGGACGTCGTCGAGTCGTGGCCGGCAGCCGATCGCACCGAACTCGCCCGTCTCCTCACCCAATTCAACGACGGGGTGGCGCAGTCCGCCTCGGTTCGACAAGGAGTCTCGTGACCTCCCCTGCAACCTCAGCACCTCATGGGCCAGTCCTGACGCACCGGCAGATCATGGTCGTGATGTCCGGGCTGATGCTCGGAGTCCTGCTGGCCGCTCTTGACCAGACCATCGTGTCGACGGCGCTCCCGCGCATCGTCGGCGACTTCAAGGGACTCGAGCACCTGTCCTGGGTGATCACCGCCTACTTGTTGACGTCGACCGCCTCGACCCCGCTCTACGGCAAGATCTCCGACCTGTACGGCCGCAAGCCGGTCTTCCAGTTCGCGATCGTCGTGTTCCTGATCGGCTCGATGCTCTGCGGCCTGAGCCAGAACATGGGTGAGCTCATCGCCTTCCGCGCGATCCAGGGTCTGGGCGCCGGTGGCTTGATGGTCATGGCCATCACGATCATCGGCGACATCATCCCGCCGCGTGAGCGGGGGCGCTACCAAGGCTATTTCGGCGCCGTGTTCGGCGTCTCCTCAGTGGCGGGCCCGTTGCTCGGCGGCTACTTCACCGACCAACTGACCTGGCGCTGGATCTTCTACGTCAACGTGCCGGTGGGCATCGCCGCCCTCGTCGTGCTCAGCATCGTGCTGAAGATGGAGCACACCCGGCGCGAGCACAAGATCGACTACGCCGGCTCGGCCCTGCTCGTGGCGGCAGTGTCGACCCTGCTGCTCGTGACCGTCTGGGGTGGACGGCAGTACGCCTGGACCTCGGGCACGATCCTGACGATGTCGGCGATCGGTGTGCTGCTAGGCGTTGCGTTCGTCGTACGCGAGAACTACGCCAGCGAGCCGATCCTGCCGCTGGCGCTGTTCCGCAACCGGGTGTTCAGCGTTGCCAACGGCATCGGTTTCGTCGTCGGCCTGGTGATGTTCGGCGGCATCGTCTATGTCCCGCTTTATCTGCAGGTCGTCAAGGGCCGCTCGCCGACGGAGTCCGGGCTGTTGTTGTTGCCCCTGATGGTCGGCGT
Organism: Mycobacteriales bacterium; assembly: GCA_049698415.1. GTDB lineage: Bacteria > Actinomycetota > Actinomycetes > Mycobacteriales > QHCA01 > QHCA01. The sequence goes on from JBAVXU010000033.1 coordinate 3,305, forward strand.
GCTGTTCGCCTCGATCGGCAGCGGTCGCGTGATCACCCGGATCGGCAAGCTCAAGATGTTCCCGATCATCGGCACCTCACTGGCCGCGGTCAGCATGCTGCTGCTGAGCCGGCTGCAGGTGGACACCCCGCTGTGGGTGCTGGCCATCGATCTGGTCATCCTCGGCCTCGGCCTCGGCTGCGTCATGCAGGTATTGATCCTGGCCATCCAGAACGCCGTCGAGCGCAAGGACATGGGAGCGGCCACCTCGTCGACGGCGTTCTTCCGTACCTTGGGCGGCGCGTTCGGCACCGCGATCTTCGGCGCCGTACTCACCGCGCGGCTGCACTACTGGGAGCCCAAACTGCTGCCGGCCTCGGCAGGCAAGGCCGGCGGGCTGAGCGGAGGTTCGGGCAAGCTCTTCAGCGATCCGCAGGCGATCAAGGCGCTGCCCACGGTGATCCACGATGCCGTGCTGGAGATGTTCGTGCGGTCGATCCACACGATCTTCCTGGTCGCGTTGCCGGTCGTGGCGCTCAGCATCGTCCTGGCGATCATGCTTCCGGAGCAGAAGCTGCAGGAACGCCCCGAGACGCCGTCGCAGCCGCCGGACGCGACTGGACCGGCCGAGGCAGAAGCGGCAGCCGTAGCCGCACCCTGACCGGTCTGTTCAGGAGGGCCGGTCGGGGTTGCCGGAGTGCAACTCGCCGCCGTGATCGGCCAGCCGCTTGCGCGAGATGTGGATCTCGCGTTCGGCCTCGGTACGCCCGACGAACGTCGCGCCTTCGACCGACTTGCCGGGCTCGAGTTCCTTGTAGACCTCGAAGAAGTGCTGGATCTCGAGCCGGTCGAACTCCGGCATGTGGTGGATGTCGCGCAGGTGCTCCATCCGCGGGTCGTTGGACGGCACGCACAGGACCTTGTCGTCGCCGCCCATCTCGTCGGTCATCCGGAACATCCCGATGGCCCGGCTGCGGATCAGGCAGCCCGGGAAGGTGGGCTCGTCGACGAGCACCAGCGCGTCGAGCGGATCACCGTCGGCACCCAGCGTGCCCTCGATGAAGCCGTAGTCGGCGGGGTACCTCGTCGAGGTGAACAGCATCCGGTCGAGCCGGATCCGCCCGGTGCTGTGATCGACTTCGTACTTGTTGCGCTGCCCTTTAGGGATCTCGATGGTGACGTCAAAGTCCACCGTGTACTCCTCACGGGATGGCCGAGTGGCCCGCGTCTAGTGTCGCCTAAGAACCAACCGGAGGTGGGATGGGGCGACGTTCGCTGCAGCGGGACCCCGGCATAACGCCGTGGATCGTCGCAGGCTTCGCGCTGGCCCTTGCCCTCGTGCTGGGCGTCATCGGTGCGGTGGTGGTGCCGCGCGCGCTGCATCACCAGCCAGCACGACCTCGCGCTAGCGCGGCTCCGTCGCATTCGCCCACGCCGGCGCCGTCGCCGGTGCTGCTCCCCGACAACAGTGGGGATCCAGCCCCCACCGCGGCGGGTCTCATCGCTGCTCTCTCCGGTCCGCTGACCGATCGGCGCCTCGGTGGCCGGGTGTCGTACTCCGTCGTGGACGCAGAGACCGGTGCTCGCCTGACC
>JBAVXU010000034.1:0-5361 GCA_049698415.1 Mycobacteriales bacterium
CGGCCGGTCCTCGCCAGCGATCTGCTGCCCGAGCGGGCGCTCATCGGAGATCAGGACGCTCGGGCGTTTCTCCGCGAGGACGTCTACGAAGAGCTGCGCGCCGCCGGGCCGGCCCTGCTGGACACCCTGACCACGTACTTCGACTCGGGCGGCAGCCTGGAGGGGACGGCGCGAGCGCTGTTCGTCCACGCCAACACGGTGAGATACCGGCTGCGCCGGATCACCGACGTCTGCGGCTTGTCACCGGTGAGTCCACGGGACGCCTTCGCGCTGCGCGTGGCGCTCGCGATCGGTCGCTTGGACGACCCTCTGTTGTAGGATTCCTCCAAATGCCGGGCGGCCATCTTCGTGCGTGGTGCTATCGCCCCCAGCCGCTACTAGCAGACATGGTCAACTAGTGATCGCTTTACTTGCGCCCGGGCAGGGTGCGCAGACCCCGGGGTTCCTCACCCCCTGGCTCGATCTGCCCGGGTTCGCCGCCCGGCTGAGGTGGCTTTCGGCGCTCGCCGGCCTCGACCTGACCGCTCTCGGCACCACCGGGACCGCGGAGGAGATCCGGGATACGGCGATCACCCAGCCTCTGCTGGTCGCCGCCGGCCTGCTCGCAGCCGAGCAACTCAATCTCGAAGACATCACCGTCGTTGCCGGGCACAGCGTGGGTGAGCTGACCGCCGCCGCCGTGGCCGGTGTGCTCACTCCCGAATCGGCAGTCACCCTCGCCGCTGCGCGCGGCCGCGAGATGGCCGCCGCCTGCAAGCAGGCCGAGACCTCCATGGCCGCCGTTCTCGGTGGCGATCCGGCAGAAGTGCTTGCCCGGATAGAGGCCTGCGGACTCAGCCCTGCCAACCGCAACGGCGCCGGGCAGGTCGTGGCGGCGGGTCCGTCCGAAGGCATCGCCCGGCTCGTTGCTGAGCCACCGGCCAAGGCCCGCGTCGTGGCCCTCGAGGTGGCCGGCGCGTTCCACACCACGTACATGGCCCCGGCCGAGGATGCCCTGTCCGTCCTGGCCGAAGGGATCACCACCACGGACCCGGTCCGGTTGCTGCTGTCCAATGCGGACGGTACGGCGGTGGCCACCGGATCGCAGATGCTCAAACGCCTCGTGGCACAGGTGACCTCGACCGTTCGCTGGGACCTGTGCCAGGCGACGATGCGCGATCTCGGCGTCACCGCCGCCATCGAACTTCCTCCGGCCGGCACGCTGACCGGGTTGGCCAAACGTGAACTCAAGGGCGTGGAGGTCGTCAGCGTGAAGACACCGGATGATCTCGAGGCTGTCCGTGACCTGATCGCCCGCCACGGCGGACCCGCCGGAGCCGAACCCTCGGTGTCCTTCCGGGTGATCGTCTCGCCTGCCGCCGGCACGTTCGCGCCCGGGGACTTCGCCGAGGGCGACGACCTGGCCGCCGGTGCCGCCGTCGGATCGGTGATGACCAGGCAGGGACCGCACGAGGTTGCAGCCAACTATCCGGCCGTTCTCGCCGAATGGCTGGCCACCGACGGCGACCCGGTCGCTCCGGGCCAGCCACTGGCCCGGCTGCACCCACTGGCCGGTTCCCGATGAGGGCCGCCGAAGGCTCGCCAGGGGCGCGCATCCTTGGCCTCGGCCACTACCGGCCGGCCAGGGTGATGACCAACGCCGACATCGAAAAGCTCGTCGACACCAGCGACGAGTGGATCCGCAGCCGGGTCGGTGTCGCCACCCGGCACGTAGCCGCCGACGACGAGAGCGTCGTCGACATGGCGGTGGCCGCGGCGGGCAAGGCCATGGCCGCCGCAGGAGTCGAAGCCGGCGAGATCGATCTGGTGATCACGGCGACCTGCACGCTCGAAGCAGCGCTGCCCGGCGCGTCGGCCACCGTCGCCACCCGGCTGGGCATCCCCAGCCCGGGCGCGTTCGACCTCAACGCCGCCTGCGCGGGCTTCTGCTACGGCCTGTCCGTCGCCAACGACGCGATCCGCGGCGGCTCGGCCACCCGGGTGCTGGTCATCGGGTCCGAGAAACTGTCGGCCTGGGTCGACTGGACCGACCGCTCGACATGCATCATCTTCGGCGACGGTGCCGGAGCGGCCGTCGTCGGACCGTCGGAGACCACTGGCATCGGCCCAGTCGTGTGGGGCAGCGACGGCACCAAGTCCTCGGCCATCCAGATCACCGAGCGCGGCGGGCCGATCCAGATGGAGGGCCAAGCGGTCTTCCGCTGGGCCACCACGCTCATGGGCGGTGCGGCCCTCGAAGCGTGCCGCCGGGCCGGTGTCGCACCCAAGGACATCAAGGTGGTCGTGCCGCACCAGGCGAACCTCCGCATCGTCGACGCGATCGTGCGCCAACTCGGCGCCACCGACGCCGTCGTCGCACGAGACATCGTCGACAGCGGCAACACGTCGGCCGCGTCCGTACCCCTTGCCCTGTCCCGGCTTGTCGAGACCGGCGAAGCGCGTACGGGCGACCCTGCGCTCGTCCTGGCCTTCGGCGCCGGGCTCACCTTCGCCGGACAGGTCATCGCCTGCCCCTGATCCGTCCGCAGCACGGTCCCGTTGCACCCGAACCCGAAAGGACACTCACACAGTGACGACAGAAGAAATCCGCGCCGGCCTCGCCGAGATCCTCGAAGAGGTGGCCGGCATCCTGCCCGCCGACGTGACCATGGAGAAGTCGTTCACTGACGACCTCGACGTCGACTCGCTGTCCATGGTCGAGGTCGTCGTTGCCGCCGAGGAGAAGTTCGACGTCAAGATCCCTGACGACGAGGTCAAGAACCTCACCACCGTCGGCGACGCGGTCAACTTCATCGAGAAAAACGCGTCCGCCGCGTGACAGAGGTCCTCGTCACCGGGCTCGGTGCCACCACCCCGCTCGGCGGGGATGTGGCCTCGACCTGGGCTGCGATGCTCGAAGGCAAGTCCGGCGTACGCAAGCTCGAGGACGAGTGGGCCGAGCAACTGCCGGCCAGGATCGTCGCCAGACTCGCGGTCGAGCCGACCGAGACGCTCGAACGGGTCCAGGCGCGACGCCTCGACAGGTCGCAGCAGGTCGCCCTGGTGGCGGCACGCGAAGCCTGGGCCGACTGCGGTGCCCCCGAGATCGACCCGGAACGACTCGCCGTCGTCGTCGGCACCGGTATCGGCGGTGCGCTCACCCTGCTCGGCCAGGACGACATCCTCGAGAGCAAGGGCCACCGCCGGGTGTCGCCGCTGACCATCCCGATGCTCATGCCAAACGGCCCGGCCGCCACGGTCGGGTTGGCGCTGGGCGCGCGCGCCGGTGTCCACGCACCGGTCAGTGCCTGCGCCTCCGGAGCCGAAGCCGTCGCCATGGGACTCGACATCATCCGTGCTGGGCGTGCCGATGTCGTCGTGGTCGGCGGCGCAGAGGCATGTATCCATCCCCTGCCGCTGGCCGGGTTCGCACAGATGCAAGCACTGTCCACCCGCAACGACGAGCCCGAGGCGGCCTCCCGGCCCTTCGACAAGGCTCGCGACGGATTCGTCCTCGGTGAGGGCGCCGGCATGCTGGTGCTCGAGCGGGCGGGGTTCGCCGAGGCGCGCGGGGCCAAGGTCTACGCCCGGCTCGCCGGCGCCGGCATGAGCGCCGATGCCCACCACATCGCGGCGCCGGATCCCGTTGGGGCCGGGGCGTCGCGGGCGATCATCAAGGCGGTGCAGGATGCCGGGCTGACCGCGGCCGACATCGGCCACGTCAACGCCCATGCCACGTCGACCCCGGTCGGGGACACCGCCGAGGCGGCCGCCCTGCTGAGTTCGCTGGGCGAGCACCCGGTCGTCACGTCGACGAAGTCGATGACGGGTCACCTGCTCGGTGCCGCCGGCGCGGTGGAGGCCATCGCCACCTTGCTCGCGATCCGTGACGGCAAGGTGCCGGCCACCATCAACCTCGACGACCCCGACGACGACATCCGCCTCGACATCGCCCGGGTCAGCCCGCGCGAGGTCAAACTCCTGGCGGCGGTCAACGACTCGTTCGGCTTCGGCGGGCACAACGTCGCTCTCGTGTTCACCGCCGCATGACCAAGGAGGGCGCCGTGACGACTCTGGTAACGGAATCCGAAGTGGACAGCCGTGACCCTCGCGATCCCGAACTCCGGCTCGAGCAGTTGTTCGACCCGGCATCCCTGCGGCTGCTCAGCCCGCGCGACGACAGTGGCGTGGTGACCGCACGAGGAACCATCGAGGGAAGTCCCGTCGTCGCCTTCGCCACCGATGCCGTACGCATGGGTGGTGCCATGGGATCGCAAGGCTGCGTGCACATCGTCGATGCCATCGACGCGGCCGTACGCGAGCGGATGCCCGTGGTCGGCCTGTGGCACTCCGGCGGCGCCCGACTGGCTGAGGGAGTCGAAGCGCTCGATGCGATCGGGCAGGTGTTCGCCGCGATGGTGCGCGCCTCCGGTCGCGTCCCGCAGATCTCGGTGGTGCTCGGCCCGGCCGCCGGTGGTGCGGCGTACGGACCGGCGCTGACCGACATCGTGATCATGGGTCCCAACGGCCGCGTGTTCGTGACCGGCCCCGAAGTCGTCCGCAGCGTCACCGGCGAGAACGTCGACATGGCTCGCCTCGGCGGTCCGGAGCCGCACGGCCGGCGCAGCGGCGTGGTGCATGTCGTCACCGACACCGACGCCGATGCGCTGGACAAGGCCCGCGGTATCGCGGCCCTGCTCGCCCGGCCGGGACGCTTCACGCCGTCCGACGTCGGACCGAGTGACGAACTCTCGACGATCCTGCCCGAGCAGCGAAACCGGGCCTACGACGTCCACCCGGTCGTCCGCGCGGTCCTCGACGACGACCCGATCGAACTGCACGCCAAGTGGGCGCCGAACATCGTCACCGCCCTCGGCCGGCTCGCCGGCCGCACCGTCGGTGTGATCGCCAACAACCCGATGCGCCTGGGTGGGTGCCTCGACTCGACGTCGGCGGAGAAGGCTGCCCGGTTCGTACGCATGTGCGACGCGCTGGGGGTGCCGCTGGTCGTGCTCGTCGACGTTCCCGGTTATCTGCCCGGTGTGGGCCAGGAGTGGGACGGCGTCGTACGCCGTGGTGCGAAGCTGTTGCACGCCTTTGCCGAGGCGGTCGTGCCACGGGTCACCCTGGTGACCCGCAAGTCCTACGGCGGCGCATACATCGCGATGAACTCCCGCTCGCTGGGCGCAACCGCGGTGTTCGCCTGGCCCGGCGCCGAAGTGGCCGTGATGGGCGCTTCCGCAGCGGTGGGCATCCTGCACCGCAAGAAGCTGGCCGCCGCGCAGCCGGGCGAACGCGTGACGCTGCACGCACAACTGGCCGAGGAGCATGAGCGCCTTGCCGGCGGGGTTGCCCGAGCGGTCGAGTTGGGCGTCATCGACG
>JBAVXU010000035.1:0-6525 GCA_049698415.1 Mycobacteriales bacterium
GGTGTGGACTTCGCCGTCGTACGCGTCGAGGAGAAGCCCTACCGCCGCAAGCCCTACCCGCCTTTCATGACCAGCACCTTGCAGCAGGAGGCCGGCCGCAAGCTGCGCATGTCCAGCCAGCAGGCCATGCGGGTCGCTCAGCGGCTGTACGAGAACGGCTACATCACCTACATGCGGACCGACTCGACCAACCTGTCCGAGACGGCTCTCACAGCAGCCCGGTCGCAGGCCCGTGAGCTCTACGGCGATGCGTTCGTTCCGGCGGAGCCGCGCAGGTACGTCCGCAAGGTCAAGAACGCACAGGAGGCGCACGAGGCGATCCGGCCCTCCGGGGACAGCTTCCGTACGCCCGGCGCCGTGGCCGGCGAGCTCAGCCAGGACGAGTTCCGGCTCTACGAACTGATCTGGAAGCGCACGGTCGCCTCGCAGATGGCCGATGCCGTGGGGCAGAGCGTGTCGCTGCGGCTGGCCGGCACGTCCTCGACCGGTGAGGTGGCGGAGTTCGCGGCCAGCGGCAAGACGATCACCTTCCCCGGCTTCATGCGCGCCTATGTCGAGGGCTCCGACGATCCCGACGCCGATCTCGAGGATGCCGAGCGCAGGCTGCCCCAGGTCGAGCGCGGTCAGCCGCTCTCGGTCCTCTCGCTGGAGCCGCAGGGCCACAACACCCAGCCGCCGGCGCGCTACACCGAAGCATCACTGGTCAAGGCGCTCGAAGAGCTGGGCATCGGCCGGCCCTCGACCTACGCGTCGATCATGCAGACGATCCAGGACCGCGGGTATGTGTTCAAGAAGGGCACCGCGCTGGTGCCGACCTGGGTGGCATTCGCCGTCGTCGGCCTGCTCGAGACCTACTTCGCCCGGCTGGTCGACTACGACTTCACTGCCGCGGTCGAGGAGGACCTCGACGCGATCGCAGCGGGCCGGGAGAAGTCGCTCAACTGGCTGTCGCGGTTCTACTTCGGCTCGACCGACGCGACCACGACGGCCCGCGATGGTGGCATCGTCGCTTCGGGCGGGCTGAAGAAACTGGTGGCCGAGCGTCTCGGCGAGATCGACGCCCGAGGTGTCAACTCGATCCCGCTGTTCGACGACGTGGTCGTCCGTGTCGGCCGGTTCGGGCCGTATCTCCAGCGCGGCGCCGACGAAGACGCCGCCCGGGCCAGCGTTCCCGAGGACCTCGCCCCGGACGAGCTGACGCCGGACAAGGTCGAGGAGTTGCTCTCCGCTCCGTCGGGCGAGCGCGAGCTCGGCCCCGGATCCGATCCCGGCGAGGTCGTCGTGGCCAAGGCCGGCAGATACGGCCCGTACGTCCAGGTGGGCGAGCGCACGGCCAGCCTGTTCAAGGACATGATGCTGGACACGATCACCCTCGACGACGCGATGCGACTGCTCAGCCTGCCGAGGGTCGTCGGCTCCTCCGACGGCGAGGAGATCGTGGCCCAGAACGGGCGCTACGGGCCGTACATCAAGAGGGGCAAGGAGACCCGGTCGCTGACCACCGAGGAGCAGTTGTTCACGCTCACCCTCGATGATGCGCTGGCTCTGCTGGCGCAGCCCAAGTCGCGCGGGCGTCGCGAGTCCGCCGCCGCGCCGCTGCGCGAGCTCGGTCCGGATCCGGTCACGGGCGGCCAGATCGTCCTGCGTGAGGGACGGTTCGGCCCGTACGTCAGCGACGGCGAGACCAACGCCAGCCTGCGCAAGGGCGACGACATCGAGTCGGTCACCCCCGAGCGGGCCGCCGAACTGCTGGCCGACCGCCGGGCGGCCGGTCCGGCGAAGAAAACGGCGCGAAAGCGGGCGCCGGCCAAGAAGAAAGCTGCAAAGAAGCCGGCCAAGAAGGCAACCGCACGGACCTGAGCGCACCGGCCCGTACCCACCGCATGCTGGCCAGCGTGTTATGGCGGGGTTCTAGAGTGTTACCGCGGTCCCAACCCAGGCATCGGAGCGAGGACGACCACGGGAGCACGCGATAAGCAACGACCACACTCAGTCACCGGGTGCGGCCCACCCCCCGACTGTCGATCCGGCCATTCCCGGCGATCTCGGCCACCGGGTACGTGGAGTGCTGCACGTCCCGGCATTCCGTCGGCTGTTCGTGGTCCTGTCCCTGTCGAGCATCGGCGACTGGCTGGGTCTGCTGGCGACGACCACCATCGCTGCCAACCAGGTGACCGGGGCAGCTGCCAAAGGCGCGGCATTCGGCGGCATCGTCGTGGTCCGGCTGCTCCCGGCCCTGGTCCTCTCACCGATCGCCGGCGCGTTCGCGGACAGGTTCGACCGCAGGCTGACGATGATCGTCTGCGACGTCCTGCGCTTCCTCATGTTCTGCTCGATTCCGCTGGTGGGCCGGATCGGCTGGACGCTGGCCGCGTCCTTCCTGATCGAGGTCGTGGCGATGTTCTGGACCCCGGCCAAGGAAGCCTCGGTCCCTAACCTGGTCCGCAAGGATCAGCTCGAATCTGCCAACCAGCTCTCGCTGTTCGCGACCTACGGCTTCGCGCCGGTTCTCGCGGCGCTGATGTTCGCCTCGCTGACGACCTTGACGCGCGAGCTCGCGATGAAGCTGCCCGACGGATACTTCGCGACCAACCGGGTCGACATCGCGTTGTACTTCAACGCCTTGACGTTCCTGTTGGCCGCCATCGTGGTGATCTTCATCCCCGAGATCAGCGGGCGACGCGACAAGTCTGTGGCCCAACCGCCGCCGGTTCCGCTGCTGCGCTCGATCGCCGAAGGCTTCGCCTACATCCGCAGCTCCGCACTCGTGCGCGCGCTGGTCGTCGGCGTCGCCGGCGCGCTGTGGGCGGGCGGCTTCCTGATCGGTACGGGACAGTTCTACGCAGTCAGCCTCGGTGGTGGCGTCTCGTCCTTCGGGCTGCTCTTCGCCTGCCTGTTCATCGGGCTGGGGGCCGGCATGGGCCTGGGTCCCAAGCTGGCCCGCGACCTGTCCCGCCGCCGGTGGTTCGCGATGTCCATCGTCTTGTCCGGGGCGTCGGTGATGGCACTGTTCGCCGCTCCGTTCCTGGCCGTGGCCATGGTGCTGGCCGTCCTGGTCGGGCTCGGTGCCGGAATGGCCTACCTCGCGGGGTTGACGCTGCTGGGGACGGAGGTCGACAACGCGTTGCGTGGACGCACGTTCGCCTTCATGCAGGCGATGGTGCGGGTCGTCCTCATGCTTGCCACCGCGCTGTCATCGGTTCTGGTCGGACTGGGTGGCCAGCACACTGTCCACATCGGATCGATCCCGTTCTCGTTCAACGCTTCGCGCGGTCTGCTCCTGGTCGGTGGGGCGCTTGCGGTCGGTGTCGGCATCCTGTCCTTCCGGCAGATGGACGACCGCCACGGTGTGCCCGTGCTTCCCGACCTGATCGCGTCGCTGCGACGCCGGCCCATGGGCGCCGTGACCCATCCCGGCCTCTTCGTCGCGTTCGAGGGAGGTGAGGGCAGCGGCAAGTCGACGCAGGTGGCGATGCTCGCCGAGTGGCTCAGCGGCGGCGGCTACGAATGTGCCGTCACGATGGAGCCCGGCGGGACGGAGTTCGGCCAGCAGATCAGGAGGCTTCTCCTCGATCCCGGCAACGAGCGACTCGAACCTCGGGCCGAGGCCCTGCTCTACGCCGCGGATCGCGCGGCGCATGTCGATGCCGTGATCCGGCCGGCGCTCGCTGCCGGTTCGGTGGTGATCAGCGACCGCTACATGGACTCGTCCCTGGCCTATCAGGGCGCCGGCCGCAACCTGTCCATGTCGGTGGTCGAGCGGGTCTCGGCCTGGGCGACCCAGGGGCTGCGGCCCGATCTGGTCGTACTCCTCGACATCGACCCGGCCCTCGGGCTGGAGCGGGCCGGTCACCGGTCGGCGGCCGACCGGATGGAGGGTGAGTCGCTGGCCTTCCACAAGCGGGTACGCCGATCCTTCCTCCAGCTCGCCAGCCAGCGTGGTGGGTACCTCGTGCTCGATGCCTCGTTGCCGGCTGAAGAGATCGCCGCGCTCGTACGCCAAGGGGTGGGTCCGTTCCTGCCACCGCCGCCGGTTCCGGCAACCCAGCCGTTGCCGACCCGCGCTGCCGGCGTAGCCGAGTGAGCGTCTGGGACGAGGTCGTCGGCCAGCCCGAAGCTGTCCTGACGCTGACCGCCGCCGCCCGGGCTGCGGCCGATCTGATCGCCGGAGCGGCGACCGGTGACGGTGTGCCCGCGAGCGCAATGACCCATGCCTGGCTGTTCACCGGCCCACCTGGATCGGGCCGCTCGGTGGCGGCGCGCGCCTTCGCGGCTGCGCTGCAGTGCCCCGATCTCGGCTGCGGCACCTGCCCGCAGTGCCACCAGGTACGCGCGGGCACACACGCCGACGTACGGCTGGTGGTGCCCGAGGGGCTCTCGATCCCGGTCAGGCAGATGCGCGAACTGGTGCTGCGGGCGGCCGAATCTCCCAGCGGGGGCAGGTGGCACGTCATCCTGATCGAGGACGCCGACCGGCTGACCGAGGGCGCGTCCAACGCCTTGCTCAACGCGATCGAAGAGCCGCCGCCGCGCAGCGTCTTCCTGCTGTGTGCCCCGTCGACGCATCCCGACGACGTGGCGGTCACGGTGCGGTCGCGGTGCCGGGTGGTGTCGTTGCGCACCCCCACGCCGGACGCGATCGCCGCCCTGCTGGTCAGCCGCGACGGCGTCGACGAGCCGATGGCGCGGTGGGCGGCCCGTGCCTCGCAGGGCCATGTCGGCCGGGCGCGCCGGCTGGCCCGCGACGAGGAGGCCCGCACCCGCCGCCAGACAGTGCTCGCGCTGCCCCGATCGCTCACCGGGCTCGGCGCCTGCTTCGACGCGGCCGAGATCCTGATCCAGGCGGTCGAGGACGAGGCAGCCGCGCTGACCGAGAACGTCGACGTGTCCGAGACCGAGGCGCTCAAGCAGGCGCTGGGCGCGGGCGGCACCGGCAAGGGCGCAGCCGCCGCGGCCCGCGGCAGCGCCGGGCAACTCAAGGATCTCGAGAAGTCCCAGAAGTCCCGGCGTACCCGCGCCACGCGAGACGCGCTGGACCGGGCGCTGGTCGATCTCGCCGCGTTCTACCGCGACGTGCTGACGGTCCGGCTCGGCGCGCAGGTCTCGGCCGTACACGTCGACATTCCCGACATCGTGGCCCGGGCTGCGCAGGTCTGGACACCGGAGTCGGTGCTGCGGCGGCTCGATGCCGTGCTGGCCTGCCGGGCGGCGGTGGAGCTCAACGTCAAGCCGCGGATCGCCGTGGAGGCGATGGCCATCGCCCTGCGCGAGGGCTGAATCCCGGGCTGCGGCTCCACGGCGGGCGTAACCTCTCGGCACATGGGGATGCTGTGCGCGGTCAGCTTCACCAGGTACGGCCGGCTCTACTACTTCGACCCGGGTCCGTACTCTCCCGCCGTCGGTGACAAGGTCCTGATCCCCACCGACGACGGTCCCGAGGTGGCCGAATGCGTGTGGGCGCCACAGGAGGTCGGTCCCGACAGTCTCGGCGCCCCGACCCTGGCCGGGATCGCCAGCGAGGAGCACCTGGCCCGGGACGAGACCGTACGCAGGCGCAAGGCCGAGGCCAAGGTCGCCGCCAAACGCCTGATCCGCGAGCACGGCCTGCCGATGAAGGTCGTCGGCCTCGACCACTTGCCGCAAGACGAGCGGACGACCATCTATTTCAGCGCGCCGCACCGGGTGGACTTCCGGGCACTGGTCCGCGACCTCGGCGCGACACTGCACTGTCGGGTCGAGTTGCGACAGCTCTCCGCGCGGGACGAGGCACGGGTGCAGGGCGGGATCGGGTCGTGCGGCCGCGACTTGTGCTGCGCCACCTTCCTCAAGGACTTCGAGCCGGTCACGCTGCGGATGGCCAAGGACCAGGATCTGACGCTGAACCCGATGCGGATCTCCGGTGCCTGTGGCCGCTTGATGTGCTGCCTGAAGTACGAACACCCGCTCTACGCGGAGTTCAAGGCGACGGCGCCCGCCGTGGGGGAGCGGGTGGAGTCCCCAGAGGGCCCGGGCCGGGTGGTTGGCCACAACGTCCCGACCGACTCGGTCACCGTCCGGCTCGACGAGGGCGGCAGCCGATGCTCGTGCAGTCGGGCCAGCGTGTGCGGCAGTCGCCAGGCGTACGAAGCGAGCCCATCCTCCGATGTCCCGGTCGGCGGTCAACCGGCCGCCGAGTGAGCGTTCGATAGACTCTCGCGGGCACCGCCGCCTTAGCTCAGTCGGCAGAGCGATTCACTCGTAATGAATAGGTCATCGGTTCGATTCCGATAGGCGGCTCCACCCCAACCCGTCCGGCGGCGCTTTGTCCGGTCGCATACTGGCCGTATGGCCGATTGTTGCGAGCCCGACGGATACGACGCGAGGTTCAGCGACAGGTTCGCTCGGCGGTTGGCACGGCGCTACCGCCGACGTGGGTTGACCCGGTCGTCGCGCGCGATCGTGTCGTTCCTGTCCGAGCGGGGCATCGACGGTGCGAGTCTGCTCGAGATCGGCGGCGGGGTCGGCGACATCCAGATCGAGCTCCTC
>JBAVXU010000036.1:0-10297 GCA_049698415.1 Mycobacteriales bacterium
ACGAGCACGAGGTGATCGCTCTGGACCCCGGCGAGCACGTCGGTTCCGGAGAACTTCGCCGCGCGCTGTATCCCGTCGAGCACGGTTTCGGCGTCCCCGTCCGGCGGGGTGCCGACGACCACGGTCACCGGCGCGATGTCAGCCCAGCCCAGAGCCGCGGCCCGGCTCGGCAGGGCGACATCGGGGTCACCACGCAACAACGCGTCGATCAGCAAGGCCTGCAGCCGTGCGTCCCAGGAACCGCGGTCCTCCGCGGCGCTGGCGTAGACCTGCGCCGCCGCAAATGCCACCTCGCGGGAGTAGCGCAGCACTGCCTCGGTGAGCGCCGCCTCCTCGCCGGGTGCCGCCAGGTGGCTGACCTGTGACTCGACCACCTCGATCGTGACCCGGACCAGGGCGACCGCGCGCTGCAGGGTGACCGAGCGGGCCAACTCGCGCGGGGCCGCGCCGAAGACTTCGTAGGTGATCTCGGGGGAGCGCTCGGGGCTGCGCAGCCACTCGACGAAGGCCGCGATGCCGGCCTGGGCCACGAGCATCACCCAGGATCGCTGGTCGGGCGGCATCGACCGGAACCACGGGAGCTTCTCGTCCATCCGCGCGACGCTCTGGGTGGCCAGTGCGCCCGACGAGCGTTCCAGCCGGCGCAGAGACGCAGACAGTGGCTGGTCTTGCATCATGAAAGCCTGTCATGTGTACGAGCGGCGACGTAGGGGAGTCAGTGTCCATGCCACCGACCGGCCAGGTACCGAGCGCAGCCAGCCGGCGTTTCGGCGTCCGGACGGCGCTGCTGGCCGTCGCGTTCGTCCTGGTCACGGTGCCCTTCCTGCTCCTCCTACTGCTCGTGGTCGACCGGTCCTCGGCACTCGCCCGGCTCGACAACGGCGCCAGCACGTCGCTGCACGGCTTCGCCGTCGCACACCCGCTCTTCGTTCGGCTGATGGAGGGATTCACCTTCCTGGGCAACTCGGCCACCTGGTTCGCGATATTCGCCGTGGTCGTGGCGTGGCTGCTGTGGCGCCGGCTGCCGCGGCTGGCCATCTTCGTGGCGGTGACGCCGGCGCTGAGCAGCCTGCTCAACAGCGTGGTCAAGCGACTGGTCGACCGGACCCGGCCGGTGCTGCCCGACCCGGTCTCCCACGCGGCCGGGCTGAGCTTTCCCAGCGGTCATGCGCAGGCGGCGATGGTCGGCTACGGCGTGCTCGTCCTGGTGTTCCTGCCGGCGTTGCACGGTTGGTGGCGGCGGGTCGCGGTCGCGCTCGCCGTCGCACTCGTCCTGGCGATCGGGTTCTCGCGGGTGGCCTTGGGCGTGCACTACGTCAGTGATGTGCTCGCCGGCTACATCCTCGGTGCGGCCTGGCTGGCCGTGATGACTGCAGCGTTCAGCGCCTGGCGCCGCGAGCGCGGACGTCCCGCGGTCGACCCGCGCGAAGGCTTGAGCCCCGAGCAGGCCGGGCGGATCTCGCCGGACAAGCCCACCGCAGGCGAACGCGAGTCGCCGGAATGAGCGGCGCCTCCCGCGACCCGGTCACAGATCTGGAGCGGATCGCCTTCCTGCTCGAGCGCGCGCACGAAGCGACCTATCGGGTCCGCGCGTTCCGCAATGCCGCAGCGGCGGTGGCGAAGTTGCCGGCCGGGGAGGCGGCGGCACGGGCGAAAGCCGGGACCCTCACCGAGTTGGCCGGAGTCGGTGACAAGACCGCGCGTGCGGTGTCGGAGTCGCTGGCCGGCGCGGTCCCCTCGTACCTCACGGCCCTTGAGGCCTCGGGCGATATGCCGGTGGTGGCCGGCGGCGAGCAGATCCGGGCGGCACTGCGGGGCGACTGTCACACGCACTCCGACTGGTCCGACGGCGGGTCGCCCATCGACGTGATGGCCCGCGCCGCGCGAGACCTCGGTCACGACTATCTCGTGCTCACCGACCACTCGCCACGGCTCACCGTGGCCAACGGGCTGTCAGCCGAACGGCTGCGCGACCAGTTGGGCGTCGTGGGCGGGCTCAACGCCGAGCTCGCGCCGTTCCGGATCCTGACCGGCATCGAGGTCGACATCCTCGACGACGGCGCTCTCGACCAGGAGCCGGACCTGCTCGCCGAGCTGGATCTGGTGGTGGCCTCGGTGCACTCCAAGCTGCGGATGCCCGAGAGCGAGATGACTCCGCGAATGGTGCAGGCGATCGCCAACCCGCATGTCGACGTCCTGGGGCATTGCACCGGCCGCAACGTGACGCAGCAGGGCCGGCGGGGCAGGCTTCGGCCGGAGTCGGAGTTCGACGCCGAGTTGGTCTTCGCCGCCTGCGCTCAGTTCGGGGTCGCGGTCGAGATCAACTGCCGCCCCGAACGGCTGGACCCGCCCAGGCGGCTGCTGCGGATGGCCGTGGAGGCCGGCTGCCTGCTGGCCATCGACACCGACGCGCACGCGCCGGGTCAGTTGGACTGGCAGCCTTACGGCTGCACCCGTGCCGAGGAGTGCGGCGTCGAGACCGAGCAGATCGTCAACGCCTGGCCGGCCGATCGGCTGCTGTCCTGGACCGCCGACCACGCACAGCGCTAGCCAGAGACCGGCTGGTCGTCGGCCTCCTCGGCAGGTGCGGTCTGCTGGACATCGAGTACGTGGTAGCGCTCGATCGACTGTTCCACCACCTGCGGCTTGATCTCGCCGCGGCGGGCGAGTTCGCTGAGCACGGCCACGGCGATGGACTCGCCATCGACGTGGAAGAACCGGCGCAGCGCGGCTCGGGTGTCCGACCGGCCGAAACCGTCGGTCCCGAGTGAGTTGTAGTCACCGGGCACCCAGCGGGCGATCTGGTCGGGTACCGCCTTCATCCAGTCCGACACCGCGACAACCGGCCCGGGGGAGCCGTCGAGGACTTCGGTGACATAGGGGGTGCAGGCCGGCAACTCCGGGTGCAGCAGGGTGCGGTCCTCGCACTCGACCGCGTCCCGGCGCAGCTCGTTCCAGGAGGTCACCGACCAGATGTCGGCCGAGACACCCCAATCCTGCAGCAGCAGCTCCTGCGCCCGCAGCGCCCACTGGATTGCCACGCCCGAGGCGAGGATCTGTGCCTTGGGCAGGTTGACCCCGCCACCCTCGGCGAAGAGGTACATGCCCCGCAGAATGCCCTGGTCCGTGACGTGGTCAGGGCGGGGTGGCTGAAGGTAAGGCTCGTTGTAGATGGTCAGGTAGTAGAAGATGTCCTCGCTGTCCGGGCCGAACATCCGGCGCATCGCGTCCTTGACGATGACGGACACTTCGTAGGCCCAGGCCGGGTCGTACGACACGCATGCGGGGTTGGTCGCCGCGATGAGCATCGAGTGGCCGTCCTCGTGCTGCAGGCCCTCGCCGTTCAGCGTGGTCCGGCCGGCGGTCGCGCCGAGCAGGAAGCCGCGGCCCATCGAGTCGGCGAAGGACCAGATCTGGTCGCCCACCCGCTGGAATCCGAACATCGAATAGAAGATGAAGACCGGAATCATGTGCTCGCCGTGCACGGCGTACGAACTGCCGGCGGCGATCGTGGAGGCCATCGATCCGGCTTCGCTGATTCCCTCGTGCAGGATCTGTCCCTTGTCCGACTCCTTGTAGGACAGGATCAGGTCACGGTCGACCGCGTCGTAGCGTTGCCCATGCGGTGAGTAGATCTTGGCCGTCGGGAACAGCGAGTCCATGCCGAAGGTCCGTGCCTCGTCGGGGATGACCGGCACGAAGCGCTTTCCGATCTGCTCGTCCTTCATCAGGTCCTTGAGCAACCGGACGAACGCCATCGTGGTCGCGACCTTCTGCTTGCCGGAGCCCTTGCTCAGGTCGTCGTAGGCGCGGACGTCGGGCAGCGCGAGTGGCTTGGCGCGGACGACGCGCTTGGGAAGGTATCCACCCAGGGCCGCCCGGCGCTCCTGCATGTACTGCACCTCTTCGGAGCCCTCGCCGGGGTGGTAGTAGGGCGGCAGCGGAGCTTCGAGTTCGGCATCGGTGATCGGGAGATAGAGCCGGTCCCGGAAGATCTTGAGCTCGTCCTTGGTCAGCTTCTTCATCTGGTGCGTGGCGTTGCGCGCCTCGAAGTCCTTGCCCAGCGTCCAGCCCTTGATCGTGTGGGCGAGGATGACGGTCGGCTGGCCCTCGTGTTCGACAGCGGCTTTGTACGCCGCGTAGATCTTGCGGTAGTCGTGGCCGCCACGGGGCAGGGTGCGCAACTGGTCGTCGGTGAGCTGGCTGACCATCTTGCGCAGCCGCGGGTCGGCGCCGAAGAAGTCCTCCCGGATGAACGCGCCGTCGCTGGTGGAGTAGGTCTGGAACTGCCCGTCCGGAGTGGTGTTCATCTGGTTGACCAGCACGCCATCGACGTCACGGGCGAGCAGGTCGTCCCACTGGCGGCCCCAGACGACCTTGATGACGTTCCAGCCGGCGCCGCGGAAGTACGACTCCAACTCCTGGATGATCTTGCCGTTGCCGCGTACCGGACCGTCGAGGCGTTGCAGGTTGCAGTTGATGACGAACGTCAGGTTGTCGAGCTCTTCGCGTGCGGCCACACCGATCGCACCGAGCGACTCCGGCTCGTCCATCTCGCCGTCGCCGAGGAAGGCCCACACCCGCGACCGGCTGGTGTCCTTGAGCTCGCGGTTGAGCAAGTAGCGGTTGAAGCGGGCCTGGTAGATCGCGTTGATCGGGCCGAGCCCCATCGACACGGTGGGGAACTCCCAGAAGTCCGGCATGAGGCGAGGGTGGGGGTAGGACGGCAGGCCACCACCTGGATGGGACAGCTCCTGGCGGAAGCCGTCGAGCTGGTGGTCGGTGAGCCGGCCCTCGAGGAAGGCTCGGGCGTAGATGCCGGGGGAGGCGTGGCCCTGGAAGAAGATGTGGTCGCCGGACTCGCCGTGGTCCTTGCCGTGGAAGAAGTGGTTGAAGCCGACTTCGTACAGGCTGGCCGAGGAGGCGTAGGTCGCGATGTGACCACCGACGCCGAGCTCGGGCCGGTTGCCCCGCGACACCATGATGGCGGCGTTCCACCTGATGTAGGCGCGGATGCGGCGCTCGATGTGCTCGTCGCCGGGGAACCACGGCTCGCGCTCGGGCGGGATGGTGTTGATGTAGTCGGTGCTGCGCAGCGGCGGGACGCCGATCTGGTGCTGACGGGCCCGCTCGAGCAGCTTGAGCATCAGGTAACGAGCCCGGCCGCGGCCGGCGACGCTGACCACGGAGTCGAGCGATTCGAGCCACTCCGCGGTCTCGGCCGGGTCGACATCGGGCAGTTGGCTCGGCAGCCCGTCGCTGATGACGCTGAAGCGATCGCGCGCGTTGACGTCCTTGCCAGCCATGGCTCTCCTCGTCCGGGGTGGGGCTCTCGCGGCTCCATAATCGTCGGTAGCCGGGGGGCCGTCATCTCTACTTGTGGGTAACCGGGACACTGCAGGCATGCGCAGCGGCACATTCAGCATCCGCACCGGCTCCCGTGCAGCCGCCGTAGACATTACGCCGCAGTGCGCGGAGTTCGTCGCCGCCGAGTCCGACGGCCTGCTGCACGTGTTCGTCCCGCACGCTACGGCCGGGCTGGCGGTGCTCGAGACCGGCGCCGGCAGCGACGACGATCTGCTCGCCGCGCTGGACGACCTGCTCCCCGCCGACGGCCGCTGGAAGCACCGGCACGGGACCGCCGGCCACGGCCGCTCGCACGTGATGCCTGCCCTGATCCCGCCGTACGCCTCGGTGCCGGTGCTGGGCGGCGCGCTGGCCCTGGGCACCTGGCAGAGCATCGTGCTGGTGGATCTCAACGTCGACAACGAGGAGCGGCAGGTCAGACTGTCGTATCTGGCTGGTTGACCCCCCTGACCGGCCGTAGGCTGTACGCCACGCGGTTGTATATGTGCTGGGCAAGTGCCCTGCGACCCGGATGTACGGATTCTTGTCGTCGACGTGATCGAGGAGGCATCACCAGGTGAGCGCGGCAGCGGGCCACGCGGAGGGGACGCGGAGTCAGGCGGATCGACTCAGTATCGGCCCAGGCGCCATTGTGATGGAGATCGGCCACGCCGACGACTGCGACGAGGAACTGCGCACCGCCGTCCTCGCCCGCACCGGATCCGACTTCGTCGGTGATGACTCCGACGAGGTGGTCGACGTCGTGCTGCTGTGGTGGCGCGAGGACGACGGCGATCTCGTCGATGCCCTCGTCGACTCGCTCGGCCCGTTGGCCGAGAGTGGCGTCGTGTGGCTGCTCACTCCCAAGGTGGGCCGCGACGGCCACGTCGAGCCCAGCGACATCAACGAGGCGGCGCCGACCTCGGGTCTGCAACAGACCAGCAGCATCAGCGCCGGCCAGGACTGGTCGGGCACCCGCTTGGTGGCGCCCAAGAGCGGCCGTTCACGGAAGTGAGCGCGCCCGTACTGTGGGTTGTGAGGCAAATCCCCGAACGGAAGAGCGACGGATGTCAGTCGAAGTAGGCGACCAGGCGCCGGATTTCACCCTGCAGAACCAGCACCGCGAGCCGGTCACGCTGTCGGAGTTTCGCGGGGCCAAGCACGTGGTGTTGGTGTTCTATCCGCTGGCGTTCACCAGGACGTGCCAGGGCGAGCTCTGCTCGATCCGCGATGACCTGCCCCGGTTCGAGAACGACGACGTGCAGGTGCTGACGGTCAGCGTCGACTCGACTGCGTCGCTGAACGTATGGGCCGAGCGGGAGGGCTTCACGTTTCCCCTGCTGTCCGACTTCTGGCCGCACGGAGAGGTCGCGCGGACCTACGGCGTTCTCAACGAGGAGCGAGGGACCGCGTCACGCGGGACCTTCGTCATCGACAAGGAGGGCGTCGTGCGATGGAAGGTGTTTGTCGAGGGCGCCGTGGCCCGCGACCAGGCAGAGTGGAAGTCGGTGCTGGCCGAACTCGGCGTGACTGCCTAGCAGCATGGAGTCGGATCCTTACCGCCTCGGTAGTGTGTCGGCGTCGTCCGGGCGCGTAGCTCAGCGGTAGAGCACTCGCCTTACAAGCGAGGGGTCGCAGGTTCGACACCTGCCGCGCCCACCCAGGCTCAACGTCTCCTGCGGTAAACCGGCGAGCGCCTTCGCGCGTCTATCACCCCGGGCGCCCTTCGTACCCGCCCAGGGAGATTTGTGATGGCTCCGCCGGCACCGCGTCGCTCGGCCATCCGGCGGGCAGCCGCGGCCACCGTTCTGTTGCTTGCCTGGCCGCTGACGACGACGGCCGATGCGGCGGTTCCGGAGCGTGCGGCGGCACCGGGCGCCGCGTCGTCGTCGAGCCCTAAGCCCGCCGACGTGCTCTTCTGGTCGCGTTCGAGCCCCTCCGCCGGGCCGGTCTGGGGTCACTCGGTCGTGACGGCCTCGGCGGCCACGCCGGCGCTGGCTGCCACCGTCCTGGCCGGCTCGGTCAGTCAGGACAACTGGGCGGACTACTCCGGCCCTGACGTCTCACCGGATGGCAGCAAGCTCGCCTACGTCAAGGTCAGCCTGCAGGGTGGGCAGCACACGACTCTTGCCGTCCGGGATCTGGCAACAGGCGCCACCACCGTCCTGTTCAGCGAGGCCGATGTCGACGGCCACTACTACGCGTTGCGGGAGCCGACCTGGTCGCCGGACGGGCAGCGCATCGCGTTCGTCCGCGAGGTCATCGACACGTCCTCGACACAGGTACGAACCGTGTCCGCCGCCGGTGGACCGGGCACGATCGTGCAGGACCGGGCCGTGGCTGCTGCCTGGCGCCCCGATGGCACGCTGACCGTGGCCCGGCTCGGTCCGGGGGCCGCCACAACGTCCGGGTTGTGGGTCACCGGCGCGACGCCTGCCGACGCGGTCCGCATCCCGGGTAGCTCCGGTGCCCGTGACCACGCCTGGTCCCCCGACGGGAGCAGCGTCGTCTTCAGCAGATTCGCGCCTGCGGTCAATCCCAGCATCGCCACCCTCCCGGCGAAGGGGGGCACACCGGACGTGCTCGTGCCGCCCGACAGCGCGAAGTACGACCTCGCTCCGGCCTGGTCCGGCGACGGTCAGCGGATCTATTTCACTCAGGGCCGGCCGTCGGCAAGTGGCGACGCGTCTTCGCAGATCTTGGGGGTCGCCCGCACCGGAGGTGCCGTCGAAGCCGTGGCGGCAAGTGACGGAAAGAACACCTCGGTCTCGGTGAGTACGACGGCGACGGCTCCGGTGCCCTCCCGCTCGCACGACTTCTCCGCCGACGGCTACGCCGACGTACTCGCCGCGATGCCCAACGGGGACCTGCGTCTGTACTACGGCGACGGACTGCGGCTGTCGGGCTCGACCGTCATCGGCACCGGCTGGGCCGGGTCGACGGCGATCTTCTCCTCGGGGGACTTCGACGGCGACGGCCATCCCGATGTGATCGGCAACATGCCCAACGGGGACCTACGGCTCTTCACGGGACTGGCCGGTGGCCCGAAGGGTTCGCGGCTGATCGGCACCGGCTGGAACGGGCTGACCGTGTTCTCGCCAGGGGACTTCGACGGCGACGGCCATCCGGATGTGATCGGCCGGATGCCCAACGGAGACCTTCGGCTGTTCACCGGTCTTGCCGGTGGCCCCGCGGGTTCGAAGCTGATCGGCACCGGCTGGAACGGGCTGACCGTGTTCTCACCGGGGGACTTCGACGGTGACGGGCATCCTGACGTGATCGCTCGGA
The DNA here is from genome assembly GCA_049698415.1 of Mycobacteriales bacterium. Taxonomy (GTDB): domain Bacteria; phylum Actinomycetota; class Actinomycetes; order Mycobacteriales; family QHCA01; genus QHCA01. The sequence goes on from JBAVXU010000036.1 coordinate 8,635, forward strand.
TGTCCAACGGGGATCTCCGGCTGTATTTCGGCACGGGGGTGACGCTGTCGGGGTGGGTCGTTATCGGTACCGGCTGGAACGGCCTGTCCGCCCTGTTCTCCCCGGGTGACTTCAACCTCGACGGCCGACCCGACGTCATCGGCCGGCTGCCCAACGGTGACCTGAGGGTCTATTACGGCAACGGGGCCCGGCTATCCGGCAACCGGACCATCGGCACGGGCTGGAGCGGCGTCGGCATCGTTGGCTGAGCCCAGGCGGAACTCGCCAGGGGCCAAAGTAGGTGCGTGTTGGTGGTTACGCATGGTGTTTGCGCTGCTACCATGTGTCACAGGCGTGCGACTGGGAGCGCCGACAAGTCTGCCTTTGGGGAGTGCAGCGATGGTGTTCGACATCAAGATGCACACCGGCCGCTCCGTCTCGGCATCGCGCGCTCAGATGTGCGGACGCTGAATTGGTCGACAACGACGATGCCACGTCGGTAGCGCCCGCTGCGGCGGTCGCGCTCGTGGAGACTCGCGAACGGCTGGCCGTGGCCGAAGAGACGATCAGAGTCATCTCCAGCGCTGACGGGCCGTACCGCAGCTTCGTCGAGAACATGCAGGAAGGCGCGGCGACAGTATCCAGTTCCGGTGCGGTGCTGTTCGCCAACGAGCGACTCGGAATCCTCCTCGGTTGCCCACCGGCCCGCCTGCTGACGCGCCAACTGATCGATTTCGTGGCCGAGGCCGACCGCGTGGGCCTACGTGAAGCCGTCGGCTCCGCCCGAGTGGGTACGACCATCGAGGTCGAGTTGCAGCGATTCGACGGTGACGTCGTCGCTGCGCTGGTCGGCATCTCGCACCTCGACGTGGACGACGAGCCGGTCACCTGCCTGACGTTCACCGACCTGACGGCCGAGCATCACCTGCTGGCCGAGGTACGCGCGAGCCAGCAGCGCTTCGAAGCGTTGTACGAAGGTGCGCCGGTCCCGGCCTACATCTGGCAGGACTGTGAAGCCGGGCTCATCCTCGTCGACTACAACGAAGCCGCCGACCGGCTGACCGGCGGCACGGTGGCGAACGCGCTGGGCAGCGTCGTGAATGCCTACTACGGCGCGGATCCCAGGTTGCTCGCCGACGTGAAGCGATGCCTCAAGCAGCAGGTCGTCGTCGAACGCGAGACCGTCTCACTCGGTGCGGCACCTGGCGAGGAGCAGCAACTGCACATCACGATGGTGCCGGTTCCCCCCGACCTCGTCGTGGTGCACACCCAGGACGTCACGGAGAGCTGGCTGGCCGAACGCGCTCTGCGGGCCAGCGAGGAGCGCTACCGCACCATCGTCGAGAACGCCCAGGAGGGCATCAGCATCCTCGACGACAAGGGCCGGTTCACCTTTGCCAACCGTCGCACCGCCGAACTGCTCGGGCAGGACGCACGTTCCTTGTCCGGCAAGGAGGCATCCCAGTTCCTGGGTACGCACGTGTTCGGCGACGATCGAGGCCGGGCCAGCTCGGCACAGTTCGAAGTCACTGCGACCCGGCCGGACAACAGCAGCATCGACCTCCTCGTCTCCACCGCCCCCATCCTGCTGTCCGAAGGCGGCAAGCCCGGCTCGCTGTGCATGCTCTCCGACGTCAGCGGGATCCGGCAGGCGGAGGAGGAACTCGCCCACTGGGCGCTGCAC
>JBAVXU010000037.1:0-3836 GCA_049698415.1 Mycobacteriales bacterium
GCGCTCACCACGTCACGGACCACCCGAGCGATCGCGGCCGAGATGACGACGATGACGATCGCCACCGCGGCTCGGGGGAGGAAGGCCACGACGCTGTCCAGCAGCGTGCTGATTCGGTTGGGTCCCCAGATGGCGAACGCGATCTGCATGGTCAGGAGGAGCACGGTGTAATGCACCAACTTGGTGACCAGCCCGCGCGGTTCGTACCTGCTGCGGGCCAAGGCCCGGGTCACGCCGCCGCGCTCGGCGGCCCGGTCGAACCCGACCCGGATCAGGACCCGGTTGGCGATCCGGGCGACCATCCGGGCGACGAGGTAGCCCAGGACGAGGATGACGGCGAACAGCAACAGCTTCGGGACGAACACCGCGACCCGGCTCCAGGCGTCGGAGATGCCTTGTCCAAAGTCGACGGACGCGATCGGGTGCACTGTGATGTACCTCGCAGGGGGACGCGGCTGCGTGGGGAGCAGCACGGGAAGCAGGGGGCAGCGGCAGGCTATCGCGCATCCCCAGTCACAGAAACGCCCCGCTGACCTGCATCCGCAGATGCGCGTACGAGCGGTACATCAGCCGGGCCACCTGTTCCTGCTCCGGGCCGGTGCGCGGCTGGTCAGCGGCGTAGGCAAGCCAGCGGGAAGCCCACTCCGTCGCCACGCGCTGCAGCGTGTCCGGCGGGGTGTCCGCGGGCTGGCCGAGCTGGGCGGCGGGGTGGGTGGCGGTCGCCATCCGCAGGACGTCCTCGGCCAGCGCGGCGGGCAGCCTGACTCCGGCGGCGACGAGTTGCAATGCCGCCAGCACGTTGAGCTGCTGCATCTTTGGTTCGAGCCGCAATTCCTCGGCGGCGTTGCGCAGCGCCAGCGCCCCGGCCGCGCTCAGCGGGGCGTTGTCGAGTTGGTTGAGCGCCCACTGCGCCTTGAGGGGGTCCGCGCGGGAGCGCAGGCCACGGATCGATGCTTCGAGCCCGGTGATGCCGGACACCCGGGCGAGCTCCGTCGACAGCGCAGCGGCGCCGATGCAGCCCGCGTCGACGAAGGCCAGGGCGATCTCGACACCGCGCCTGCCGAGCAGTGCGAGCAGCCGTCGTCGCTGCTCGGCGGCAACTCCGGCCGGGGCCGATGCAAACCGCTCGGGATCCTCCAGCAGTTCGGCGCGAGAGGTGTCTGCGGCCAGCAGCGCCAGGGCGGCGGCGTCCTCTTCGGTGAGCGCGCCCGAGCGTGCGGTCTCGGCCCAGAGCCCGACGACGGGGACGACCCCGTCGACCAGGCCACGGAGCGACTCGCTGCGCTGCTGCGCGATCTCGTGCGCCTGCGCCAGCGGGTTCAGGGCAGAGGAACCACCGGCGGAGAGGTCGCCCAACTCGTCGGAGCGGCCGAGCACGCCGACACAGGTGGCGGCGGAGTTGCCGGTCTGATCCGCCAGCTCGCGGAACGCGGCCAGGGCGCGGCGGTCGTCGTCACCGGGCTGCCGGGACAGGACGTAGACGAGCGCCTCGACGGCGCTGACCGCGTTGCGGGTCGCGTAGTCACCGGCGGCGAACGGATCGGCGGCCGGGTCGGTCGTCTCGGTCCGGGCGGCCAGTCCGGGGGTGTCGACGAGAACGAGCTCGGCCAGCGCGGCGTTGGACAGCTCGACAGTGACCGATGAGGTCCGTTCGGGGGCAACGCCGAGCGGCTCCGGGATCCGGCCGTCGACGGTCAGCGCGCCCGCCTGGCTGACGCCCTCGCGCGGCCTGATCACGACGCGCTCGGGAAAGCCGTAACGGAAGATCATCACGACCCGGGTGCACTCGCCGACGTCGGTCGTCGCGATCCGCCGACCGAGCAGGGCGTTGACCAGGGTGGACTTGCCCGCGGACACCCGACCCGCCACCGCGATTCGCAGCGGCTCGAGAAGCCCTTCGCGGACCACTCGCAGCCGTGCCGTTGCCTGCTGGTCGCCCAACTCGGCGAGCAGTTCGTCGCACCGCTGGGCGACCCGTGTGGTGAGGCTGCCCATGCGCGCACTCATGGCGCCTCGGCGCGGGCTGTCGTGGCCGACATGTTCGGGAAGTGATGCACCTGCGCCTTCCTGGCTTGGCAGGATGGGATCATATGCCCGCGCACGGCTGAGACGATCGGAGGACGCGGTGGCTGGGTGGGTGCTAGCCATCGACTTCGGTACGTCGTTCACGTCCGTTGCCTTCTGCGACAACGACCATGTCGAACTCGTCGAGATCGACAATGTCCGGGCCATGCCCTCCGGTGTCTGGCTCGACGAGTCCGGATCACTGGTCGTGGGCTCCTCGGCCGAGCGCCAGGCCCGGTCAGCGCCGCAGCGCTGGGAACGTTCGCCCAAGCGGCTGCTCGGCGAGGTCGCCCCTCTGCTCTTCGGCGGCGACACGGTCGTGCCGGTCGTCGAAGCCGTCGCGGCGGTTCTCAAGCACGCTGCGGCCGAGGCGTACCGGCGGCAGGGTGGTCCGCCCGACGAGGTACGCCTGACCTTTCCGGCCCGCTGGGGCGACCGCCGGCGCGGGGCGTTGCAGGCGGCCGCCCAGATCGCCGGCCTCGGCCCACCGGTCGTCGCCAGGCCACCGCGGCTCATTCCCGAGCCGGTCGCCGCGGCGCTGTACTTCGCCGACCGCGGCGCCCTCCCGGCCGGGGCGCAGGTCGCGGTCTACGACCTCGGGGGCGGCACGTTCGACTCGACCGTCCTTGGCGCCGATGCCGGCGGATACACCGTGCGGGCGCTCGGCGGTCTGGACAATGTGGGCGGCGAATCCTTCGACGCCCTGCTCTACGCCCACGTCGGCAAGGAGATCGAGCGTCGCGACGAATCGGTGTGGGCCACCTTGCAGGAGCCTCCGGACGTGCGCTGGCGCCGGGCCGGTGAGGACCTCTACCGCGAGGTACGCCGAGCCAAGGAGGACCTCTCCAAGTACCCCTCGGTGACCCTGGACACCGGAGGACTGCTCAGCCAGCCCGTACAACTCACCCGCGACGAGTTGGAGTCCGTGCTGCGGCCGCGGATCGAGGCCACCGCGCGCGAACTCCTCGAGACGATCAACCGGGCCGGCCGCCGCCCGTCCGACTTGGCCGCGGTCTATCTCGCCGGTGGCTCGAGCCGCATGCCGCTGGTCGAACGCGTCGTCTCCGGCGCGCTGGGCGCGACCGCCAAGGTGCTCGGTGAGCCCAAGAGCGTGGTCGTCATCGGTGCCGCGAAGTGGTCCGCGGACGTACGTGTCGACATCCGGCCACCGCAGCCGGTGCGGCCGCCGGTCGAGGCCGCGCCCATCCTGCCCACCGTTCCGGCCGAGGTGCCGACCAGGATCGTGACACCGCAGGCACCACCGCCGCCGAGGCTGCCCCCTGCGTCGACGCCGCCGCCGTCCGGGCCCGGCCAGGTGTTCTCGCCCAGTGCGCCCACCGCACCATGGGTGCCCCAACCCATCCCCCGGGTGCCGCCCCAGGCACCGCCGCCGAGGCGACGCAAGCGCACGGGCGTCGTGCTCGGCGCGATCGCCCTCTCACTCATCGGTGTCATCGCGATCGTCGTGGCGATCGTGGCGACGCGACCCTCGTCGCCACCCGGCGCGCCGGCGAACCTGCGGTCGACCTCGACCGAGGACGCGGTCAACCTCGACTGGGATTCGGTGAGCGGGGCAGATCACTACGCCGTCTATCGCGACAGCACGGCAATCGCCAGCGACGTCGGCCTGACGACCTACGTCGACCGGCCGGGCGACACCGACCGGCACACCTACTCCGTCACGGCGTTCAGCTCCAAGGGCAAGGAGAGCGCGCGCAGCGCGAGCGTGAGCGCGGGGGCGAGCGCCGGTGGAGGCCCGAGCAGCCCACCGC
>JBAVXU010000038.1:0-3410 GCA_049698415.1 Mycobacteriales bacterium
CGGCCACCATCACGGTCAACATCTCCGCCCTGCAGTTGGCCGAACGGGGGTTCGCCGCCGAGGTGGCCCGTGCACTGGAGGCCAACCACCTCGCACCGCAGCGGCTGTGCCTGGAGATCACCGAAACGGCCCTGATGGACGCCGGGGAGCCGATCACTGGCACCCTGCGGGCGTTGCACGAACTCGGGATCTATCTGGCGATCGACGACTTCGGCACCGGTCACTCCTCGCTTGCCCAGCTGCGTGACCTGCCCGTGGAGGTGCTCAAGATCGACAGCTCGTTCGTCGTCGGCCTGGACACCAGTGGCGAGGCGGCCGGGTTCGTCACCGCGATTCTCAGCCTGGCGCACGTCCTCGGCCTCTACGTCGTCGCCGAAGGCGTGGTGACGCAGGCTCAGGTGCGCGAGTTGGCGATGCGCGGATGCACCGTGGTGCAGGGCGCCCGCTACTCCCTGGGCGTAAAGCCCGAGCGCATCCCCGGGCTCATCCGCGACGGCTTCCGGCTCTCGGTCAACAGGCGCGACCGCGGCCATCGGCACAGGTCCGCCACCCAGCTACGCGCGGCCAGCGCCGAGCAGTTCCGCGCCTCGGCGCCATTGCCACGATGGGCGACCGGGCGGGGCTGCCGGCTGCTGATCGCGGAGCTGATGTATCAGTTGGGCCTGCCAGAGGAGTCCGGTCGGTGAGCGAAGGTCTCAGCCTGCTGCACCTGGCGATCGGCGCTATCGCCCTCGTGCTCGCCTTCGTCGCGGTGGTCGAAAGCATCCACTCGGTGCGGCTGGACACGCACCGCAGGTTCGGGCTGGCCCTGAGCGCTCTCGTCATCACGGCGGCGGCGCACTACATCTTCGCGGGCACTGCCGGCATCCACCGCGGAGCCGCCTTGGCGCCGAGGCTCGCCGCGCTGGTGCTGGCATTCCTGCCGGTGGCGGTGTTCTTCTGGCTGCGGATCGAGGCCTACCTCGACGGTCCCGGCGATCGCTTCTTCGCCGGTCGCCCCGGCTGGATCGCGGTGATGCCCACCGTGGCGGCCACCGCCGGCGGGGCGATTCTCGTGACGGCATGGATGAGTCCGCCGCCGGGCCGGGACCCGGGCGGGGTCGCTCTGCGCTGGCTCGGCGTGCTGCCCACGATCCTGGTCGCAGCGACGTCACTGGCCATCGGCTGGTCGCTGGTGCGCGGTCAGCAGACCCGCCGCGCGGTGCTCGGTGGCTGGTCGTTGTCCGGCCTGGTGGTGACGATGATCTTCCCGACCAGTGCGGTCGCGTACCTCACGCAGGCGATCATCGTCCGACCGACCCTGGCGACCGGGATCGTCGACTGGCTGGGAGTTCCTGCCGCGCTGTGGTTCTGGCGTGAGACGCGTCGGCTCACCGGCTCGGCCGAGCGCGCGGCCCATCGCCACACGATCACGATCCCGGCCCAACGACTCAAGCGGCCGGCGCCGTGGGCCGCCTCCGACGCGGGCTGACCTCCGGTCTCAGATAGGTTGCGCGACATGGTGCGTGCGCGCTTTCTGAGCAGGCTGTTCCTGATCGTGTTCGCCGTCATCGGCCTGTCGCTGCTCGGGGCGTCGTCGTCGGGCGCGAGCGCGGCCGACCTGGGCGAGTCGATTAAGTCCTACGACGTCGCGATGACGGTCAACAAGGACGGCCTGCTCCATGTGAAAGAGACGATCGCCTACGACTTCGGCGGCAACTCCAAGCACGGCATCTACCGTACGATCCCGACCACCGCGCGCTACGACGACAAGTACGACCGGATCTACAAGCTCGAGAACCTCACGGTGACCAGCCCGTCCGGAGCGCCGTCGAAGGTCAAGGTCGAGAGCGGCACCACCACCGCGATCCGGATCGGCGATCCGAACCGGACGGTGACCGGCGCGCAGAGCTACGTCATCGACTACGACATCGCCGGTGCGCTCAACTCGTTCACCGACCATGTGGAGTTGTACTGGAACGCCATCGGGACCGAATGGTCGGTGCCGATCACCGCCTCCAGCGCCACGGTCACGATGCCGGCGGGCGTCACCAACATCGCGTGTTTCGCCGGGCCTGGCGGCAGCTCGCTGCCTTGCACGTCCAAGTCGTACGAAGGATCCCGGGCGACGTTCCGGCAGGGTCCGCTCGGGCCCTACGAAGCACTCAGTGTCGTGGTCGCCGTACCTGCCGGGAGTGTCCCGGCCAAGCCGATCCTCAAGGAACGGTTCTCGCTGGCCCGTGCATTCGCGGCCACTCCGGCGACCCTCGGCGGACTCGGCGCGATCCTGCTGCTGCTCGGTGGCGGCGTCGGCTGGCTGCTGTGGAGCCGGGGGCGCGACCGGCGCTACGTCGGCCAGGTGATGGGGCTGACCCCGGCCGCCGGCCAGCCCGACATCCAGGAGCACCGGCCGCTGTTCACCAAGCCCGATGGAGCGGTGGAGTTCGCGCCACCGGACGGCCTGCGGCCCGGGCAGGTCGGCACCCTGATCGACGAGGAGGCCAACGTCCTCGACGTGACGGCGACCATCATCGACCTTGCCGTACGCAAGTTCCTGTTCATCGAGGAACTGCCGCGCTCGAATTGGTTCACCAAGCGCGACTGGAAGCTCACCAAGCTCGAGGCACCTGCCGATCAACTGCTGCCGTACGAAGTCAAGCTCTACAACGCGCTGTTCAGCACCGGCGAACAGGTGCTGATGTCAGACCTCAAGAACAAGTTCGCGGCCAGCATGAAGTCTGTGCAGAGCCAGCTCTACACCGATGTCGTGAAGCACGGCTGGTTCCTCCGGCGGCCGGACCAGGTGCGAGCCGCGTGGACGGTCGGCGGTGTGGTGCTGACCGCCGCTGGGGCCGGGCTGACGTTCCTGCTGGCGAAGTACACCCACGCGGCCCTCGTCGGCATCGGCGTGATCCTGGCGGGTGTGCTGCTGTTGGCGACGGCGCGGTTCATGCCGGCCCGCACCGCCAAGGGCAGCGCGGCGCTGTCGCGGGTGCTGGGCTTCCGGCAATACATCAAGACGGCCGAGGTCGAACAACTCAAGTTCGAGGAACGCGAGTCGATCTTCTCCCGCTACCTGCCGTACGCGATCGTCTTCGGCGAGACCGATCGGTGGGCCAAGGCGTTCGCGTCGCTGGCCGCCGAGGGGCAGGCCGGCATCGGCACGTCGTCGGGCCTGTACTGGTACTCCGGACCCAACGCCTGGAACCTCGGCTACCTCGGATCGTCGATGACCAGCTTCACCGACAGCGCTGCCGGTGTGCTGACGTCGACACCGTCGTCGTCGGGCTCGAGCGGCTTCGGCGGCGGCGGCTTCTCCGGCGGGGGCGGTGGAGGCGGCGGGGGCGGCTCGTGGTGAGCCCGGTCCAATACGTCGCGGTGGTCGGGCCTTCGGAGGCGACCGAAGCCGAGGCTGCGTGTGCGTACGCCAT
>JBAVXU010000039.1:0-22060 GCA_049698415.1 Mycobacteriales bacterium
GTCGTCGTCGGCGCCCGGCGCACTGCCGACGAACTGGGCCGCGCGTTCCCCGGCATCGCGGTCCGAACCTCCGGGCGCGACGAAGTGCTCTCGACCGTCCCCGCCGAGCCGGCGCTCGTGGTCGCCACCCCAGGCGCTGAGCCGGTCCCCGACGGCGGCTACGGCGCTGTCCTCCTGCTCGATGCCTGGGCACTGCTCACCCGGGCCGATCTGCGGGCAGGCGAAGAAACCCTGCGGCGGTGGTTCGCAGCGGCGGCGCTGGCCCGTCCCGCCGGCGACGGCGGTCAGGTGGTCGTCGTTGCCGACGGTTCACTGGCCGCTGTCCAGGCGCTGCTGCGCTGGGATCCGGTCTGGCATGCCGAGCGCGAGCTAGCCGATCGCGTGGCCCTCGGATTCCCGCCTGCGACCCGGGTGGCCGGCATCAGCGGCCCGGCCGCCGCCGTGGCCGAGTTCATCGCCTCGGCCGAGCTGCCCGACGGCACCCAGGTGCTCGGCCCGGTCCCGCTCCCGGACGGGCAGGAGCGGGCGGTGCTGCGGGTGTCGCGGCGGGCCGGGGGAGCCCTCGCCGCGGCGCTTGCCGCTGCCCAGGCCGTACGCTCCGCCCGCAAGGCTGCCGATCCGCTCCGGGTCGAACTCGACCCGCTCCTTCTGCTCTGATTGACCGGCGCGGATGCGTTGGATTGCAGTTGCGATCCGTAGACTCCGAGCCGATGTCGTGGAGGAAAGGAAGTTCCCGCGTGCCGGCCAAACCGATCCGACTGTTCGGCGACCCGGTGCTGCGTACTCCGGCCGACCCGGTCGTCGATTTCGACAAGGAACTCCGCAACCTGGTCCGCGACCTGACCGAGACGATGATCGAAGCTCCTGGTGCCGGGCTGGCTGCCCCTCAACTCGGGGTCGGGCTGCGCGTGTTCACCTTCGACGTCGACGACCGGATCGGGCACCTGGTCAACCCGGACCTGTCCTTCCCGGACGAGGAGGAGCAGGACGGTCCCGAAGGATGCCTGTCCTTTCCCGGTCTCACCGTCGACTGCAAGCGGCACCTGCACACGGTGGCGCGTGGTTTCAACATGTACGGCGATCCCGTGGTCATCGAGGGCAGTGGCCTGATGGCGCGCTGCGTGCAGCACGAGACCGACCATCTCGACGGGATCCTGTTCATCGACCGGCTCGACAGAGAGACCAAGAAGGCTGCGATGAAGGCGATTCGCGAGGCGGAGTGGGCCGGCCTGGAGGCTCCCGAGATCAAGCTGAGCCCGCATGCGATGCACGGGCGACCGCTCTGAGGCTGGTCTTCGCCGGCACCCCGCAGGCTGCCGTTCCCGCACTTGCCGCGCTGGTGGACTCACGCCACGAGGTGGCGGCCGTGCTCACCCGGCCGCCCGCGCCGTCGGGCCGCGGCCGCCGTCTGGTCGCCTCGCCGGTGTCCGAGCTGGCCGAGCAGCACGGCATCGACGTGCTCACCCCACGTCGGCCGGCCGAGCCTGAGTTCCTCGACCGGTTGCGGGACATCGGTCCGGACTGCTGTCCCGTCGTTGCGTACGGCGCCCTGCTGCCCCGGGTTGCCCTGGACATCCCGCCCGCGGGCTGGGTCAACCTGCACTTCTCACTGCTCCCGGCCTGGCGCGGTGCTGCTCCCGTGCAGCACGCCATCCGGCACGGCGACGACGTGACGGGTGCAACCACCTTCCTGATCGAAGAGGGCATGGACACCGGGCCGGTCTACGGCACGGTCACCGAGCGGATCGGGCCTGCGGACACCGCTGGCGATCTGCTCGGGCGCCTCTCGCTTGCCGGCGCGAAGCTGCTGCTGGCGACCCTCGACGGCATCGAGGACGGGTCGTTGCAGCCGGTGCTGCAGCCGGCCGACGGGGTGTCGTACGCGCCCAAGGTCGATGTCGACCACGCGAGGATCGACTGGAACCACCCGGCCGTCGGCATCGACAGACTGGTCAGGTCGACCACGCCCAGCCCGGGGGCCTGGACCACGGTCGACGGCGCCCGGCTCAAGCTGGGGCCGGTGGCCATCGTCTCTGAAGCCGGGCCGCTCGCCGCCGGGCTGATCGCCGTCACCCGCACCGCGGTGATGGTGGGGACCGGCTCGCACCCGGTGCAGCTGGGCCGTGTGCAGCCCGAAGGGCGGCCGCCGATGGACGCCCTGGACTGGGCTCGCGGTGCCCGTCCCGACGGGGCACGGCTGGCATGAGCGCACCCCCCGGATCCCGCAAGCCGCACCGCGGACCGCGCCCCGACCAGCCGCGCCGGGCGGCCTACGACGTGCTGGCCGCCGTGCGCGAGAAGGACTCCTACGCCAACCTGGTGCTGCCGAAGCTGCTGCGCGACCGGCGCATCGTGGGCCGCGACGCGGCGTTCGCCACCGAGCTGGCCTACGGCACGCTGCGCGCACAGGGCACGCTCGACGCGATCCTGGCCGCGTGCGTCGACCGCCCGCTCGACACCGTCGACGGTGCCGTCCGGGACCTGCTGCGGCTGGGGGCCTACCAACTGCTGCGGACCCGGGTGCCGGCGCATGCAGCCGTCTCGTCGACGGTGGACCTGGCGCGCACCGTCAGCACCGCCGGGCCTGCGAAGTTCGTCAACGCCGTGCTGCGCAAGGTCGGCGCCCACGACGAGCCCGGCTGGATCGAGTTGCTCGCCCCGAGTGTCGAGACCGATCCGATCGGCGCACTCGCGCTGCGGCACGCGCACCCGCGCTGGATCGCCCAGGCGTTCGCAGACGCGCTCGGCGGCGACATCTCCGAAACGGCGGACGCGCTCGCGGCAGATGACCAGCGGCCCAGCGTTCATCTGGCCGCCCGGCCGGGCCGGATGACGCGCGAGCAGTTGGTCGCCGACAGCGGCGGCTCGCCGGGGCCGTGGTCGCCCTTGGCCGTACGCCTCGACGACGGCGGCGACCCGGGCGGGCTTACCGCGATCCGCGACGGCACTGCGCAGGTGCAGGACGAGGGCAGCCAGCTGGTGGCGCTAGCGCTGGCCGGGGCCGTGATCGACGGCGAGGACGGCCAGTGGCTCGACCTGTGCTCCGGTCCGGGCGGCAAGGCGGCGCTGCTCGGGGCACTGGCTGCGCAGCGGCAGGCCACCCTGACCGCAGTCGAGGTCTCCGAGCACCGGGCGGCGCTGGTCCGACAGGCGACGGCCGGCCTGCCGGTCGAGGTCCGCGTCGGCGACGGCCGGCACGCCGAGGGGCGCTACGACCGGGTGCTGGTCGACGCGCCGTGCACCGGGCTGGGAGCATTGCGCCGCCGGCCGGAGGCACGCTGGCGCCGGCAGCCCTCGGACGTCCCGAACCTCACCCGCCTGCAGGGCGAGCTGCTCACCGCCGCTGTCGGGCTGACCAGGCCGGGGGGCGTCATCGCCTACGCCGTCTGCTCGCCGCATCTGGCCGAGACGCGGGTCGTCGTGGACGACGTCATCCGCAGCGGTTCCGCAACTGCCCTGGACGTGCGTGCGACTCTGCCGGAGCTGCCTGCACTGGGTGATGGACCCTACGTCCAACTGTGGCCGCACCGGCACGGCACCGACGCGATGTTCCTGGCCCTGCTCTCGCCCGCACCCCGTTCGTGACCTTTGGCGCAGCGACAGATCGGCGGAAAGTCCCCCTAGACTGCCGACGTGGATCTCCTGGTCGCACCGAGCATTCTGGCCGCCGACTTCGCCCGACTCGGCGAGGAGGCACGAGCGGTCGAGGGCGCCGCCGACTGGCTGCACGTCGACATGATGGACAACCACTTCGTGCCCAACCTCACCATCGGCCTGCCGGTGGTCAAGGCGCTGCTCGCGGCAACCACCCTGCCGTTGGACTGCCATTTGATGATCGCCGACCCGGCGCGATGGGCGCCGCCGTACGCCGAGGCGGGTGCGCTCAACGTGACATTCCACGCCGAGGCGGCCGACGACCCGGTGTCAGTCGCGCGCGACATCCGGGCGGCCGGTGGGCTGGCCGGACTGGCGATCAAGCCGGGCACCCGGCTCGATCCGTACCTCAACATCCTGCGGGAGTTCGACACCCTGCTGGTCATGACGGTCGAACCCGGATTCGGAGGGCAGAGCTTCATCTCCGAGGTGCTGCCGAAGGTCCGGCAGGCGCGCGGGATGCAGCAGAGCGGCCACCTGGAACTGCGGGTCGAGGTCGACGGCGGCGTTGATCTCGACACCATCGAGCAGGCCGCCCAAGCGGGTGCGGATGTCTTCGTGGCGGGGTCCTCCGTCTATGGTGCGGCTGATCCGGCAAAGGCTGTGGCAGCCCTGCGGGAGCGCGCCGAGCGGTCATTGGCGAGCTGACCGGCACGGTCACCCCGGGCCTCGGTCCGCCGGCATGCGGGAGAGGGAGGCGTCATGCGTCGCTCCGACTGGCAGTCCGTACTCGATGTGGTCACCCCGGCGGCCATGGCGTACCTGCAGTCCTTGCCGGAACGCCGTGTCTATGCCGTCGCCGGCGACTACGCCCAAGTACGCGCCGCCCTCGATCACGGACTGCGCGACACCGGACTTGATCCGGCCGAGGTGGTGGCGGACCTCGTGCGCGATCTCGAGCCGTATGTCACCGCCCACGCCTCCGGACGATTCTTCGGATTCGTCATGGGCGGCCTGCATCCCGCGTCGTGGGGCGCCGAGTTGCTCGTCTCGACGTGGGACCAGAACGCCGGGCTGTTCCCCGCGACCCCCGGCGCTGCCGTAGCCGAAGAGCTTGCCGCCGAATGGCTACTCGACCTGCTGCATCTGCCTGCCGAGAGTTCCGTCGGCTTCGTCACCGGTGGGCAGATGGCCAATTTCACCTGCCTGGCAGCTGCCCGTGACCAGGTGCTGCGCGATGTGGACTGGGACGTGGAGGCGCACGGTCTGGCGGGCGCGCCTCCGGTGACCGTGGTGCTCAAGGACGGGGTCCACTCCAGCGTTCCGAGGGCGCTGAGATTTCTCGGTCTGGGTGAGCGATCTGCAGTGTTCGTGCCGTGTGACGACCAGGATCGCGTCGACCCCGACGCCCTGGAGCAGGCGCTGCGCGCCATCACCGGGCCGACGATCGTGGCCGTCGAGTGCGGCAACGTCAACACGGGTTCATTCGACGACTTCGACCGGGTTGCCGACCTTGCGGCCGCACACCGTGCGGCGGGGAACCCGACCTGGGTCCATGTCGACGGAGCGGTCATGCTGCTTGCGGTGGCCGCACCGAGCATGGCCGAGCACGTGCGCGGGGTGGATCGACTCGACTCCTGGTCGACCGACGGCCACAAGTTGCTCAACGTCGCCTACGACTGCGGCGTCGCGATCTGCCGGAACGCCGCAGCCCACCGTGCCGCGATGGGCGTCGAGGCCAGCTATTTGGAGAAGGGTGCCGGCGCGCGCGACCCACTGGACTGGAACCCCGAGCTGTCCCGCCGGGCCCGCGGGATCGGCGTCTACGCGACGTTGCGGTCGCTCGGCAGGCAGGGTGTCGACGAGATCGTCGTGCGCACCGTGCGGCTGGCGCACCTGTTCGCCGACGCGCTGGCCGAGAGCGGGCGGGCGGAGATCGTCAACGACGTCGTCTCCAACCAGGTGCTCGTCCGGTGGCTGGCCGCCGACGGTGACTGCGCCCGCGTCGCCGAGAGCGTGATCGCCGGGGTACGCGCCGAGGGCACGGCCTTCTTCAGCGGGACGACCTATCGTGGAGAGCGGCTGATGCGGATCTCGGTGTCCAACTGGGCCACCGACGAGCAGGACGTGCACCGGGTGGTAGAGGCCCTGCTCAGACATGCTGCCGCGGCATCGGCGCCCGGGTAGCTCAGCGCCTCCGGTGCCCGTGGCACACTGGGAGCAGCAGCACGCGCGCTCCGGGGTCGGTGAAACTCCGAGCCGGCGGTGACAGTCCGCGACCCGATCGCAGCCAGCGACCGGTTGACCCGGTGGGATTCCGGGACCGACGGTGAAAGTCCGGATGGGAGGCAGCGCGCGGGCACGGTACGGGCTCGCGCCCGGCCGTTCTCGCAGGCGCTCCTCCCGCAGACCACCCTGGCTCGCGTCCGACGGCGAGGAGGGGTGATGGGCGCGACGGCCGAGAGCCGGGCAGTCGAGGGCAGGGCGATGGCCCGTGCGATCGACCTGGCCGCGCGCGGTCTGGGCACGACCAGTCCCAATCCCGTTGTCGGCGCCGTGATCCTCGACTCGACCGGCGACGTTGTCGGCGAGGGCTGGCACGAGCACGCCGGTGCAGCGCACGCCGAGGTGGTGGCCCTGGCGGCGGCCGGCGAGAGGGCCAGCGGCGGCACCGCCGTCGTCACACTCGAGCCGTGCGCACACACCGGTCGCACCGGCCCCTGCACGAGCGCGCTGCTGACCGCCGGGATCTCGCGGCTGGTCTTCGCCGTGGCAGAGCCTTCGGCGGCGGCCGGCGGTGGTGCCGAGGTGCTGCGCGCGGCCGGGGTCGAGGTCGTCGAAGGCCTGCTCGCCGACGAGGCCGCTCGGGGCAACGAGGCATGGCTGCTCGCCGAACGCCTCGGCCGGCCCTTCGTCACCTGGAAGTACGCCGTCACCCTCGACGGCCGAACCAGTGCCGCCGACGCCACGAGCAGGTGGATCACCGGCCCCGATGCGCGCGCCGACGTCCACACCCTGCGCGGGCAGGTCGATGCCGTCCTGGTCGGTGCCGGGACCGTGCTGGCCGACGATCCGCAACTCACCGTCCGCGAGCCGGACGGCGCCCCTGCCGCACGTCAGCCGCTCCGCGTCGTTGCCGATCGGCGTGGACGCGTTCCGCGTACGGCCCGGGTCTGCGACGACACCGCCGCCACCCTGATCAGCCGGGCCGCCAGCCCGGAGTTGCTGCTGGCGGAGATGTTCGAGCGCGGTGTGCGCCACGTCCTGCTCGAGGGCGGCGCCGACCTGGCCGGTGCAGTCGTCCGGGCGGGTCTGGTCGACCGCGTCATCGCCTACGTCGCGCCGGTACTGCTCGGGGACGGGCGCCCGGCACTGTCGGCCGCGGGCGTCGCCACCATCGGCGACGCCATCCGACTTCGCCTCGATGACGTGACCATGCTGGGGACCGACGTGAGGATCACCGCGCGCCCCGAGAAGGGAAGCTGAGACATGTTCACCGGGATCATCGAGGAACTCGGCGTCGTCACCGCCCGCGAGGACCTCTCCGAGGCGGCCCGGCTGCGCGTGCGCGGGTCCCGCGTGGTCTCCGGCTCCCTGCCCGGTGAGTCGATCGCGGTCAACGGCGTCTGCCTCACGGTGGTCGAGTGCGACGGCGAGGAGTTCACCGCCGACGTGATGCGCGAGACGCTGGACCGGTCCTCGCTCGGTGCCCTGCGCATCGGCGACGCCGTCAACCTCGAACGTCCCGTCACCCTGGACACCCGCCTCGGCGGGCACCTGGTGCAGGGCCATGTCGACGGCGTCGGCGTCATCGTCGCGCGTACCCCACATGAACACTGGGAAGTGGTGCGGATCAGCCTGCCGGACGGGCTCGGCAGGTATCTCGTCACGAAGGGCTCGGTCACCGTCGACGGGATCTCGCTCACCGTCGTCGACGTGACGGACGACGAGTTCACCGTCAGCCTGATCCCGACCACTCTCGCCCTCACCACGCTGGGCAACAGGATGGTAGGAAGTCCCGTCAATCTCGAGGTGGACATCATCGCGAAGTACGTGGAGAAGCTGTTGAGCGCCCGTGGCTAGCACCCCGTTCACCGGCTCGACGCCGGCCAGCGACCTGCACCCGATGGCGCGCGAGGTGACCCCGCGGGTGACTCCGCTCGAGGCGGGGGACACCCGGTTCGGCACGATCGAGCAGGCGGTGGCGGACATCGCCGCCGGCAAGGCGGTCGTCGTGGTCGACGGCGCAGACCGCGAGAACGAGGGCGACCTCATCTTCGCCGCGGAGATGGCCACGCCGGAGTTGGTCGCGTTCATGGTCCGCTACACATCGGGCTACATCTGCGTACCCCTGACCGAGGAGGCGTGCACCCGCCTCGACCTGCCGCCGATGTACCCCGTCAACCAGGACCGGCGCGGCACCGCCTACGCGGTGTCGGTCGACGCACGCGAAGGCGGCACCACCGGCATCTCGGCGACTGACCGGGCCAGGACCATCCGGCTGCTGGCCGACCCGGCCGCGACCGCCGCCGACTTCACCCGGCCCGGCCATGTCGTCCCGCTTCGTGCCAAGGAGGGCGGCGTGCTGCGGCGGCCCGGTCACACCGAGGCCGCGATCGACCTGTGCCGGCTGGCCGGCATGCAACCCGCCGGGGTGCTTTGCGAGGTGGTCAGCCAGAAGACCGTCGAGGACATGGCCCGCCTCGACGAACTCGAGGTGTTCACCGCCGAGCAGGAGCTCACCCTCATCAGCATCGCCGACCTGATCGCCTACCGGCGACGGCAGGAGCGTCAGGTCACTGCTGTTGCGGCGGCCCGGATCCCCACCCGGCACGGGGAGTTCCGGGCGGTGGGTTTCCGCAGCAGCGTCGACGGCCGAGACCACATCGCGCTCGTAGCCGGCGACATCGGCGACGGCGAGAACGTTCTTGTCCGGGTCCACTCCGAATGCCTCACCGGCGACGTCTTCGGGTCGCAGCGCTGCGACTGTGGACCGCAGCTCGACGCGGCCATCGCCGCCGTGGCCGCCGAGGGCCGCGGTGTGGTGCTGTACGTCCGCGGGCACGAGGGCCGAGGCATCGGACTGCTGCACAAGCTGCAGGCCTACCAGTTGCAGGACGCCGGTTCTGACACCGTCGATGCCAACCTCGAGCTGGGACTGCCCGCTGATGCCCGCGACTACGGCACCGGCGCGCAGATCCTCGCCGAGCTCGGCGTGCGCTCGATGCGGCTGCTGTCGAACAATCCGGCCAAGCGCGCGGGGCTGGAGGGCTACGGCCTGCAGGTCGTCGGGCGGGTGCCGCTGGCGGTGAACGCGACGACCGAGAACCTGCACTACCTGCAGACCAAGCGCGACCGGATGGGCCATGAGCTGCCCGGTCTGCCTGTCGACGACCTGCCGGACGAGCTGCCGGACGAGCAGCCGTGAGCGGCGCAGGTGCGGCCCCCGCCCCAGCCGTCGAAGCCACCGGCCTGACGCTGGGCATCGCGGCGACCCGCTGGCACGAGCAGATCACCGGTGCCCTGCTCGACCGTGCGTTGGCCGCCGCAGCCGCGTGCGGCATCCCGGCACCCACCGTCATCCGCGTCGCGGGGGCGGTCGAGTTGGCCGTCGCCGCACAGCAACTCGCCTCCGATCACGATGCCGTGGTGGCACTCGGTGCGGTCGTGCGCGGCGGGACCCCCCACTTCGACTACGTCTGCCAGGCGGTGACCGCGGGCCTGACCAGGGTCGCCCTCGACGAGCGCACCCCCGTAGGCAACGGCGTGCTCACCTGTGACACCGTTGAGCAGGCCCTGCAGCGCTGCGGACTGCCCGACAGCACAGAGGACAAGGGGTGGGAGGCGACCGTGGCGGCTCTCGACACCGCCCTCGTGCTCCGTCGGCTGCGACATCGCGGCGGCCCCATCGGCTTCGCTCCCTGATCAGCGGAAGGTCTGCCGCTCGTGCTCTCACTCGTACTTCCCAAAGGCTCGCTGGAAACCGCCACCTTGGCGCTGTTCGAGGCGGCCGACCTCGGCGTCCACCGCGGTTCGGCGCGCGACTATCACGCCTCCATCGATGACCCCCGGATCGACCGGGTGCGCTTCCTGCGCCCGCAGGAGATCCCGCGCTACGTCGAGGAGGGGCTGTTCGACCTGGGCATCACCGGCCAGGACTGGGTGGCCGAGACGGAGTCCGACGTCGTGGGCATGGGCGAGCTGGCTTACAGCAAGGCGACCGGCGAGCCGGTACGCGTGGTGCTCGCCGTCCCGCAGGCGGCGACCTGGCACACGGTCGAGGACCTGCCCGACGGCGTGCGCATCTCGACCGAGTTCCCCTCGCTGACCCGTCGCTTCCTCGCCGACCGTGGTGTCAAGGCGACGGTCGTGCCGTCCTACGGCGCGACCGAGGCTAAGGTGCCAGACATCGTCGACGCCATCGTCGACCTGACGGAGACCGGCTCGTCACTGCGCAAGAACGGGTTGCGCATCCTCGACACGCTGCTGACGAGCTACACCCAGTTGGTGGCCAACCGGGCGGCCTACGACGACCTGGCGAAGCGGGCGGCGATGCAGGACGTGGCGCTGCTGTTGCAGGGCGCGATCCGGGCTCGGGGGAGTGTCCTGCTCAAGGTCAACGTCTCCGACGACCAACTCGCGGCGGTGCTTGCGCTGCTGCCCGCGATGAGCTCACCGAACGTCACGGCCCTGGCTGACCCGCGGATGCACGGAGTGGAGTCGGTAGTGCCCAAGCGGGGCGTCAACACGCTCATCCCGACGTTGCGGGCGGCCGGGGCGCGGGACATCCTCGAGCTGCCGATCAGCAAGATCATCGACTGACGCGCGGCGCCCCCGGATGGGGCGCCGCGCCGCTCGGTTCGTCAGTCGTCAGGACTGCCTGGCGCCCAGGACCGCGCCGGCCCCACGCTCCACTGCCGCGTCGTAGTCCGTCGTCGGTGCGGTCTCGCTCCGCCGGGGCATCAACAACAATGCGACGGCGGCGACGGCACAGCAGCCGACGATGTAGGCGCTGATCCAGGTGCTCGATCCGGTCCGCTCCAGGATCGCCGCGGCAATCAGCGGAGCCGGTCCACCGGCGATGACCGAGGCCAGTTGGTAGCCCAGGCCGGCGCCGCTGTAGCGCACGTTGGTGCCGAAGCTCTCAGCGATGAGGGCAGCCTGCGGCCCGTACTGCACGTCGTGGACGACCAGGGACAGCACGATCGCGAGCAGCACGAGCCCGGCTGACTTGGTGTTGAGGAGCCCGAAGTACGGGAACGCGAAGATCGCTGTGCCGGCGATCCCGATGCCGTAGGTCAGCCGCCGCCCGATGCGATCGGAGAGGTAGCCGAACAGCGGAACGCTGATCAGGCCCAGCGCGGCCGCGATCAGCGTGTAGTTGAGCAGGTCGCCGCGGGCCAACCCCAGCTTCTTCGTGCCGTAGGTGAGGACGAAGGTGATGAACAGGTAGAACGGCGCCTGTTCCGACATCCGCACGAACGCGGAGGTGAGGATCTCGCGCGGCTGGGTCCTGATGACCTCCCACACCGGCATCCGGGCGACGGCCCGCTGCTGCTTGACCTCGGCGAAGGCCGGGCTCTCCAGCACTCTGAGCCGGACGTAGAGCCCGATGCCGACGAGCACGATGCTGGCCAGGAACGGCACCCGCCAGCCCCAGGTGTCGAAGCTGTCGCCGGCAGTGTTCTCCATCAGTTTGACCATGCCGGTCGAGAGCAGCAGCCCCATCGGGACACCCAATTGCGGGAAGCTGGCCATGAGCCCGCGCTTGCGCTGCGAGCCCCACTCCATCGACAGCAGCACCGAGCCGCCCCACTCGCCGCCGACACCGATGCCCTGGACCACACGCAGCACCACGAGGATGACCGGTGCGGCCAGCCCGATCGAGGCCCGTCCGGGCAGCAGGCCCATCAGGAAGGTCGCGACACCCATCAGCATCAGGGTGGTGACGAGGGTGAACTTGCGGCCCACCCGGTCCCCGAAGTGACCGAAGATCGCGGCACCGATCGGCCGGGCGGCGAAACCCACGAACTGGGTGGCGAAGGCAGCCAGCACGCCGGAGTACGGCGAGCTGCCCGGGAAGAACACGTGCGGGAAGACCAGCGCCGCCATCGTGCCGTACAGGAAGAAGTCGTACCACTCGATCGTGGTCCCGACGGTGCTGGCGATCGCGGCTCGCCGCCGATGTCCGGTGACCGCTGGGTCAGATGTTGCTGGGGCTGTTGTCGACATATTGGCTACCTCCGCACGCCTTGATCCCCTTTGTCGCCTCCGCGAAACGCGCCCCGGAAGACTGGTGTATCTCGGGCTGGCACGTCCAGACATCTGCTGATAATCGATGCAGTTATGTGATAGCCATCACATTCGCCCTTTTCGCAGCCGGATCGTCGTCACTCACGGGTCCGCTGCGTCGTTGCGCCAGCCAAAGGCGGCCCGCTACCGCCGACGTCGCCGAGCGAGCGGCTCGACGACGAACGACTTGGAGGATCCGTGCCCGTTCACATGACCCGCCGGCGCATCCGTGCGGCCGTTGTGGCAGCAACCGTCACCTGTGTGAGTGCTCTCGCGATCTCGTCGCTGACCGGGCCGCCGGCGCATGCCGAAGCCACTGCCGGCCCCGCGGCGTTCCCGGTACAATTGGTCCGCGTCGACACGCCGACCCGCGCCGACAAGGACCGCCTCGCCGCGATGGACCTCGACCTGACCGAGCATGCCGGCCCCGACTTCGTCGAAGCCGTGCTGCACTCGGCCGATGACGCAGCCAGGGTCACCGCAGCGGGACTGCACTACGAGGTCACGGTCCCGGACCTGGCGCTGCGAACCGCTCAGAACAACCGCGCGAGCAAGGCGTACGCCGCGGCGGTCGCGCAGTCCCCCTTGCCCAGCGGCCGGGACAGCTACCGCACCCTCGGCGACTACAACGGCGACCTGCGCCAGCTGGCGGCGCTCAAGCCCGACGTCGTCAAGCGATTCGCCCTGCCCCACAAGTCGCTCGAGGGCCGCACGGTCTACGGAGTGGAGATCTCCGACTCCGTGAACAGCGCCGCCACCGACGCCAAGCCGGCCATGCTGATCATGGGTCTGCACCACGCCCGCGAATGGCCGTCGGGTGAGATGACGATGGAGTTCGCCTACGACCTGGTGAAGAACCACGGCCGCGACGCGCGGATCACCGACCTGCTGAAGAAGACGCGGGTGCTCGTCGTGCCCGTCGTCAACGTCGACGGCTTCAACCAGTCGGTCACGCAGGGACTGCTCCTCGACCTGCGCTCGGTCGACAACGGCGGCACGGTCTCCGTTCTGGGCACTCCCGGCAATGCGTACAAGCGGAAGAACTGCCGAGTCGCCGACGGTGTCGACAGCACGCCGCCGGGTGCCTGCGACGCAGCGGCGAGTCCGGGTGGGTACGGCGTCGGGATCGACCCCAACCGCAACTACGGGGGATTCTGGGGTGGCCCGGGCGCCAGCAGCACCTTCGCCGACCCGACCTACCGCGGTGCCGGGCCGTTCTCGGAGCCCGAGACCCAGAACGTGCGCGACCTGGTGTCCGGCGAGCAGGTCACGACGCTGATCACCAACCACACGTACAGCAATCTGGTGCTGCGCCCGCCGGGCCTGCGTGCCCAGGGCGACACCGCCGACGAGGCCGTCTATGCCGATCTCGGCGCCCGGATGGCCGCGAACAACGGCTACACCAACGAGCACTCCTACCAGCTCTACGACACCACCGGCACCACCGAGGACTGGTCGTACTACGCCACCGGTGGCCTGGGCTTCACCTTTGAGATCGGCGAGGAGTTCCACCCACCGTTCCCCACCGTGGTCGACGAGTACTTCGGCACCGGCAAGTACGCCGGCAAGGGCAACCGTGAGGCCTACCTCACCGCGCTCGCCAGCACGGCCGACCCGGCCATGCACTCGCGGATCTCGGGGACCGCGCCGGCCGGTGCGGTCCTGCGTATCCGCAAGCAGTTCGCCACCCCGACCTATGACGGCTCGTCGTTCACCGACCGGCTGGACAGCGCCATGACGGTCGGCACCAACGGCAGGTTCACCTGGAACGTCAACCCGTCGACGCGCCCGCTGGTGATGAAGCACCGCCTGCAGGTGCTGGCCGAGAAGCCGACGCGGGAAGAGACGTACAAGCCGAGCAAGACGCTCCTGCCGACGCAGTACGAAGACAAGGAGTTCGTCGTCACCGAGACCGACCAGGACCTGCTCAAGGTGAACCTGGACTGGCCGACTCCTGACGACTACGACCTGGAGGTCTACTACAAGGAGGCCGACGGCACGCTGACCAAGGTGGGGAGCTCGGGCAATGCGGCCGGCGAGAAGGAGATGGCCACGGTCGATAAGCCGAAGCCCGGCACGTATGTCCTGCGCGTGATCAACTTCTCATCGGTGTCACCGGACTGGACGATGACCGCCGGCCTCTACACCGCCAACGATGTGATCATCGGTGACGGGCTGGTCGAGAACTGGACGCTTACCTGCGAGCGGCCCGACGGCACGGTGCTGCAGACCGTTCCGGTCGTCGTCGACCGCGGCCAGCAGGTCAAGCCCGACCTCTCGGTGTGCCGCCAGCGGTTCTGACTCCCGGATCAGCCGGGCGCGGTCGGTGCGAACTCGGCAAGCACCCGCTCGGCGTGCCGCATCGACTCGGCCGGGTCCGCCTCGGGTGAGACGACCATCGGGTCGTAGTTGAGGTCGATGAACACCTCGGTGATGCCCTGGCCGGCCAGCATGGCCAGGTCGCCGCGGATCTGCTCGACGGTGCCATGCAACGGCTTGCGGTCCGGGCCGGCATCTGGTCGGACCTTGACGACGCCCCGTACGACGAACCGCAACGCGTCCGCGTTCCGGCCGGCATCGCTGGCCGCCGAGCGTACGACCGCGATCGAGTCGCTGATCGTGGCGAGCTCGGCCCGGCTACTGCTGATCCAGCCCTCCGCGATGCGCCCGGCCCGCTGCAAGGCTCGCTCGGCGGCGCCGCCGAGGAGGATTGGGGGATGCGGCTGCTGCACCGGCTTGGGCTCGATGCGCGCCAGCGGCACGTCGTAGAACGTGCCGTGGAACTCGACTTCGGGCTGGGTCCAGATGGCCTTCAGGCAGGCCACGAACTCCTCACCGCGGCGGCCGCGCCGTTCGTACGGAACGCCCACAGCCTCGAACTCCGGGGGTGCCCAGCCCAGGCCGAGTCCGGCATCCAGCCGGCCGGCCGAGACGAGGTCGAGCGTGGTCAGCGCCTTGGCGAGGACCACGGGTGCGTAGTACGGCATGTTGACGACCGCGACACCCAGTCGGATGCGGGACGTCACCCCGGCGACGTAGGCCAGCGCCGTGATCGGGTCGACCACGGAGTGGTACGCCGGTCCCCACTCGCCGTCGACCGGGTGCAGCAGCCGCTGGAACGTCCAGAGGCTGGAGTAGCCGAGTTCCTCGGCCCTGGTCGCGATCTGCCGCATGTTCTGCGGCGTCGCCCACGCACCGGCAGAGGGCAGTCCGAAGCCAAGTTGCACAGCGTGTCTCCTACGCGTCCAGCTGCCGGCCGGCGAAGAACATCAGCGGGTCGCTGAGCAACTCGATGCCGATGCCGTCCGGGTCGCGGAAGTACATGGATTCGGCAATGCCGCGTTCGGGGCCGGTGTAGTCCACCGCCGCCTCGTCAAGTCGTTGGCGAAGCTGCTCCCACACTTCGCGGGGGACGGAGATGGCGATGTGTTGAACGCCACCGATGGCCTCGACCGACTGCTCGAGGCCCAGCCCCGGAAAGTCGAAGAACCCGAGCAGCGTGCTGTTGCCCAGATCGAAGAAGAAGTGCGTGGAGCCGGGATAGTCCCGGTTCTCGACGAGTTCGACCAGCGGGAAGCCGAGCAGACCTTGATAGAAGTCGATCGTGCGGGCTACGTCGGAGCAGATGAGGGCGGCATGGTGGATGCCGCGGCCGGGGGAGGGAGGCCGCTGCGCGACCGGCAGCAGATACGCGGCCGCAAGCTCGTCCCGGCGGGCGGCAAAGTCGTCATTGCCCTGCGAGGCCATGGGCAGAACCTACCCTGGGTGGGCTGACCGGATGTCTCCGTAGCAGAAGGCCGAGGTGCGCTCATGAGCGGGAAATCGATCGGGCTCTCCGACGAGCTGCATGCCTACCTGCTGAAGGTCGGCGCTCGCGAACCCGACGTGCTGCGCCGGCTGCGGGAGGAGACGCACGCATTGCCCAATCACGGCATGCAGATCGCGCCCGAGCAGGGCGCTTTCATGGGCCTGCTCGTCGAGTTGACCGGGGCGCGGCGATGCATCGAAGTGGGCACGTTCACCGGCTACAGCGCGCTCGCCGTCGCCCTCGCCCTCCCTCCGAATGGGCAGCTGATCTGCTGTGACGTCAACGAGGAGTGGACGTCGATGGGCCGCCGCTACTGGGCCGACGCCGGCGTGGGCGACCGGATCGACCTGCGGCTCGGTCCTGCCCTGGACACCCTCGACGCCCTGCTCGGCGAGGGGGTGGGGGGCAGCTACGACTTCGCCTTCGTCGACGCCGACAAGAGCAACTACGGGGGCTACTACGACCGCCTGCTGCGGTTGTTGCGTCCCGGTGGCGTCGTGCTGTTCGACAACGTGTTGTGGAGTGGCCGGATCATCGATGCCGAGGCCGACGACGAGGACACCCGGGCATTGCGTGAGCTCAACGACAGGTTGGCCGACGACGATCGGGTCACGATCTCGATGATCCCGATCGCCGACGGCCTCACCTTGGCTCGCAAGCGCTGAGGACCCTCCGGGGTCAGCCCGGTGGTATCGCCGTCGCCAGCCCCTCCAACGCTGCGGTGAAGCACTCCGCTGGCGGGTTGACGAGCCCGGCGCCGACCTGACCGGTGCCGGCCACCTTGCCGGCCATCCCGGTGTTGATCTGCGGAAGGATTCCGGTGCGGACGACCTTGGTCACGTCGATCCCGGTCGGCGTGCCACGGAAGGACAGGATCGGCACTTGGTACGCCGGGTGCTCGGCGAGGGTGATCTCGTACATCGACCGGGTCGCCGTCAAGGCGTCGCCCACCTCGCCGCCGACGAAGCGCACGATCGCCGGTGCCGCGGCCATCGCGAATCCGCCGATGCCGGCGGTTTCGGTGATCGCCGAATCACCGATGTCGGGGTTGGCGTCGTCGGGTCCGTAACCGCCGAGGAACAGGCCGTCGGGAACCTCGGCCGGACCGGTGAACCACGTACCGCCCGTGCCGGAGACCTGGATCCCGAAGTCGGTGCCGTTGCGGGCCATCGCCACGACGAGCGTCGAACCGGGTTCGTCCCGGCCGGCGTCGAGGGCCAGTTTGCAGGCCGGCATGCCCAGATTGAGGAAGAAGTGCTCGTTGCCGGCGATGAAGGCGACGGCGGACGCGACGTCGGCCGACGCCGCACCGCTGTCGATCAGGGCCGGCAGCACCTCCTTGAGCCAGAGCAGGCTTCCGGCGCGGTTGCGGTTGTGGCCCTCGTCGCCCATCTGCAGCATCTGGGTGATGATCGCGCCGAGGTCGACGGGGCCGTGCTTGCCGACCGCGGTCTTCAGCAACGGGCCGAGTACCCGTGACATCCAGTGCAGCCGGTCGAGGACGTCGGGGCCGTACGCGCCGTAGCGCAGCACCTTGCCCAGGCCCTCGTTGAGTGAGCAATAGGCGCGGCGCCCGTCGTTGCCAGTTGCGTCGGCGATGTCGAACATCCACATCGACGGGCTGACCACCCCAGCCATCGGCCCCACCGCAGCGTGCTCGTGGCAGGGCGCGAGCGTGATCCCGGCACCATCGGCCAGTGCCGTCTCGGCTTGCTCCGGCGTGTCGGCCAGCCCCTCGAACAGCATCGCGCCGATCAGGGCTCCGCGCATCGGGCCGGATGCGCGGTCCCAGGTGATCGGCGGCCCGGCATGCAGGAACGTGCCCGGCTCCAGCCCGAGCACCTCGCTTGCAGGTGCCACGCCGACCAGTTGCGGTGACACCGCGAGCACCCGCTGCAGCGCGGCGGCGTTGGCGCGGGTGCGCCGGGGGTCGGCGAATACCCGCGCCAAGGCTCGCGCCGACCCCTCGGGGGGCGGACGCCAGTCGACCCGCTCGACCGCCACGGCCTGTGCCTCCAGGGCCTCGGCGAGCAGGTCGGCCCCGGCGGCGGCGACGACCGGTTCGGTGCTGAGCAGACCGCCCAGCGTCCCGGTCAAGTCCTCCGCGTCCTGACTCATGCCGGGCTCACGAGGGACACCGCATAGCGCGCGGCGGAGGCGTTGGACGCGAACACGTGCGCACCGGCGCCGGCCAGTGCCGCGGCCTGGGCCTCGAGCCCCTGTGGGTCATCGGCGCAACCGCACAACGAGACCACGACGGCCAGGTCGCGGCCGTCGTCAGCTGCGCGACGCCTGGCGGCCGCGATCGCCGGTGCGAGATCACCCGCCGGATCGGCCGCGGCGCCATGGCCGAGGACGACGTCGAGCAGCACCACTGCCGTTGCCTGTTCGGCCGCCTCGGCCTGCAGGCGCTCGGTACGCAGCGTCGGGTCGATCATCGGATGTGGTCGCCCGGCGGTGAGCGCGTCGTCGCCGAAGTCGATCATCAAGTGACCGGAGGAACGCAGGTCGCTGCCCAGCGCCCACGCCGGGTCCAGCGGGATGTTCGAGGCGATCGGCCCCAGGGTCGAGGACGCGATGATCATCGCCTCGTCGCACAGGGTGCCGCCGCAGAACAACCCGCGCAGTGACCCCGGGCGCGGCTGTTGGGGCTTTCCGGCCGGCCACTCGGGCCAGCTGCTGGGAACGTCCGCGCCTACCGCTCGGAGCACCTCGGTCGCCACAGCAGTGAGGTCGGGTCGCCCGGTCCCGAGCAGACCGAAGACCACCGGCTTGTCGATGGTGTCGGCGAACGCCCGGATCTGGTCGGCCACGGCGGCTGCCGGGGGCTTCGAGACGACCACGACGACCTCGGTCGCCGGATCTGCCGCCAGCGCGGCCAGTGCCTGCAACGTCGACCGGCCGGCCACGTCGGCCGACAGGTCACGGCCGCCGACGCCGAGTAGATGTGAGACCCCGACGTCGGCCGCGTCGAGCAGACAGCACAGTTGCTGGGCACCGGTGCCGGATGCGGCGACGATGCCGACGGCTCCCCGGCGTACGACGTTGGCGAAGCCCAGGCCGACGCCGCCGACGATCGCCGTGCCGCAGTCGGGTCCCATGACCAGCAGGTCTCGCCGGGCGGCTTCGTCCTTGAGGAGCACTTCCTGGTCGACCGGGACTCCGTCGCTGAAGACGAGGACCGACATCCCGGCCTCCAGCGCGTCCATCGCCTCGACGAAGGCATGAGCACCGGGGACGGACACCATCGCCAGGGTCGCACCGCTGCGAGCGGCAGCCGAACCGATCGTGCGGGCGGGTTGACCGCCGGTCAGGCCGCCCTCCGTCCCGGACGAGCGAGCACGCAACGCCTCGGTGAGAGCGGACAGCCCGGCCGCGTGCGCGGCGTCGTCGTCGGCTCGAATCGCCACCAGCAGATCGTTCGGGCCGACATCGGCGGGGGCATCGAAGCCCATCCCGGTGAGCATCTCGACGTTGAGTTCGGTGGCCATGGCGACCAGGGCGGCGGTGACCCCTGGGGTCTGCTGGAGGGTACGGCTGGCCTGCATCAGGCTCACCGAGTCGTGGTAGGCCCCGCGGCGGATCTCGACGACGTCGGTCACGGGCCGGTTGCGCCGGCCAGCAGTCCGTGGGCGATGGCCGAGCCCGACGTCGAGCCGATCGCGAGAAGTCGGTCAAGTGCCGGCTCCAACGGCCGGTGACCGGCGAGTGCGGAGAGCACGTGAATCACCTGCGGCACGGTGTCGCCGGCCGCGGCACACGACAGCAGGGCGCCGGACAACGCGGTCGTCCGGCGCGGGACGGACTCGGCGATGGCCGCCCAGAGCAGGTCGGCGCAGGCCGGTCGGCCGAGATAGCGCAGGGACAGCAGCAGCCCGGCGAGTACGTCGTCGCCGGCGGGCGTCAGGCCGTCTCCGAGTCCGACGAGCGATGCCGGCACCGCGCCGAACTGTCTCCTGCTGCGTACGGAACTGGCGACACCTGCCAGCCGGGCACCCACTGCGTCCGACAGCGTGCGCCGCCGGGCCTGCAGGATCCGGGCCAACCGTGCGGCGCGGGCCGGCAGGTGCTCGGGGCGCACCAGCGCGGGAGGGCGAAGCGGTGCCCACCAGCGGGCAACCGAGAGTTCGAGACCGCCCGCGCGAACCCGCCCGGCGCCGACGGTGGCCCCATCACCCGCGCTGACCTCCGAGAACGGCGCGGTCGCGCTGGAAGCGGGGACGACCATGGAGATGGGCAGGCGCAGCCCGTCGACGGACACCACGGCGAGCATGCCGCGACCCGAGTCGAGGTATACCGCGGACGGGAATGCCGCGCGTACCAAGGCGGTGCGCACTGGCCCGTTGACGATCTCGCCGAGCCGCTGGCTGGTGGCCGCGCCGAGCGCCAGCGGAGGCCGGGCGTCGGCGGGGGGTACGGCAGGGGCCGGAATCTGCACTGCTGTCACGTGGGGGAGGCCACCTCCTGCGGATAGGGGCACGCTAACGGCCCGCCGCTATTGCTGGCTACCCACCCCCGACTCCCGCGAAGCCTTGTTTCCGCGGTTCGGTCGGTGCCAGACTCCCCGGCAGTCCCAGTTTCCAGCCGCCTCGGGAGCGTCGCGCCCGGGCGGCGATATCGGCCCTGGAGGGCGATCATGGCGATCGGCGGCATCGGCTGGAAACTGCACGGCGACGGCAGGACACCACCACCCGGTGAGGTGGTGCGTCCCGACGAGCGGTTGTCATGGGGCCGGACCATCGGCCTGGGCGCGCAGCATGTCGTGGCGATGTTCGGCGCGACCTTCGTCTTCCCGATCATCATGGGCCTCGATCCCAACCTGGCGATCATGATGTCCGGGGTCGCCACGATCCTGTTCCTGATCATCGTCGGCGGTCAGGTGCCGAGCTATCTGGGCACGAGCGCGTCCTTCGTCGGCGGCGTGACCGCGATCCGGGCCGCCGGGGGTGACAGCGCGACGGTGACCGGCGCGATCCTGGTCGCCGGGCTCGTGCTCGCGGCGGTGGGCCTGGTTATTCACTTCCTGGGCGCCGAGGTGATCCACAAGATCCTCCCCCCGGTGGTGACCGGTGCCGTGGTCATGCTCATCGGGTTCAACCTGGCCCCGGTGGTGGCCAACGTCTACTGGCCGCAGGACCAGTGGGTCGCACTGCTCACGCTGGCCTTCGTCGTGCTGGCCACCGTCGTACTGCGCGGCTTCATGGCCCGTATCGCGATCTTCCTGGGCCTGGTCTTCGGCTTCGCGATCTCTTTCCTCGCCGACAAGATCTTCGGCAAGATCAGTTCCTTCGACCCCGGGGCCGGCAAGGTCACCGAGCACTTCCGGGTCAACGTCGATGCGGTCAAGAGCGCCGACTGGATAGGACTGCCGAGTTTCCACGCCCCTGACCTCAAGACCTCGGCCATCCTGCTCACCCTGCCTGCGGTCATCGCGCTGATCGCCGAGAACACCGGTCACGTGAAGGCCGTGGCAGCCATGACCGGGACCGACCTCGATCGCACGCTGGGCCGGGCGTTGTTCGGCGACGGTGTCGGAACGGCGCTGGCCAGTTCGGTCGGCGGCTCACCCACGACGACGTACGCGGAGAACATCGGCGTCATGGCCGCCACCCGCGTCTACAGCACCGCGGCCTACTACGTCGCCGCCCTGGTGGCGATCCTCTTCGGACTCTGCCCGAAGTTCGGCGCGCTGATCGCCGCCACGCCCGGCGGCGTGCTCGGCGGCATCACCGTCGTGCTGTACGGCATGATCGGCCTGCTCGGCGCGAAGATCTGGATCGAGAGCAGGGTCGACTTCGCCAACCCGATCAACCTCGTGCCGGTCGCCGCCGGAATCATCATCGCGATCGGCAATACCAGCCTCAAGATCACCAACGACTTCTCGTTGGCCGGCATCGCTTTCGGCACGCTGGTCACCGTCATCGGTTATCACCTGGTCCGGGCAGTCGCCCCGAAGTACATGCGCGACGCCGACGAGGCCTCCCTCGGCGAGGCCGGCTTCGAGCACGGCGCGGGTGACCCGCGTACAGACCGGACCTCTCGGCGGCGCAGCTGAGCCGGGAGGGGATGATCGTCTGGTGAAGCCGCCACCGTTCGCCTACTCGGCACCTGAGGATGTCGACGAGGCGCTGCGGCTGATCGGCGAACTCGGCGCTGAGGGCAAGGTCCTCGCGGGTGGACAGAGTCTGGTGCCGCTGCTCAACATGCGGCTGGCCGCGCCGGCCCACCTCGTCGACATCAACCGTTTGGGCAGTGAGCTCGGCGGGATCGAGGTCGAGCACGGTGGGGTACGCGTGGGCGCACTCGCTCGGCATGCGGCGGTCGAGCGCCATGCCGGGGTCGCAGCCGCGTTGCCGCTGCTCTGCC
>JBAVXU010000040.1:0-12910 GCA_049698415.1 Mycobacteriales bacterium
CGGCTCATCCGTACGAAGAACCCGCCTTCGACGTATTCGAGCTGGCTCCGCTGCCGGGCGGGCGCGGGTTCGGCCGGGTCGGGCGGTTGGCGCAGCCGGTGACCGTAGGCCGACTGCTCGCCATGGCTGCCGACGTGCTGCCGGCGACGCCGAGTGGGGTGCGCGCGACCGGCGCCCCCGACCGCATGGTCAGCACGTTGGCGGTGTCAGGGGGAGCGGGGGATGCCTTCCTGACCGATGCTGCTGCGGCGGGTGCCGACGCGTTCCTCACCGCTGACCTGCGCCACCATCCCGCGGCCGAGCACATCGAGGCCGATGGGCCGGCGTTGGTGTGCGCGACGCATTGGGCGACCGAGCAGCCCTGGCTGCACGACGCTGCTCAACTGCTGCGCGCTCGGCTGGGCGATACGGTGGAGACCGTGGTGTCCGAGCTGGTCACCGATGCGTGGAGCATGCACCTGCCGTCGACGAAGGAGTCATCGAGCGCGCCGTGAACGCCCAACCCGAGGATCAGCTGCGCCTACTCGACCTGCAGGCGATCGACAGTGCCATCGACCGGCTGGCACACCGGCGCGCCACGCTGCCCGAGTTGACCCAGCTCGCCGAGCTGACCGTGCGGCAGGAGGCCTTGGGAGCGGATGTCGTACGCGCACAGACCGAGGTCGGCGACCTCGACCGCGAACAGCGCAAACTCGAGCTCGACATCGAGCAGGTGCGCGGGCGGGCCGACCGCGACCGGCAGCGGATGGCCGTCAGCACCTCGCCCAAGGAGGCTGAGGGCCTGCAGCACGAGGTCGGATCCCTGGCGCGGCGACAGGGCGACCTCGAGGACCAGTTGCTCGAGCTGATGGAGCGCCGGGAAGACGCCGGCAAGCAACTCGACGCGGTGACTGCGCAGCTCGACGCCGCCGATGCGGCGTTCGAGGTCGCCACGGCCGGACGCGACAAAGCCTCCGCCGAGATCGACGCCGGCGTTCTCGAACAGCAGGTGGAGCGGCAAGCCACGGCTGCCGACCTGCCTGCCGACCTGTTGGCGCTCTACGAACGGATCCGGGAGTCTTCCGGTGGCACGGGAGCGGCGCGGCTGTACCGCCACCGCTGCGAGGGTTGCCACCTCGAGTTGTCCGGGGGTGACCTCGCCGCCGTGCGATCGGCCCCGGCTGATGAAGTGGTGCGCTGCGAGGAGTGCCGCCGCATCCTGATCCGTACCCCCGAGTCGGGTCTGTGACGCGCAAGCTGCTGGTCGAAGCTGACGGAGGGTCGCGCGGCAACCCGGGTCCGGCAGGTTACGGCGCGGTCGTCCGGGATGCCGGCACACGTGAGGTGCTGGCCGAACGATCCGAGTCGATCGGGCGGGCCACCAACAACGTTGCCGAATACCGCGGGCTCATCGCCGGGCTGGAGGCTGCCGTCGAACTCGGCGGGGGTGACGTCGACGTCCGGCTCGACTCCAAGCTGCTGGTCGAGCAGATGTCGGGACGCTGGAAGGTCAAGCATCCGGACATGCAGCCACTGGCGGCCGAGGCAGCGGCGTTGGTCCGGCAATTGGGCAAGGTGAAGTTCAGCTGGATCCCACGAGCGCGCAACACCCATGCCGACAGGCTGGCCAACGAGGCGATGGACGCTGCTGCAGGGATCACCCGCGCCCCCAAGAGCACACCTGCCTCCGTACCCAACCGGCTGGCCGGCTGGGCTCCGGAGTTGTCGCCCCCGACGACCATGCTGCTGTTGCGGCACGGCCAGACGCCACTGTCGGTGCAGCGCAGGTTCAGCGGCCGCGGGCCGGCCGAGTTGACCGACGTCGGTGTCAGGCAGGCTCATTCGCTGGCCGCACGGGTGGCCGAGGTGCCCGACGTCCGAGCGGTGATCGCGTCGCCGCTGCGGCGGGCGCGGCAGACGGCCGACATCGTGGCCGACCTGCTCGGACTGCCGGTGGTCGAGGACGAGGGGCTCGCCGAAACGGATTTCGGCGAGTGGGACGGGCTCAGTCTCGACGAGGTACGCGAGCGCGGTCCCAATGAACTCGACGCGTGGTACGCCTCGACCGAGGTGGCACCGCCGGGCGGGGAGTCCTTCGCAGCGACAGCCACACGCGTACGCGCCGCGCGCGACCGCATCGTGCGCGACCATCCCGCCGAGACCGTCGTGATCGTGTCGCATGTGACGCCCATCAAGACGCTCCTGCGACTGGCCCTCGACGCGCCCGCTCACTCGCTCTACCGCATGCAGCTCGATCTCACCGGCATCTCCGAGATCGACTGGTACCCCGACGGCGTCGCAGTGGTGAAGCGGGTCAACGACACCTCGCACCTGCGCACCGCACGGACCGAGCCGTCGCCGGCCGACCCCGCGGCGTCGTCCCCGGCGTAGGATCACCGCCACGGCGGACGAGTCGGCTGGGCGGTCGCGTCGGTCCTGCGTGAGCAGGGCTGCCGAGGAACGTCCGGGCTCCACAGGGCAGGGTGGTTGTTAACGGCAACCCGGGGCGACCCGCGGGAAAGTGCCACAGAAAACAGACCGCCTGGCGGTCGATCCTTGATCGGCGGTCAGGTAAGGGTGAAACGGTGGTGTAAGAGACCACCAGCGCCCAGGGTGACCTGGGCGGCTCGGCAAACCCCACCCGGAGCAAGGTCAAGACGGTGCGCGGCTCCGGCCAAGCATCTGCGCAGGCGTTCGAGGGCGGCCCGCCCGAGCCTGCGGGTAGACCGCTAGAGCCTGTCGGCGACGGCAGGCGTAGAGGGATGGCCGCCGGCCGGGGCAATGCCGCAAGGCGCTCCGGTCACAGAACCCGGCGTACAGGCCGACTCGTCCGTCGCCCCCGCCATTTTCCTCATCCGACAAACCGTCGATTTACCTCTTTGTTGGAACGCGCTCATGGGCGCGGCAGGAATCGGACACCCGATGATGGCGATCGATCCGGCAGAGTGAATTGGCTCGTACAGGTGAATGCACTGACCGAGCACACACTTCGCGACCGGATGCAATCGGGCCGTGTTCGTGACGGTCGTTGCGCTTTGACTTCGCCGCGTCGACTGTGCGCGCCTTTTTGAGCGTGCGCTCAAGCGTGAGTACGCGCGCAACAACAGCCGCGCAAACAAGGTGCACAAGTGCGCGATCAACCGCGCATGACGTTCACGCTCCACAGTGGACAGACATGTGGATTGACATGCGGAGAGTCAGCAGGAGCTCGCGCGTCGAAGATACGGACAAAAGTCGTGCGCGTCCTTTGTGGACCAGCCGAATCGGCCGCAGACTTCGCTCAAAACGGTCTGTGCGGTTCGGCTGCGAAGACACGAATGGTTGTTTTATTGTTAGTAACGGTGTCACCAGCACGTATGCCATATGCGAGCGGGGCCGACACTAGCGGCTGGCACCGAAAGTCAACCGCAGCAAGGGTTTTTGTTGACGGTTTACCGCTGACAAAGGCCACGGCTCTGAAAAGCACACTGAGGCATGGCGAATGATGCCGACGCAAACTACGGCGTGGCGCGTTGACGTTATGCACATGTGGTCTTTCATTAGAGTCACGAGCACCACCTAGGGAGGAAGTACATGGCGGCAACCAAGAAGGCTGCGAAGCGGCCGGCGAGGAAGGCGGCGGCTAAGAAGTCGTCTGCTAAGCGGACCTCGGCGGCCAAGAAGTCGACTGCAAAGAAGACCACAGCCCGGAAGTCGACTGCCAAGAAGACCACGGCACGAAAGACCACGGCACGGAAGTCTCCTGCCAAGAAGGCGGCTCGGAAGTCGACCGCCAAGAAGACCACGGCCAGGAAGACGACCGCCAAGAAGGCCGCGAAGCGGCCGGCTCGGAAGTCGACCGCCAAGAAGGCTCCGGCTCGGAAGCGGGCAGCCAAGAAGACGACCGCCCGCAAGACGGCCCGGAAGTCGACGGCCAAGAAGACCTCCGCTGCCAAGCGAACGACAGCGAAGCGGACGACCACGGCACGCAAGACAGCCAAGCGGGCTCCTGCAAAGAGGGCCGCGAAGAAGCGCTGATCTGCGCGCAGGACGCGGTTGTCACCGCGTAATCACCGTGAGCGAGAAGGGCAGCCAGCCGCGATCCAGCGGCTGGCTGCCTCTCGTTGTGCTCCGCCGACGGCGGCCTGTGGCCGAGCCGGCTGCAGGTGGCTGCGAGGATGACGCCACACGTCGTGCCGATCGTCAGCCGGGAGGAACGCATGGCCCACATGCCGTCGGGCGAACGGGACGCGAGCCTTGTCTCGGTCGGAATCGTCGGCGGCACCGGCCCGCAGGGCCGGGGGCTGGCAACCAGGTTCGCTGCTGCCGGCAACCGGGTGCTGATCGGCTCCCGCGATCCCGAGCGCGCTCAGAAGGCAGCCGCGGAGCTGTCCGAGGCGACCGGTGCCGAGGTGGTCGGTGCTGACAACACCGCGGTAGCGCAGGCTGCTGACGTCGTGGTCATCGCGGTGCCCTGGGCGGGGCATGCTGCCACCGTGGCGTCCTTGGTGTCCGAATTGCACGGAAAGATCGTCGTCGACTGTGTGAACCCGCTCGGTTTCGATGATCGGGGGGCCTACCCGGTGCATGTGGCCGAGGGCAGCGCAGCCGAGCAAGCTGCAGCGTTGCTGCCGGACAGCATGGTCGTCGGCGCGTTCCACCACCTCTCCGCGGTCCTGCTGGCCGACACATCCGTCGAACGGCTCGAAGGCGATGTCCTGGTCGTCGGCGACGACCGCGCATCGACCAACCTGGTGTGCGAACTCGCCGGACGGATGGCCGGGCTGCGCGGGATCTACGCCGGAGCTCTGCGCAATTGCCATCAGGTTGAAGCGCTCACGGCCAACCTGATCGCTGTCAATCGCAGATACCGCGCGCACGCCGGGATCCGGCTCACCGATGTCTGAGGACGACCTGGGCACCGGACTGCCCGACGCACCGGTGCCACAGCGCATCGTCTCGCTGGTGCCGTCGCTGACCGAGTCGGTGGCGGTCAGCGCCCCGGGATTGCTGGTCGGAGCCACCGACTGGTGCACCCATCCGGCAGATCTGCGGGTCCGACGGGTCGGGGGCACCAAGTCGCCCGACCTGGACGCGGTACGAGAGTGCGCGCCCGACCTGGTCCTGGCCAACGCGGAGGAGAACCGGCCGCAGGACGTGGCCGCCCTGCGTGGTGACGGCATCGCGGTGTGGGTGACCAATCCGCGGACGTTGGCGCAGGCGTTCACCTCGCTGACCCGGATGCTGCTGGCCTGTGGTGCAGGCGTACCGAACTGGATCGACGCAGCCGAACGTGCTTGGTCACCGACGTACGACGGTTCGCCGCCCCGGTGGACGGCGGTGGTGCCGATCTGGCGCCGACCGTGGATGGTGCTCGGGGCTGACACGTTTGCCGGGGACGTGCTGCGGCGGCTCGGAGTGGCCAACGCCTACGCCGGAGCGACAGAGCGATATCCCAGGATCGTCGTTGACGACGTGCGCAGCGCCGGTGCCGACGCAGTGGTCCTGCCCGATGAGCCGTACGCGTTCAGCGCCGAGGACGGGCCTGAGGCGTTCCCGGGGCTACCGGTCGCCCTGGTGAGCGGGCGGCACCTGACGTGGTACGGCCCGTCGCTGGTCGAGGCGCGCGATGTTCTGGAGGAACAGCTCACGCCGCTAGACGCGAGCCGGCCTCAGGAGTAGGAGTGCTCCCCATCGGGGTACGTGCCGGCGCGCACGTCTGCGGCGAAGTCGGCGACGGCCCCGGCCAGCACTCCGCGCAGATCGGCGTACTGCTTGACGAATTTCGGCAGCTTGCCACCGCGCAGGCCGGCCATGTCCTGCCAGACGAGCACCTGCGCGTCGCAGTCGACGCCGGCACCGATGCCGATGGTGGGAATCGTGAGCTCGGCCGTCACCTTCTTGGCGACATCCGCCGGCACCATCTCGAGCACGACGCTGAACGCGCCGGCCTCTTGCAGTGCGAGGGCGTCGGTCACCAGTTGGTCACCGGAGTCGCCGCGGCCCTGCACCCGGTAGCCACCGAGGGTGTGCACGCTCTGCGGGGTGAAGCCGATGTGTGCCATGACCGGGATGCCGGCCGACACCACGGCCGCAACATGCGGTGCGACCCGGCTGCCGCCCTCGAGTTTCACCGCTTGGGCGCCGCCCTCCTTCATGAACCGGATGGCGGTCTCGAGGGCCTGCGCCGGTGAGACTTGGTACGACCCGAAAGGCAGGTCGGCGACCACCAGGGCACGCCGGGCCGACCGCGAGACAGCGCGGACCAGCGGCAACAGTTCCTCGATGGTGACCGCCATCGTGTCGGGGTAGCCGTAGACATTGTTGGCGGCCGAATCGCCGACGAGCAGCACCGGCACCCCGGCGGTGTCGAAGATCTCAGCGGAGTACTGGTCGTAGGACGTCAGCATCGGCCAGCGCTCGCCGCGCTCCTTGGCTGCCCGAAGGTCGTTGACGGTGACGCGGCGGCTGACTGGGCCGCCGTACAGCGACGGCTCGACGGAGGCATCCACAGTGACCCTCATCTCTTCCTCGAGGCGTCTTAGTGACGTCCCCGGGCTGACTTGATCGTCGCACGCGGCGGGCCCGGCCGCATTGTCGGGCTCGTCACACACCGGATCAGTAGCTGCGGGCGTACACGATCTTGATGGGCCGGCCGTCGCGGCTCTTCTTACCGGTGGCGAGGTACCTGGACTTGATGATCCGCTCGGCACTGGGCATGTACGTCGTCTTGTACATCGCTTCGTAGAGGAGCCCGGCTCCGACGACGAGCGGAGCGGCCATCGACGTGCCCGACATCGTCGCCATGCCGCCGTTGTTCCACGTGGACAGGACCGCGACTCCGGGTGCCCAGATGTCCACGCAGGGGCCGTAGTTGCTGAAGGAGGCTGCGGCGTTGCTGGCATCGGTCGCCCCGACGGTGATGATGCCGTTGTCGGTTCCCGCGCCGGCCCTGGCGGGGGAGTAGTTGCACGCGTTGGCACCGTCGTTGCCGGCGGCGATCACCATGAGGACACCTTTGGCGGCCGCGTTCCGTACCGCTGTGTCCAGCGCGTCCGAGGGAGGGCCGCTCAGACTGAGGTTGACCACGGCCGGCTTCTTCGCGTTGGCCGCGACCCAGTCGACCGCCGCGATGACATTGGACGTGAGGCCGGTGCGGTTGCAGCCGAGAACCTTGAGGTCGGTCAGGGCCACGCCGGGGGCTGCGCCGACGACATAACTGGCGTTGTCCTTGGCGCCGATGATGCCGGCGACGTGGGTGCCGTGCCCGTTGCAGTCGTAGTACTTGCCGTCGCCGGTCCAGTTCTTGTGCCCGACGATGTTGAGGTCGGCGTGCGGGGAGATTCCGCTGTCGATGACGTAGGCGTTGACCAGCCCGACCGCACCCCAGCCGTTGCCCGCCCTGGTCCTGCTGAGGTCCGCATCGATGCGGTTG
Organism: Mycobacteriales bacterium; assembly: GCA_049698415.1. GTDB lineage: Bacteria > Actinomycetota > Actinomycetes > Mycobacteriales > QHCA01 > QHCA01. The sequence continues at coordinate 7,394 of JBAVXU010000040.1, forward strand.
ACGCCCAGCGGGAGTGTCTGGCCCGTCGCCCGGACGATCCCGTCGGGCTCGACGTAGGCCACTCGCGAGTCGGCGCGCACGGCCGCAACCTGATCGGTGGTCATGGTGGTGACGTAGCCGTTGAGGGCCGAGGACAGCACCTGCTTCGGTGTCACGCCGTGGCGCGCCATGGTGTTCGCGACCGGGCGCGCATCGGCGCCGGTTTTGAGCACCACGATGTACGACCCGGCGGCGGCAGGCGACGACGCGCTTGCGGGACCGGCACCAAGCAGGCCGATGAGCGCGGGGAACAGGGCCCCGGCGACGGCGATCGGCACGATGGCGCCGGCGCGGCGAGGTCGAGTACGGCGCGGCAAGCCAGGACTGTGAGCGTGCATATGAGACATCCCCCGATGTTGCGGGTCCCGTTCTCGGGCTCCGCTAATCACAGAAGGTAGTTAGCAATGACGCAAATGACGAATTTCTCGAAGCAATAAGCGACATTAAACTTCTATTCCTCGCGAGCGGGTAACAGACAGTAATCGACTCGTCGCCATCAGCGATGAAATGCCGTTGACCAGCGCGGAGCGGGGGTTCCATCACTCCCGGGCGACCCCCAATGGCTGCCCAGCGCCGGTGGAATGCAGCGGAGTTAGCGGCTGCCCTCGGCAGCGTCACCCTTCTGCCGCCAGCGGTTGGTAATGGGCAGTCTGCGATCGCGGCCGAATGCCTTGAGGGAGATCTTGGGGCCGAGGGGGTACTGGCGGCGCTTGAACTCCGCGCCATCGACCAGTCGGAGCACCTCGTCGACCAGGTCGGGGCTGTGACCACGCTCGAGGAGGGCGGATCTGTCCAGGTCGCGGTCGACGTAGTCGCCGAGCAATGCGTCGAGCAGGTCGTAGGCCGGCAATCTGTCGCTGTCGAGCTGGCCGGGGGCCAACTCCGCCGACGGCGGCTTGTCGATGGAGTTCAGGGGGATCGGCGCGACGTCACCGCTCTTTTCGGCCAGTGCGTTGCGCCACCGGGCCAACCGCCACACCAGCGTCTTGGGGACGTCCTTGATAGGTGCGAACCCACCGGCGCTGTCGCCGTAGAGCGTGGAGTAGCCGGTGGCCAATTCGCTCTTGTTGCCGGTGGTCAGGACCAGGTGGCCGTGTTGGTTGGACAGCGCCATCAGCAGGGTGCCGCGGACCCGGGCCTGCAGATTCTCAGCCGCAAGCCCGGTGAGGTGCACCGTCGACTCGAACGCATCGACGATCGGGCCGACCGGCTTGACTGCCCACTGGAGTCCCTGCCGGCGGGCGAGTTCGTGGGCATCGTCGAGCGAATGCTGCGACGAGTGCTTCGACGGCATGCCGACGACGTGCACCGCCGCCGGCCCGAGCGCGTCGCAGGCGATGGTCGCCACGACGGCGGAGTCGATGCCACCGGACAGTCCCAGCACAACCGAGGTGAATCCGTTCTTGCGTACGTAGTCGCCGGTGCCGGTGACCAGGGCGCCCCAGATCTCGGCCTCGTCGCTGAGCCGCTCGGCCGTCACCGGCGGCTCGGCCGGATAAGGCGGCACCGGCAGGGTGGAGATCTCGGTGCGCTCGACGGTCATCCCGCGGGTCGGGCCTACGGCGTCGCTGGTCGCGGCGGGCAGGTCGAGGTCGGTGACCAGGAGGCTCTCGTCGTACTGCGGACTGCGTGCGATCAGCGTGCCGTCGGCGCCGACAACCATGGAATCGCCGTCGAAGACCAGCTCGTCCTGACCGCCGACCGTGTTGACGTAGGCGACGGCTGCGCCGGCCTCGATGGCCCGGCGCGCCACCAGCACCAGCCGCTGGTCGTCCTTGTCGCGTTCGTACGGTGAGCCGTTGATGTTGACGACGAGGCCGACCTCGGCGGCCGCTGCCACGCCGAACGGCCCGCCGGGGACCCAGATGTCCTCGCAGATCGTCAGCGCAACGTCGATGCCATGCAGCCTGGTGACGACGAAACGCTCGCCGGCGATGAAGTAGCGGTCCTCGTCGAACACGCCGTAGTTGGGCAGGTGGTGCTTGAAGTAGCGGGCGACCACCCCGCCACCGTGGATCATCGCGGCGGCATTGCGCGGGCCACCGTCGATGTCGAGGTAGCCGGCGACGACGGCCAACTCGCCGAGCCCGGCGTCGGCCAGCGCGCCGGCGAGCTCGTGCAGTCGCGCGACGCTGGCCCGCCCGAAGGACTCCCTCAGCACGAGATCCTCCGGCGGATAGCCGGTCAGGGCCATCTCGGGGAAAGCAACGAGATGCGCGCCGGCATCGGCTGCCCGGTGGGACCAGTCGATGATGGTGCGGGCGTTGCCGTCGAGGTCGCCGACCGTGACGTCGACCTGGGCGAGCGCCACTCGTAGCTGGGGCACGCAGTCCATTCTCGCGTAATCCGGTCCGGCGCAACACTGCGGTAACCGAAGGCTCGTAAGGTGGCGTCCATGGACCGTCAGCAGGAGTTCGTCCTGCGTACGCTCGAGGAGCGGGATATCCGCTTTATCCGGCTCTGGTTCACCGACGTTCTCGGCACGCTCAAGTCGGTTGCCGTCGCCCCGGCCGAGCTCGAATCGGCGTTCGAGGAGGGCATCGGCTTCGACGGCTCGGCGATCGAGGGCTTCGCCCGGGTCTACGAAAGCGACATGGTCGCGGTGCCGGACCCCGCCACCTTCCAGGTCATGCCGTGGGAGGGCGGAAACGAACCCGACGCCGCTCGCATGTTCTGCGACATCCACATGCCGGACGGTTCACCGTCCTGGGCCGACCCCCGCCACGTGCTGCGCCGGACCCTGGGCAAGGCGGCCGAGAAGGGCCTGTCGTTCTACACCCACCCCGAGATCGAGTTCTTCCTGGTCAGTGAGGGGCGTGCCGACGGGCAGGCACCCACCCCGGTGGACTCCGGCGGCTACTTCGACCTCACCACCCACGACGTCGCCCACGACTTCCGCCGCGACGCGGTGACCGCCCTGGAGATGATGGGAATCTCGGTGGAGTTCAGCCACCACGAGGTGGCGCCGGGCCAGCAGGAGATCGACCTGCGCTACGCCGACGCGCTGACCACCGCCGACAACATCATGACCTTCCGGCACGTCATCAAGGAAGTGGCGCTGCAAGCGGGTGTCTACGCCACATTCATGCCCAAGCCGTTCACCGATCGGCCCGGCTCGGGGATGCACACGCACCTGTCGCTGTTCGAGGGCGATCACAACGCCTTCCACGATCCCGCCGACCCGCTGCAACTCTCTGCCACGGCCAAGTCGTTCATCGCGGGCATCCTCGAGCATGCCCGGGAGTTGACTGCTGTCACCAACCAGTGGGTCAACTCCTACAAGCGGCTGATCTCCGGGGGAGAGGCGCCGACGTCGGTCTGCTGGGGCCACAACAACCGTTCCGCACTCGTCCGGGTGCCGCTCTACAAGCCGGGCAAAGCCAACTCCACCAGGGTCGAGATCCGCTCGCTCGACTCTGCGTGCAACCCCTACCTCGCGTTCGCCCTGCTGCTCTCCGCCGGGCTGCGCGGGGTCGAGAAGGGGTACGAGTTGCCACCCGGCGCCGAGGACGACGTGTGGGCGCTGAGCGACGTCGAGCGCCGGGCGATGGGTTATCAAGACCTGCCGCACAACCTGTCCGAGGCGCTCCGCGTGATGGAGAGCTCCGAACTGGTGGCCGAGACCCTCGGCGAGCATGTTTTCGACTTCTTCCTGCGCAACAAGCGTGCCGAGTGGAACGACTACCGCAAGGTCGTCACCCCGTTCGAGCTGGAGCGCTACCTGCCGATCCTCTGATCGCCCGCCGGTAGCCTCGATCCGTGGCCGCACCCCGTCTGCTCGTCGTCCAGCACACCGAGTCCGAGTCCGCCGGCCGACTGGGCGGCTGGCTCACCGACGCGGGGGCCGACCTGGTGGCCGTGCGCCCCTTCGCCGGGGACGAGCTTCCGCAGAGCATCGACGGCTACGACGGGCTGCTGGTGCTGGGCGGCCCTCAGTTCGCTTACGTCGACGACAACGGCGCCGAGGGCGCGCCCTGGCTGTCAGCGACCAAGGCACTCCTGCGCGACGCCGTGACCAGGCAAACGCCGACGCTGGCCATCTGCCTGGGTGCGCAACTGCTGGCAGAGGCCTGCGGCGGCAGGGTCCGACCGGGTTCGCAGGGGCCGGAGTACGGCGCGCAACTCGTGGCCCGGCGGGACACTGCCGCTCAGGACGAGTTGTTCGGGCTGGTGCCGTTCACCCCCGACGTCATCGCTTGGCATGAGGACGAGATCGTCGAGCTTCCCGCTGGCGCGACGTTGCTCGCCAGCGGCACGACGTACCCGCATCAGGCCTTCCGGGTCGGCGAGCGGGCATGGGGCATGCAGTTCCATATCGAGACGACGCCCGACCAGGTCAGCGAGTGGGCCGAGGAGCTGCGGGCCGACCCGGCCGCTGAGGGCCTCGACGTCGACCGCATCCTGGCGGCAGCCCTCGCCGTGCACGACGACGTACGCGAGGTCTGGCAACCGGTTGCCGCACGCTTCGCGGCGCTGGCCGGGGCGACCCTCGCGGCGCCCGGTGGCGCTGCTCCGTGACGATCACCGGACGCGCCAGTCTCGCCCGCCTCGGGTTCGCGGACGCGGGGCTTGCGCAACGGCTGCTGGGCGACGATGGCCTGGCACTGTGGGACTTCACGGCCGACGCGCCCCGCCGACCCGGTGACAGCGACGTCATCGAGGGTCTTGCCGCAGCCGCCGATCCGGACCTGGCCCTGCGCACCCTGGTGCGACTGATGGACGCGCAGGGCGACGCCGCGGCACTTCGTACAGCGTTGGGCACGTCGACGGCTCTGCGCTCGCGCCTGATCCGGGTGCTGGGAGCCAGCTCGGCCCTCGGTGACCATCTGGTGTCTCACCCCGGCGAGTGGCGGGTCCTCGCCGACGACGAGATCGTGGCCGGCCGGCCCGACCTCGACGACCTCAGCCATGCCCTGCTCAGCGCGGTCGGTGCGGATCCGGACGCCGACGCGCCGCAGGCCCGCTCGGTCGGCGCTGACGTCGTGGCGGATCTGCGCCTGGCGTATCGGCGCTGCCTGCTGGTCCTGGCCGGTCGCGACCTGAGCGGTCTCGCCGACCTGCCCGATGTCGGCGCCGAGATGTCCAACCTGGCGGCCGCGACCCTCTCGGCGGCCCTCGCGATCGGCCGGGCCAGGCTCGGCGCCGACGCCGTCCCGTGCCGGCTCGCCGTGATCGGCCTGGGCAAGTGCGGTGGCCGGGAACTCAACTACGTATCCGACGTCGACGTCGTATTCGTCGCCGAGCCGGCCGATCCGGAGGCGCTGCGTACCGCCACCGCGCTGGCCAGCCAGCTGATCGGGATCTGCGGCGAGGTGGCGTGGCCGGTCGACGCCGGGCTGCGCCCCGAGGGCCGCGATGGCCCGCTGGTCCGCACCCTGGACAGCCACGTCGCCTACTACGAGCGATGGGCGACGACCTGGGAGTTCCAGGCCCTGCTCAAGGCGCGGCCGCTCGCTGGTGACCGGGCGCTGGGTGAGG
>JBAVXU010000041.1:0-3852 GCA_049698415.1 Mycobacteriales bacterium
GAGGATGCGCCCGCACCGCGAGTCGATGACAAGCAGCCGGTTGCGGCCGAAGTCGCGGCGGTAGGACCACCTGGCTCCCTTGGCGCCGTCGGCCTCGGCGTCGGCCGCCTGGGCGAACTCCCGCAGCAGGGGCTCGGCATCACGTGCTCCCCTGACCCGTTGGTACAACTCGTCCTCGGCGAGCGCGGCCGGCGAGAGATTGCCCAGGTGCTGATAGATCCAGTACGACATCAGCCCGCCGGTGATGCGCTCCTCCCACCAGGATGTCTGCTGCATCTCCTCGCGCCACGAGTGCGAGGTGTTCCAGTCATCGCGTACGTCGTGATCGTCGAAGATCATCGAACTCGGCACCGTGGACATCAGCCAGCGGGCATCCGGATCGGACCATGACTCGAGATAGAGCCGGGTGTACTCCACGAAGTCGGCGACCTCGCTGCCGGGTGGCACGGTGATGTCGCGCCGCGCCGCGATGAACTTCCTGGTCTCATCCGTCGTCTCGTCGGCGTAGACCTGGTCACCCACCATCAGCATGGCGTCCGGCCAAGCCTGCGGGGCAATGGTCGCCATCCTGAGGGCGTAAGCGTCGAGGGCGTCGAAGTCCATGTGGCTGTCGTTGCCGACCGCCGTCACCGTGGCGAACCGGCATGATCCGAAGACCAGGGTGAACGGGCGATCCGGGTCCAGTGTGCGGATCCGGCTCGGGGGGTGGCGGGAATCCGGGTGCGGCCACACAGGCTCACCGTCGAGGCGTACTTCGTACTCATAGCTGGTGGCTGCGTCGAGGCCTTCGATGATGACCATCGCGTAGTGGTGTCCGGCCACGCCGAACGTCGGCTCACTGGCGCGCACGCCGGGCGCGAGCACCTCCACCGTGCAAGGCCCGTCCGTCTCGACCCAGACGGTGGCCGACTCGGAGTCGACGTGGCGCAGGGCGGGGCCGAGCAGGAGGGCGGTCACGCGTCTTTCCTACTCGGTTGCCACGAGCGGCGCACCACTGGGCGGCTGCACCGTGCTCGCTCGCTCAGGGCCCGGCGTCGGCAGCCAACTCCACCAACCGGTCGTGGAGCCACGCATGCAGTGCCGGCGGCGCGGCCAGCACCATGTCAGGTCCGGCGGGCAGCCCGCGCAGTCCGGTCACGGTCAAGCCGGACTCGCTGGCGATGAGGCCGCCGGCCGCCAGGTCCCAGGCCGCCAAGCCGCGTTCGAAGTACGCGTCCACCCGGCCGGCTGCCGCAGAGCACAGGTCCAGGCTGGCCGCGCCGAACCTCCTGATGTCACGGACCTCGGGCAGCAGCGTCGCCACCACCGCGGCCTGCGACCTGCGGCGTTGCGCGTCGTAGCCGAACCCGGTGGCGATCAGCGCCTGATCCAGAGTCGCGACTGTCGAGCAGTGCAGGACGTCGCCGTTGAGCCACGCACCCTCTCCACGGACGGCGGTCCACAGTTCGTCGGTGACCGGGTTGAGCACGGCGCCCACCGTCATCACGCCGTCGACCTCCGCGCCCAGAGACACGGCGTACGCAGGCAGGCCGTACAGGTAGTTCACGGTGCCGTCGATCGGGTCGAGCACCCAGCGCACCCGGCCGGTGCCCGTCGACTCACCGCCCTCCTCGCCTAGCACGCCGTCATCAGGACGCGCCTCGTGCAGCGCGTCGACGACCAACCTTTCGGCCGCGCGGTCCACAGCGGTGACCACATCCGTCGGGGTCGACTTGGTCGAGACGTCGTCGGAGGCGGAGGTGCGACCGGCCAGGACAAGTGCACCGGCCCGTCGAACGAGGTCGATCGCGAGTGGCAACAGGGCATCGGTCATGAGGTCAGCGTAGATTCCGGCGCATGTCAGCGGAGCCAGCGAGGGCAGTCACCCGTACGACCCAGCCGACAGCGACGGCGACGACCGCGCTGGGCATCGACATCGGCGGCACCGGAATCAAGGGCGCCGTCGTCGACCTCAGCGCCGGGCGACTGGCCACCGAACGACACCGGGTCCCGACACCGCAGCCCTCGACGCCGCACAACGTGGCCAAGGTGATCGACGAGATCGCCAACGTGCACGGCTGGAAGGGGCCGATCGGGGCGGCCTTCCCCGCGGTCGTGAAGCACGGCGTCGCCCTGTCCGCGGCCAACGTCGACAAGAGCTGGATCGGCACCGACGTCGACGCACTGTTCACCGAGGTCACCGGCTGCTCAGTCATCGTCATGAACGACGCCGATGCGGCCGGTGTGGCCGAAGTCACCTTCGGGGCCGCTCGCGGCGTCCAGGGTGTCGTCCTGGTCTTCACCCTCGGCACCGGAATCGGCAGCGCGATGTTCATCGACGGCCGGCTGGTCCCGAATACCGAGATCGGCCATCTCGAGCTCGACGGGCACGATGCGGAGGTCAAGGGCGCCGCATCAGCGCGCGAACGCGACGATCTGACGTGGGAGCAGTGGGCAGCCCGCGTGCAGCACTACCTCGAGCACATCGAGCGGCTTTTCACCCCCGACCTCATCGTTCTCAGCGGCGGCGTCAGCAAGCGGCCGGAGAAGTGGCTGCCGTACTTGAAGATCCGCACCCCGCTGGAGATCGCCCGGTTGCGCAACAACGCGGGCATCGTCGGCGCGGCGATCATGGGCGCGTCGGCCGAATCCGGTCCGGACACCCCCGTTTCCGGCCGACACTGACCCGCCGACTGACCACCATCGCTCCACGCCGGGGCCGGTCGGAGTTAGACTGACGTGCCGGCCCGTTTCCAGGCCCCCACATCGGTTCCGACCGGGGCATCCGCGTGGCGCTGCTTTGCACGTGGTTCCCAGCTCGTGAGAGGTCGTAAGTGACACCTGCAGACTCCACGTCCGCACGCCTAAGCCCGACCAGGCGATCCACTTCTACCCCAGCGGTTCGAGGATCGGTTTCTGCCGACAAGTCCTCCGCCAAGAAATCCCCGGCCGGCGCCGCCAAGGCCGCCAAGCCCGCCAAGGTGGCCGGCAAGACAGCGCGCCCGGCAGTCAAGAAGCTGGGCACTGCCAAGCTGGCCGAAGCCACACTCGCGGAGGTCAAGCCTGCCAAGGCGGCCGCAACCAGGACGGCCGCAACCAAGACGGCCGGAGCAAAGACCGCCGGAGCCAAAGGCGCCAAGCCCAAGGCCGGCGACAAGGCCGAACCGGGCAAGCCCGGGCTGGCTCTCGATGAGGCCGTCGTCCTCGGCGCATCGGACGACGAGGAAACCCCCGCGGCCGAGTTCACCTGGGACGAGGAGGACGAGGAGTCCGAGGCGCTGCGCCAGGCGCGCAAGGACGCCGAGCTCACCGCTTCCGCAGACTCCGTACGCGCCTATCTCAAGCAGATCGGCAAGGTCGCGCTGCTCAACGCCGAGCAGGAGGTCGACCTCGCCAAGCGCATCGAGGCCGGCTTGTACGCCTCCGAGCGGCTCAAGCAGAGCGAGGACGGTGGCCAGAAGGTCTCCCCGCCGATGCGCCGGGATCTCAACTGGATCATCCGCGACGGCGAGCGGGCCAAGAACCACCTGCTCGAGGCCAACCTGCGCCTGGTCGTGTCGCTGGCCAAGCGCTACACCGGCCGCGGGATGGCGTTCCTGGACCTCATCCAGGAGGGCAACCTCGGCCTGATCCGCGCGGTGGAGAAGTTCGACTACACCAAGGGCTACAAGTTCTCCACCTATGCCACCTGGTGGATCCGGCAGGCGATCACCCGGGCGATGGCCGATCAGGCCCGCACCATCCGGATTCCGGTGCACATGGTCGAGAGCATGAACCGGGTGCTGCGCACGCAGCGCCAGATGCACCAGGAGCTCGAGCGCGAGCCGACGCTCGACGAGGTGGCCGAACGCTGCGGCATCGCCACCGAGCGGG
>JBAVXU010000042.1:0-2391 GCA_049698415.1 Mycobacteriales bacterium
CGCCAGGGCAGCGCGCCCGGCTCGAGCGGATGCTGGCCCCGGCTGGTGAGCGAACCGGGCTCTTCCCGGCAACGGCGGTGCAGCGCCAGCTCTGGCTAGCGGCACAGCTGAACCCCGAGTCGAGTACGTACCACATGCCCATCGCCCTGCACGTCAGGGGAGCACTGGATCTGGACCGGCTCGATCGGGCCCTTGCCGATCTCGTCCGCCGCCATGAGGCACTGCGCACCACCCTCGAATCGTCAGGGATGCAGGTCGTGCAGCGTATTCGCGCCGAGGTCCCGACGGCCCTGCACCGGATCGACGCAGCCGGCTCGTCGTTGGCCGACCTGCTGCCGGCAGTCAATGAGGCGGCGCACGAGCCCTTCCTCCTGTCGACCGGCCCGCTGATGCGCTGCACGAGTTGGACTCTCGGTCCGCTGGACCACGTCGTGCTGTTCGTCGTCCACCACGCCGTCGCCGACGGAGCGTCACTGCAATTGCTGTTCGATGAGCTGGCGGATGGATATCTCGGCCAGATGCCCGCCGCTGTCAACGCCCCGCATCTCGCCGACGTCGCTGTTGCCGAAGCCAACCGGGACACCGGCCCGGCCGTGGGCTACTGGTCGAGCCGGCTCGACGGTTACGCCGAGCTCCAGCTGCCGACCCCGACCGACCGGGCAAGCTCCGGGTGCGGCGAGATGTCAGTACCTCTCGACAGGGCGATGAGCGCTGCCCTCGCAGACGTCGCCCGCGCCGAGGCAACCACCGTGTATGCGCTGCAGGTCGCCGCCCTGTCAGCAGTGATCTCACGCAACTCCGGCAGTCACGACGTGGCCATCGGTGTTCCGTTCGCGCTTCGCGACACCGCGACAAGCTCAACTGTGGGACCGCTGGTCAACACACTCCCGGTCCGCCTTGGCGTGCAGGACGGCGATTCGTTCGGCGATCTGCTGCGACGCGCTGGAACGGCGGTTGCCGACGGTTGGCAGCACGTTCATGCCCCCCTGGACGAGGTGGCGAGGGAGAGATCCGCGCTCGCCGCGGGAGGGCTCCTGCAAGTCGTCCTGGCAGCCGATCTGCAAGCGCTGCGTCTGCCCACGCTCGGCGACCTGTTGTTGACGGAGCTACCCATCGAAGTCCGGTCGGCAAAGTTCCCCCTTGTCGTGGACGTGGGACCCGAGTCGGTCAGGGTGCAGTACGCCGCCGACAAGATCGACGCCGCGTTCGCGCGCTCCATCGCGCATGGGGTGCGGTCGGTGCTTTCCGGTGCCGTGAGTGGCACGAGCGCACGGATCGGCGAACTTGACGTGCTCGGCCCCGAACTCGCTGCGGAGGAGTCGGCCCGCTGCTACGGGCCAACCTGTCCGTCCGTCCTTGGTAGCGAGGGCCTCGGAGATGTCGTATCCGCGGTGGCGGCCGCCGACCCTGACCGGACCGCCCTCGTCGACGGCAACACGTCCGTCAGTTACGGAGACCTGCTCCGGCGGGCCGACACCCTCGGTGGCGAACTCCAGCGGGCCGGAGCAGGCGCCGACCGCCCGGTGGCCGTGCTCCTTCCGCGGGGAGTCGACCACATCGTCGCCTGCGTGGCCGCCGTTCGCGTTGGGGCGCCGTACGTGCCGATCGACCCGGCGTATCCGTCAAGTCGCATCTCGTTTCTGATCCACGACTGCGGCGCCGCCGTCGTACTGACTGCCGCTGAGAACGCGGGACTGGCGACGGGCTCCGGCGCTGCGGAGATCCTGCTGCGGGACGGCGCCGCAGACGGCCCTGCCTGCGAGCCGGTGCAGATGAGGGTCGACGACGCCGCAATGATCATCTACACCTCGGGCTCGACGGGCCGGCCGAAGGGCATTGAAATATCGCACGGCGGCATCGCTCGCCTGATCGACGACCGGCGGTTCCTCACCTACGACTCATCACGCGTCTACCTGTGCATCTCGTCGGTGTCCTTTGACGCATCCACCTGGGAGATGTGGAGCGCCTTGCTCACCGGCGCGCGGTTGGTCATCGCCCCCGAACACTCTTACCGCCCCCGCGACCTCGGCCGGTTGATCGCCGAGAACGGTGTGACCACAGCACTGCTGACGACACAGTTGTTCAACACGGTCGTCGACGAGGACCCAATGGCGTTGGCCCCGCTCGCAGAGTTGGTCGTCGGCGGCGAAGCGCTGTCCGCATCTCACGTCCGCCGCGCGCAGTCCGCACTTCCCGGTACTCGGCTGATCAACGCGTATGGACCGGCGGAGGGCTCGGTCATCACCACGATGTTCGCCCTCGATGAACCGCTCGGACCGGAGGAGACCACGGTCCCGATCGGGTCACCGCTGGCCAACACCGACGTGTGGGTGGTCGATGAATGGCTGCGGCCGGTCCCTCCCGGGGTCCTCGGGCAGATCGGGATCGGCG